>DASZJO010000022.1:0-43942 GCA_035948015.1 Puia sp.
CTTGCCGGGCCTTCACCATGATGAAACCCCAGTGGATTTGCTCGTTCAGGTTGATCAGGAGGGGTTCGATGGGATCATGGAGGGATTTGAAATGGAAATCCTTCACCACGCCGATGATCTTGTAATGTTGGCCGAAGATGCTGAGCGGGCGGCCGATCGGGTCCTTATAGCCGATCAATTTCAACGCGGTCTCATTAATGATATAAGCATTGGTATCGGTCGGGTATTCCGGGGAGAAATCGCGGCCTTGCAGTAAAGTCAGGTTCATCATTTTCAGCCACCCGTAGCCTACAGTGGTGTGAATTACGACCGTTCGTACGCCCGGTGCTTTGCCTTCCCAGGTCATGTCA
The DNA here is from genome assembly GCA_035948015.1 of Puia sp. Taxonomy (GTDB): domain Bacteria; phylum Bacteroidota; class Bacteroidia; order Chitinophagales; family Chitinophagaceae; genus Puia. Next base: position 351 of record DASZJO010000022.1, read on the forward strand.
TAGGCGTGTGCGCCAGTCTGCTGGGGAGGCTGATCGGTGCGGGTTACTGCCTGAATACCCGGCATGCCGGAGAGCCCGGCCTTGAAAGCAGGAAATTTTTGCCAAAGGTCACCCTGAATAGGCATATAAACGAGGTTGCTGCGATCGAAACCAAGGTTGACTGTCTGAAGAAAGTTGACCTGACGGGAGATGACCATCATTCCGATGATCAGCAGAATGGAGAGTGTGAATTGGAAGATCACCAATCCCTTTCGGAGCCAGAAGGCGGTCGGGCTGAATTTTAATGTGCCTTTGAGGACCTTTACCGGGCGGAGGCTTGACAGAAAAAGGGCAGGATAGCTGCCGGCTGTGACGCCGGTGACAAGGATGAGCACTGCGACCAGCGCCCAGAAAGCAGGATGCGTGAGGGGCAGGCTGATCTGTTTGGCCGTGACGGTGTTGAACAGCGGCAGGATGCAGGCTACCAGACAAAGGGCGAGGGCCGTCGAAATAAAGACCATCAGCAAAGCTTCGCCGATAAACTGACCGATCAGCGAGATACGCGCCGCGCCGATGGTCTTTCGGATCCCGACCTCCTTCGCACGTTTGACCGATCGCGCCGTACTCAGGTTCATGAAATTGATGCAGGCGATCAGCAGGATAACGATGGCCACGATAGTGAATAACCGAACGTATTCGATGCGGCCGCCGGCCGGATAGCCGTTCCTGAAATTAGACCGGAGATATGTCTCGTCGAATTTTTGAAGCCCGAGTTCGATATGGAAGCCTGCGCCTTCGCGGGAATTGGCGAGGTAGGGATCCATGAAGTGAAGGACCTTGGCGTCCATGGTTGAAGGGTTGACGCCGGGTTGGAGTTGGATATAGGTATGTGGGCTGCGGTAGATCCATTCATTCAGCCAGTCTACTACTTTTAAGTGAAAAGGCCAGTTGAGGATGTAGTCAAATCGATCCGAGCTGTTGGTCCCCGGGTCTTCGAAGACGGCGGCGATCCGGAATACGTTGGCGTTGTTGTAGCGAATGGACTGGTGGATTGCGGCAGCGGGGCTGCCAAAGAATACAACTGCCATTTTCCGGGAGATCGCGATCTTATCGGGGGCGTCGAGTGCACCGGCCGCCGTGCCTTCGAGGATTGGATAGGTAAACATCTTGAAGAAATCCGAGTCGGCGGCAGCGCCTGACATTGTGATGATCTTATCGCCCGTCTGGAATGTAGCAGATTGGTTGGGGTCGAAGGCGGTGGAGTAACGGATCCCGGGGAGGCGGCGTTTCAGCTCGGCGGGCAGAACGCCGGGGGTCGAGTAGGCTCCTTCTACTTTGTTCTCGGAAAAGACGCGCTCATAGACGTCGTAGAGGTCGGCATTATTGGCATGAAATGCGTTCATGTTCCGCTCGTCCTGCACCCACAGGATGATGAGCAGGCTGCAGGCAAGGCCGAGGGCCAGGCCCAGGATATTGATCAGGGAGAATGCTGCGTGGCGGGTGAGGCTCCGCCAGGCGGTGACGAGCAGGTTGTTGATCATGATTTTGTGGGATGCAAGGGTTTTCCGCCAAAAAAAATGCCAGTTGCGCAAAATTTTGCTTTTCAATTGGTTGGTTATTCGGGCGAGGCGGGGAGTGTACGGATTCGAGGCAACGGGTGTGCGGGGTTGTCATTCCGATCGCAGGGCGGCGAAAATGTTACAGTCGGAGCCTGTGCCCCTGCCGCAATTCTCGCTCTTGTGCCAAACGATCGGCGACGATTTGATCATGCTGTCGCGACAGGTCAAGGAGCAGCAGTAGTTTTTGTCGGGGATCGGGGTCGGTCTGTCCCAGCAGGGCGCGTTGTCCCGGTTGGAGGTCCAACTGGCGGTTGAGCGCATGTCTTTCCAGCTGTTTGCCGAGGCCGGTTTCCCGCATAATCGATTCCGCGGTGTATTTGGGGCCAAGTTCCGTATCGCGGACGATGGTACGGGTCTCGAAGTCGACATAATAAAAGCCGTGACCATCGAAGGGTTGGATCGATGGTTTTTTCTGGTGCTCCTCCTCTACCGGTGCGTGTTTGCGTCTGATCGGTACCCGCAGGGTCACTGCTTCCACCCGCTCACGGTTCAGACTTTCCTTCCAGGTACCGAGACTGGAGGTATCGCCCATCTTTAATGAAATCAGAACCTTATTCCGAATCCTTTCAACATCCTGTTCCCGGGTTAACCGGTTGGTGAGATATCGATTCTCCAGAAAATCGAGGGTTGGCTTATTTTCAAGCGAGCTGGCCTTGATAGGCGCACCGACCTTCATTTCCCTTTCGTCGATCATGCGGTAATATAATCCCCTGTCGCGGTACATTTGACCGTATTCGCTGCCACGGTCGGCCTGGACGTGATAAAGCTTGAGCACCGCATTGAGCTCTTCGAGCGTAGTATAATTATAATTGTGGAGTACATCGGCAAGGACGGTCTCGATACCCGTCTTTGTGGGGGTCTTTCCGTACTCGAGTCGTTGGGTGTCTTGCTGTTCTTCCCGCCGATGATTCATAGCGGTATGCATCCTGGCCGGCATTAGACTGTGGCGTTGTTCCAATTCGGCACAAACCTTTTGAAGATGGTGCGGCGCGCGCTTGTCGTTGTCGATGCGGCATCCGTCCGGGCGAATATTCACCGTTACGATGTGCGCATGGGGATGACCGGCGTCAATATGGCGATATACCAGCGCGGGTTGGTCGCCAAAGTCTACTTTTTGGAGGAATTCACGGGCGATCTGACGCATCTTTCGGTCGTCGAGCTGTTCGGCCGGATGGAAATTCAAGGAGAAATGGATGGTATTGGCCTGGCTGCGCTCATTTAGCGCGGTTAGATCACGCAGGCGTTGGAGCTTGTCGTCAACAGTCAATTGGCTATCCTCCTGCCAATAGTTGAAGGCGCCGAGAAAGATGGCTTTATTTTGTTCCAGCTTTTCCTCGTTGTAGAGGAGAGTGCTGCGGGTGTCGCGGGAGCTTTCGACAATGGAGACCATAGGTAGGTTTAATCCTATAAAGTTAGGGGAAGAAAGGATGAAAAGCATATAAAAGAATGCTAAGATCAAAAGCTATAGCGTATCCCGAACTGCTTTTTTATTGACATGTTCAGTCTTTAGAAACGGGTTGCGTTATTATTTTTCTATGAATTTTCATTTAAATTGTAATTTAGACTTACAATTAATTGGTTATGGCGCTCTATCCATCCTTCCCGGATACCAGGCTGGCTGCCCTTTTGAAGGAAGGGGATCAATCGGCGTACACGGAAATCTTTGAACGCTATAAAACCATCCTATATAAACATGCTTTCCGGATGCTGCAAGACCCGGACGACGCAAACGATGTCATCCAGGACATCTTTTTGGCCTTGTGGCAAAAAAGGGATACGCTGACGATCAAGACCTCGCTGGCAGCCTATCTGTATCATTCGCTCCGTAACCGCATCTTCGATCGCATCGCCCACCAAAAGGTCATCGCCAGATATGTCAATTCGATCCGGGACTTTGTGGAAGCAGGCCAATATGTTGCGGATGAACAGAACCGGGCAGAGGAACTGGCAGCGATCATCGAGAAAGAAATTGCCGCATTACCCCGAAAAATGCGCGAAGTATTCGAGTTAAGCCGGCATGAAGATCTTTCCTATAAAGAGATAGGCCTGAAATTGAACATTTCCGATAAGACGGTTAAGCAGCAGGTTTACAATGCCGTTAAGATCCTGCGGTTGAAAGTGAATCTATTGCGCCTTTTCCTTCCCTTCCTTTAATAAATTCTCTTTTTCTTCTACTACCTTCTCAGCCCCTTCCCGTCTTATCTATATGATGGACGATCAGCAAATCATCGCCTTATTGGAAAAGTATAGATCGGGAACCCTTACCGACGAGGAGAAGGGAATCCTTGAAAGCTGGTATAACAGAAAGGCGCTGGATAGCGGTCAGGAGATAAGCGATCATGATCTTGACAAAAATCTCGCGCTGATCAGCAAAGGATTACCCCTAAGGCAGCCGCCTACGGTTCACCGGATCTGGCCCCGGATCGCGGCAGCGGCTGCCGTTCTGTTCTGTGTTTTTGCGGGGGGTTACTTTGCCCGTCATCAATCATCCACTCCGCAAACGGCTCAACAACAACCAATCGACATCGCTCCGGGTGGCAACAAGGCAATCCTGTATGCCGAAGGCAAAAAGTATGTTCTCGATAGCCTGCGCAATGGGGTGATCACTACGCAGGAAAATGTGGCCATTAATAAGAATGCTGCCGGGCAGCTGACCTATTCCAGTGTAAGCAACGCCGCCGCCGCTGAGGAAGTAACTTATGATACGTTGATCATCCCACGCGGCGGTCAACACGAAATCCGATTTGCGGATGGCAGCAGTGTCGTGTTAAACGCCGATTCGAAACTACGTTACCCTGAACGCTTCGTCGGCAATCAGCGTAAAGTGGAGCTGATCAGCGGCGAGGCTCAATTTCATATAAAGCACAATGCAGCCATGCCCTTCTATGTGCTGGTGAAAGGTCAAACCATCAAAGATATCGGCACTACGTTTAATATAAACGCGTATGACGACGAGACCGTGATCAGGACAACCTTGATCGAGGGCAGTGTCGAGGTGAGCAGAAGCGGTTTAACGCGGGCCTTACAACCAGGTGAGCAAGCGATCACCGGTGCGGGTCGTAATATCGACATCCAGCCCGCCGACACCAACGAAGTGGTCGCCTGGACAAAAGGTCAGTTCTATTTCGCAAAAACCAACCTTAAGGAATTGATGCGCCAGTTAGGCAGGTGGTATAATATCGGGGTAGTTTACGAAGGCAACGTGCCGGATGATGCGTTCGACGGGCAGGTCAGCCGGAATGAAAGCCTCACTCAAATGTTGAAGATCCTGCAGCTTGGAGACGTTCATTTTAGGATCGAGCCCGGCGATGGAAAAATCGCGGGACGCCTTATCATTACACCGTAGTACATCCTATCGTTCGACAGACATCCACGCGATTCACCCAAACTGTAAAAAAGTATGGAAATAAGATCTTGTGCCCGGGCTGCACTGCCGATTTTGATGACTTTAGCCTGTGTTCAGCTGTCCGCAAGGGCGCTCCCGCAGATCAGTCTTTCCGGCACCAATATGAAACTCTCCGAAGTATTCACCGCGATTCAGAAGCAAAGCGGTTACTCCTTCTTTTACAAGGACAAGCTGGTCGAGAATATAAGAGTAAGCCCGGAACTGCACAATGTCGAACTGGACCAGGCCTTAAAACAAGTGCTCCGCGGTTTGCCGTTGAGCTATACGATCGTCGGTCATACCGTCGTGATCAACCGTGCTGAACCCGCCGCCACAGCCGCGTCGGGTCTCAAACCCTTGCCCAGCAATCTCTCCAGTCTTACCGGCAGCTTAACCGATACTCTCGGGGTTCCCATCGTCGGCGCCAATATTTCGCTGGAGGGTACAAAATTCTTTACCCTGACGGATAATAAGGGCATTTTCACTTTTAATAATGTACCTGCCGGCAAATACCTCCTGGTCGTCACCCATATCGGTTACGCAAAATTGGTGCGGACAGTCGTAGCGGACGCGGGCCCCGCCAGCCTTCACCTGGTGATGCATATCGCCAGCTCCCCGCTTGACCAGGTGCAGATCGTCGCCTACGGCAATACGATCCGGCGTTTCAATGTCGGCTCCGTCGCAACCGTGACGTCCGAAGAGATTGAACGGCAGCCGGTGGAGAATCCTTTGCTGGCATTGGAAGGGCTGGTGCCGGGACTGGTCATCACGCCGACAAGCGGAAATCCCGGCGCGGCGATCCAGGTACAGATCAGAGGTCAGAACAGCATACAAAGCAATCTCAACGCCTATTTTAACCCCTACGATCAGCCGCTGTTCATCGTAGATGGCGTGCCGTTTGCGCCGCAAAACGCCAATATAAATGTATTGCAGTCGCTCGCGGGAACGTCTGACTATAATTTCTATGGCGGTGTCAGCCCCTTCAACAGTATAAACCCGGCCGATATAGAAAGCATCAGTGTGCTGAAAGATGCGGATGCTACCTCGATCTATGGAACCCAGGGTGCGAACGGGGTGATCCTGATCACGACCAAAAAGGGCAAACCCGGTCCGACGAAGCTGGATGCTGTCGTCAATTCAGGGGTCAACGTGATCACGCGCCAGGTGCAGATGCTCAACACGCAACAGTATCTTGCGTTGAGGAACGAGGCGCTGAACAACGACGGTATCAGTCTGGCGGGTGCCAATCCGGCCCAATACCCCGATCTGCTCGTGTTCAGTCCAACAAAATATACAGACTGGTTTCACCAGTATGAGGGTAAGGCCTCCAATAACACGGATGTCCATGTCAGCGTATCCGGTGGCAGCCCCGCTACCACGTTCATCGTTTCCGGCGGCTTTACGCGCGCCACGTTCAACTTCCCCGGAGATTTTGCCGACAACCGCCTGACCCTGCATAGCGCGTTTCACCATAGCGCAATGAATAACCGGCTGACCATTGATTTCGGGTATGATTATGCCTACGATCGGAATAATTCATCCGCGGCGCCCAACATTACCAACGCTATTTTAACCCCACCCAATTACCCGGATCTGCTGGATCCACACGGTAACCTGGTATGGAATTATGAAGGAGTTAGTTTGTCCCGGTTTCAAAATTACAGCCACCTCAAGCAACCCAGCCTGCTGCAATCCTACGATGCAAACAATGTCCTGCGCATCGGGTACCAGATCACTCCCGGTCTCCAGTTCAGTGTCAATTTGGGGTATAACCATTTCAACTCCAATGAAGCCCAGCAGTTCCCGATGTCTTCCATGGATCCCACGCGGTTTACCCCGATGTCCTACGCCATGTTCGCCACCAATACCTATGAAACCATCAATGTGGAGCCGCAGCTGGATTACAAGCACAACTTTGGAAAAGGTCAGCTGACGGCGCTCATCGGCGGTACGTATAAAAAGAATACCAATGACAATACCCAACTCAGCGGGTATGGCTACACGGATGATGCCTTGCTGGGATCGATATCCGGTGCGTCAACCATTACCGCCAACGAGGCCGGGTACATCTACAAGTATGTCGCGGCGTTCGGACGGATCGGCTACATCTACGACCAGGAATATATCGTAAGCCTCACGGGCCGCAGGGATGGCTCCAGTAATTTTGGGCCGGGGCGGCAATTCGGCAATTTCGGATCTGCCGGCCTGGGCTGGATATTTTCGACAGAAAAAGCCGTTAAGTCCGCGCTTCCCTTTATCAGTTTTGGAAAGTTGTCGGCGACCTACGGTACGAACGGCTCAGACGCGATCTCGCCGTATCTGTATCAGGCCTTCTGGCAACCGGTCAATATCCCGGGCGTGGAACCGTTCCAGGGAACCCGTCCCTACGTGCCGTTGAATTTATATAACCCGGATTATAGTTGGGATACGAAAAGATCATTCAATTTCGCGCTTGACCTTGGATTTTGGAATAACCGCTTGCTGATGAATGCGACCTGGTACCAGAACCGGGTGGGCGACCAACTGACGGATTATACGCTCCCGAGTCAAACCGGTTTCAATTCCGTGCTGGAGAATTTCAGCGCGACCGTGCAAAACCGGGGTCTGGAATTTACACTCAATTCCGACAACATCATCAGCCGGAATTTTAAATGGACGACAAACTTCAATCTTTCAGGGCATACCAACAAATTGGTGGCTTTCCCCGGTCTGGCGAATTCATCTTACGCCACCCTGTATACCGTCGGAAAATCGGTCAACGAGGTCATGGGATTCAGATACAAAGACGTAAACCCCCAAACCGGCGTTTTTGAATTCTATACCGCAAAGGGCGCCGTCACCTATAATCCCAACTACGGTCCTGCCTCGCAGGGTGGCGATTTCGAGCCCATTGCCGACCTCGATCCGCGATTTACCGGGGCCCTGGCCAATACCGTTACCTACAAAAAGCTAAGCCTGTTTTTTACTTTTCAATTTACGAAACAAACAGGGCTCAATTATCTGTATAGCATTTATCCGCAGGCGAACAATCCCGGCGGCTTTAGCAACGAACCGGCCGCCGTGCTCAGCCGCTGGCAAAAGCCAGGCGATATAACGGATGTGGAACGTGCGACCGCCAGCTTCTCAAGCGCCGCTTCCGCGGCCGGCGGCTATTTTGGATTTTCCTCGGGAGCTTATAGCGATGCCTCCTATATCCGGCTTAAAACATTGGCCCTCTCTTACAGCTTACCTGCCGCTTTCCTTAAGAAAATGGATATTAAGAATGGCAAATTCTATCTCAACGCGCAAAACCTCCTCCTTATAACGAAGTATAAAGTGGGCGACCCCGAATTGGCCGGCCAATTGTTCAGCCTGCCGCTGCAACGCACGATCGTAGGCGGTTTGTCCCTTAATTTTTAACAAGTCAGCATCATGAAAAAGTTCAGCCTTTCACAAAATATTAAATGGTTGGCAGCCCTGCCGTTCCTGGCGGCCCTTGCGTTCCTGGCGGTCACGCTTACTTCCTGCACAAAATTGCTCCGGATACCGCCTAACCCTTCCAACGAAATTCCCAGCAGTTCCGTATTTGCGGATAGCAGCGACATCATGAGCGCTGTGGCGGGAATCTATACCAATTTTGGTCTCGCTGAACAGTCCGGCACGCTGCTGGACGGCCTGGTAACCATTTGTACCGGCCTTACCGGCGATGAGCTTGTTCCCGCGCCGACCAACCAACCCGGCGATCTTCAATTTTATGAGAACGCGATCAGGAATACGAATACCAATGACGATTTTCTCTGGAGCAGCGGCTACAGTTCCTTATATCAAATCAATGTCTGCCTGAGCGGCATCGCCGGAAGCACCGCCATCAGTTCCGCGCTGCAGCAGCAATTGACCGGGGAACTCGAGGTCGACCGCGCCCTGTGTTATTTTCACCTGGTGAATCTGTTCGGGCCGGTACCGTTGGTTACCACCGCGGACTACCATGTCAGCGAATCCCTTCCGCGGGCGTCCGTCGCCCAAATCTACGCCCAGGTCATCACGGACCTGACGAGCGCCCAACAGCTGCTGACGGCAGCCTACCCCTCGGCCGGCACGGCACGCCCCAATCTGTACGTCGCGGATGCCCTGCTCGCCAAAGTGTATTTATACACCGGGCAATGGCAAAATGCGGAAAATGCGGCAAGCAGTGTGATCAGTTCCGGGTCCTACAGTCTGAATACAGACCTCAATACCGTATTCCTGGACGGCAGCAACGAGGCGATCTGGCAGTTACCGGCCAATAGCGCCTACACCCAAACCTACGAGGCGGCCCTATTTATTCCCTATGTCAATACCGTACCCTCCTATTCATTGGACACCGGTCTGCTGAATGCGTTCGAGGCGGGTGATCAGCGCCTGCAGGACTGGACAGCGATCGACACCGTGAATGTGAATGGCAGTAATATGACCTATTATTATCCATTCAAGTACAAGAACACGCTTGCTTCGGCTACTCCCGTGGAAGACTACATGATATTCAGGTTGGCGGAATTGTACCTGATCCGCGCCGAGGCCGAGGCGGAGATCGGCGGGAATCAATTGGCGAGCGCCATTGCCGACTTGAATCTGATCCGCCAGCGGGCAGGATTGCTGCCCTATGCCGGCGTGGCCAACCCAGCTTCCGTGTTGGCGGCCATTGCACATGAACGACAGGTAGAATTATTCTGTGAATGGGGTAATCGCTGGTATGACCTGAACAGGACCGGTACGATCAATACCGTGTTAGGCGCGGAGAAGGCCGGCTGGACTGCCACCGATTCCCTGTATCCGATTCCGCTACCCGAGTTACAAAGAAATCCGTTCCTAACCCAAAACGCCGGTTATTAAATGCCGGTCATTAAATAATATCCTTCATGGAACATCCGATCCTGAAAATAGTGCATCTGTCGCATCGGTACAACAGCTCCTGGGCAATACGCGATATCAACCTGGAAATCGGTCAGGCCGGGATAACCGGGCTGCTTGGCTCCAACGGGGCAGGCAAGTCCACCACCCTGAACATCCTGTGCGGGGTGCTGAATCAAACCGAGGGTAAGGTCTTTATAGACGGCATGAATATGCAGGAAGAGCCTGAAGCCGCCAAGAAGCTGCTTGGTTTCCTGCCGCAGACCCCGCCGCTCTATATGGACCTGACCGTGGATGAATACCTCACATTCTGCGCCCTGTTACGGCTGATGCCAAAGCGGAAGGTTAAAACCGCGCTGGACGAAGCCAAGCAACGCTGCGGCATTACGCATTTCGGTAAGAGGCTCATCAAAAACTTATCCGGCGGCTACCGCCAGCGGGTGGGGATAGCCCAGGCGATCATCCATCGGCCAAAATTAGTGGTATTGGATGAACCCACGAATGGCCTGGACCCCAACCAGATCGTGGAAGTAAGAGCGCTGATCAGGGAGATCGCTGCTGACCGGTCGGTGATCTTCTCCTCGCATATCCTGTCGGAAGTGCAGGTCCTGTGTAATGAGATCACGATGATCGAAGGCGGGAAGATCGTTTTCGCGGATACGATGGAAGCGTTTAATAATTACATCGAGCCGCATAGCGTGCTGGTTCAGCTGAACAACCCACCCGCAGCGGAAGAACTGCAGCGGATAGCCGGAGTGACAAGCGTGGAGTTTTTGACCGAGAGGCAGGTGCGGATATTTTTTGACCGTGACCAGGAGATCATGGAAAGAATTGTGGAAACCAGCGTAAACAAGGGCTGGCAATTACGGGAGATCAGCCTGGACAAGAGTTCGATAGATGAGATATTCGCCCAATTGTCACAGAAACCCAAACACCGATAACCCATGAGAACAGCGTTCCGGATAGCAAAACTCGAGCTCAATACCCTCTTCTATTCGCCCATCGCCTGGTTCCTGGCGGTCGTTTTCCTGTTCCAATGCGGGTTGGAATATACCGATCATGTGAGTTATTTCCTCACGGTTCAAAATTTGGGCGGCGCCTACCTGGGAGAGCTGCAATTCCTGACCGCCAGTCTGTTCAGCGGGCAATTCGGATTGTACAGTGTCATCCTCTCCAAGGTATATCTATATCTCCCCTTACTGACCATGGGGCTGATCAGCCGGGAGGTCAGCAGCGGCACCATCAAGCTGCTTTACTCCTCGCCGATCAAGGTCAGAGAGATCGTGCTCGGCAAATTCATGGCCATGATGGCCTATAACCTGTTGCTGATCCTTATCCTTTCCCTGATTGCGGTCACCGGCATTTTCAATATCCGCGTGGCCGACAGCGGGTTGCTGCTGTCTGGCCTGGTGGGGATCTACCTGCTGTTATGCACCTATGCCGCTATCGGCCTTTTCGTTTCCTGCCTTACCGCCTACCAGGTCGTCGCCGCCATCAGCACGCTGGTTATTTTCGCGATCCTTGGCTATGTCGGAACGGTATGGCAGGGCGTTGATTTTGTAAGGGGGCTCACCTATTTCCTTTCCATCGCCGGCCGTACCGATCATTTGATCCGGGGTCTGTACAATACCAAGGATATCCTGTATTTCGTGATCATTACCGCGATGTTCCTCCGCTTTAGTATCATCCGGCTTCAGTCCGGGCGGGAGACCCGGTCTGTGGTGGCGATCGCGGCCCGTTATGGTATCGTCTTTGTCCTGGCGCTCGTGGCAGGCTATATCAGCTCAGTCCCCGGCCTTATCGGCTATTATGATGCTACCGCCGGCAAAACCCAAACGCTGGCGCCGAATACGCAACGCGTGATCAAAGAGATCGGCAACGAGCCCCTCGTAGTTACGTCGTATATCAACCTGCTTGACGAACGTTATTGGCGGGGGAGTCCAGAGAAGCGGAATGAGGACTTCGACCGATGGGAACCCTATTTACGGTTCAAGCCGAACATCCAACTGAAATACGTTTATTATTACGATACCCCTTTTGACGCGAGGATGAAATTGTCCGAGCAGTATCCGGGGAAAAGTCTAAGGGAGATCGCAAAACGATATACCGGTTCCTACCAGGAGGACCTGGCCGATTTCAAAACTCCGGAGGAGATCAGGAAGACCGTGGATCTGCGTCCTGAACAGAACCGGTATGTGATGCAGCTCAAGTTCAAAGATAAAACCACGTTCCTGAGGCTGTTTGACGATATCACCGTATTTCCGAACGAAGAGGAGACGGCGGCCGCGTTGAAGCGCCTGACGGTAAAGCTGCCAAGGATCGTCTTTGCGGAAGGGGAATTCGAACGCGGCATCGATAAGGCCGGGGACAAGGATTATATGCGGCTGACCAGCGAGATCACTTTTCGCTATGCCCTGGTTAATCAGGGATTCGATATGGATACGATCTCCCTGAATGATCGGGAGATACCAGGGGATATTGCCGCCCTGGTCATCGCCGACCCCCGGACGAACTTTACGCCGGCCGCGCTTGCGAAGATCCAAAAGTATATTGACGGGGGAGGCAACCTGTTGATCGCCGGCGAACCGGGTAAGCAAAATATTCTCAACCCCCTTATTCAGCCGTTGGGTGTCCAGATGATGGATGGACTGCTGATCCAAAAGAGCAAGGATTTCCCGCCGAACATGATAAAGACGTATTTGACGGGGGCGGGGGCAGGGTTATCAAACGACCTCGAACCCCTATGGAAGGACAGTTCGGGCGTCACCATGCCGGGCGCGGCGGGGTTAACCTATACCCGCAACGGACCTTATACCATTCAACCGCTGCTAATGACCAACCCGAACGACACCTGGAATAAAAAGGGAAAAGTGGTGTTGGATTCGGCGGATATCATGTATTCCGCCGCCGGCGGCGATTACCATGGCAGCATTCCTACGGCGCTGGCACTGACAAGGAATGTCCACGGCAGGGAGCAACGGATAGTGATCACCGGTGATGCCGACTTCCTCAGCACCGCGGAAGTGAAACGGCGGAATACGGGAAATTTCCTGTTTGATGCGGAGTTGATCGGGTGGTTCACTTATGGCCAGTTCCCGGTCGATGCCAGCCGCCCGGACCCCAAAGATATCCGGGTCAATTTGACCAGGCCGGCGATGAAAGCCATGAGCGTCATTTACCTGGGGATATTGCCCGGGCTCCTGCTGGTGTTTGCCGCGATATTTCTAATCAGGCGTAAAAGGAAATGAAGATGCCATTCGCGATCGATCAACAAACGATGGACGATCTTAATATTTTCGGCAGAGATGCGGGGGCATCCGTGTACGCGATGTTCAACCACACCTTTACAAGGGGCGGCGCAGAATTGATGGAAAGCATGTTCCGGTACCCCTTGTCGGATGCGGATGCCATTAACACGCGGAGCGGGATGATCCGGTATTTCTCGGCGCATCCCTCCTTCCCTTTCGATACCGAATTTTTCGACGTGGCGGAACAATATCTGGCCAACACGGATGAACGGTCAAAATTATCCCATGGCGGGGAAGGCATAGCGTATAAATTCAACAATCTGATCGCCGCGGACAGCGGATATAAATTCGTGTACGCCGGGGTTATGGCGATGCTGACTATTGTCCGCGACCTGCGCGAGTTCACGGCTGCGCTCGCGTCCGCCGCCGCTTACCAGCCGGAGTTGTCGGTTATTGTAGGCCTTCTGGCAGATCCCGCCCTGGCTGCCCTGCCGGAACCCAATAAGACCAGGTTGCCCTATGCTACGGTATCCTGGCTCGATACCCAGCTAAGGTTTCGGAACAGGGAAAAACTCCACCTGCTTTTGCAGTACATCTACCGGCTGGATGTGTATATCTCGGTAGGCCGCATCGCAGTTAAGCGCGGGTTTGTATTTCCGGAAGCCATGGCGGGAGAAAACAATAGCCTGGAGCTGGAAGGAATTTATCATCCGCAGTTAACCGACCCGGTACCGAACGATCTCCGGTTGACAGCCCGGGGGAACCTTGTCTTTTTGACCGGGGCGAACCAAGCGGGGAAATCCACCTTTATGAGATCGCTGGGAACGGCTATGTACCTTGCCCATATGGGTTTCCCAGTCGCGGCAAGCCGGATGGCCTTCTCGGTTCGGGATGGTATGTATACGACGATCAATCTCCCCGATGACCTTGGTACTGGTGTCAGTCATTTCTATGCGGAAGTACTCCGGGTGAAAAAGGTGGCCCGGGAGCTGGGCATGCGTAAAAACCTGTTTGTGATCTTCGATGAGCTCTTCAGAGGAACCAATGTAAAAGATGCGTACGAGGCGACCATTGCTATCACGGCGGGCTTTGCGCAGAAACGAAACTCCCTGTTCGTCATTTCCACCCATATCGTCGAAGCCGGCGAGGTCTTGAAAGACCGGGCGGAAAATATCCGCTTCATCTATCTCCCGACCACCTTGGATAAAAACACCCCGGTTTATAGCTACCGGCTGGAAGAAGGGATCACGGCTGACAGACATGGCATGGTGATCATCCGAAACGAAGGAATTATTGAATTGTTGAAAAAAGGAAAACCGGGCACAAGATGAGTTTCATCGCAGACAGACAAACCCTCGATGACCTGAGAATAACGGGTAAGTTCAGGCCCGGCTCCATTTTCAGCCTATTCAACCAGGTGCGGACGGCCGGCGGGGAAAAGCTGCTGGAATATATGTTTTCCAACCCCCTGTCCGATCCGGAGGAAATCAATAAGCGCAGCCGCATTTTTCACTATTTTCAGCAGAAGTCGCTGAGCTTTCCATTCGACGCAGCTGCTGTTGAAGACATGAGCAGTTACCTGGAGGGCGCTGCGGCTACGAATTTGCTTTCGGCGATGCTGGGCAATTTTCGCAAACTGGTGCTTGGATGGGTCGTAAAGGACGAGCAGTATGCGGCCTTGCAACACGGGCTTCAAAGCACGATAGCCATATTGACTGCCTGTCGCGAGTTATTCGGTGAGCTGGAACGGGACGGCGACACTCCGTATCGGGATCAGGTTTTGCTGGCAAGAAAGATAGTCGAAGACAAGCGGCTGGATTGGCTCGGCAGCGAAAAAGCCTCCGGCCGTCTTACGTTCTTCCCCTTGACCCGGTGGGACCATTTGCTAAGGCATACCCTGCGCGCGCCACTCGAAATGTTGATAGTGATCCTCCATTACCTGGACGTATCCATTGCCGTAGGCCAGGTTGCAGCAGCGCATCACTTCTCTTACGCCAACGCGTTACCAAAAGAGCGAAATTGGATCCATGCGGAGCAACTGTCCCATCCCTCCTTAGCCATCGCTGTCGGGAATACCCTATCCTTCAGCCGGGAAAGCAATATGATTTTTTTGACGGGCGCCAACATGGCCGGGAAGTCGACCTTGATGAAATCCTTTGGGATCGCCCTGTATCTGGCGCATATGGGTTTCCCGGTGGCGGCAAGAGAGATGGAGTTTTCCATAAAAGATGGCATATACTCGTCAATCAATGTACCCGATAGCCTTAAGATGGGGTACAGCCACTTTTATGCCGAGGTATTGCGCGTAAAGAAGGTCGCGGAGGAAGTAAGCGGCTCCAAAGACATGATCGTCCTCTTCGACGAACTGTTCAAAGGCACTAATGTGAAAGACGCGTATGATGCTACCCTGGCGGTGACGGAAGCCTTTTCCGCCTATCGGAATTGCTTTTTCATGATCTCCACGCATATTATAGAGGTAGGTGAGGCATTGCGGAGAAAGTGCAGCAATATCCGATTCGTCTATTTGGCTACCGTGATGGAGGGAACGACACCGCGCTATACCTATCAATTGGAAGAAGGGATAACAGCCGACAGGCAGGGGATGATCATTATTGAGAAGGAGGGCATTCTGGAGATGCTTTTCACGCAAAACAACGTTCAAAGACATTCTGAAAAATAAAAATTACATGCGTATCAAATTTCTTATTCTCGCCGGCCTGGTTCCGGCTATGTTCTATGCCGCTGACGCCCAACCGTTACCATTGGATCCTGCGGTCCGCATGGGCCATTTGGCGAACGGCTTCACCTATTTCATCCGCCATAATGAAGAACCGAAGAACCGGGTGGTCATGTACCTGGTCAATAAAGCGGGTTCGGTGCTCGAAGATGAAGACCAGCGGGGGTTGGCGCACTTCATGGAACATATGAACTTCAACGGCACCGCGCACTTTCCGCACAATGAACTCGTCGACTATCTGCAAAAAGCGGGGGTCCGGTTTGGCGCGGATATCAATGCGTATACCAGCTTTGATGAGACCGTCTATCAACTGCCAATTCCATCGGATGATCCGCAGCTATTAATCGGAGGCATCGCGATCATGCGCGACTGGGCCCACGAGGCGCTGCTGGACCCTATCGAGATCGATAAGGAACGCGGAGTGGTGCTGGAAGAAAAGCGCCTCGGAAAGGGGGCGGCTGAAAGAATGCAAAGACAATACTGGCCTGTCCTATTGAATGGTTCCCGGTATGCGGTCCGGATTCCCATCGGGATCGATACGGTACTGGACAACTTTAAGCGTCCTGCCATCGCGCGATTCTACCATGACTGGTACCGGCCCGACCTGCAGGCATTGATCATTGTAGGCGATATCAATGTGGACAGCCTGGAAAAGGTGGTCAGGGCCAGGTTCAGCGATTTGAAGAATCCCGCACCTGAACGGCCAAGGACAAAATACAGGGTGGCGTTAAGCGGAAGGAATAGTTTTGTCGCGGTAACGGATAAGGAAATGCCCGCCACCGTTGCCGAAGTCATCATCAAACATAAAAAGCCGCCGCTGAAGTCGGCGGCTGACTATAAGACCGGGATAATCACCGATTTGTTCAACCAAATGCTGGATTATCGGTATGCCGCCCTTTCCCGCCAGGCCGATCCGCCGTTTGTGCAGGGCGGGGCAAGTATTTCCGACTTTATCGGAGGGCTGGACAACTACGACGTCAATGTGGTCGCCAAGCCGGGCGAACTGGAACGAGGCTTCAAAGCGGTTTGGCGGGAAACCGAAAGAGTGCGGCGCTTTGGCTTCACTCCGGCGGAACTGGAACGCGCGAAAGCCGCTTATCTTTCCGGAATGGAGGACGCATTGAAGGAGAAGGATAAGACCAATTCAACCAGCTACGTGAAAGAATACCAGGCCTATTTCCTCGACAGTGTGGCATCACCGGGGATATCCGTAGAATACCGGCTGACCAGAACGGAACTGCCGGCGATCAACTTAACTGACGTGAACGACCTTGGCCGGGAATACATCGCAGATGTCAACCGGGATATTCTTGTCATGGCCCCCGAAAAAGATAAGCGCATTCTTCCGGATGAAGCGGCGGTGGATAACTGGCTAAAGGAAGTCGCTAATGAAAAGCTCCTGCCCTACAAGGATTCTGTCAGTACCCGGTCATTACTTTCATCGGAACCGGTACCCGGTCAAATAAGGAGCGAACAGCAGGATACAGCGCTGAACCTCACTACGCTTACTTTAAGCAATGGGGTTAAGGTAGTCTTGAAACCTACCGAATTTAAGAATGAGGCGATCGTATTCGGCGGCTTCGCATGCGGGGGGACTTCTTTGTATAACGATTCTGACTTTGAGAGCGCGGCCAATGCTGCGGAGCTCATCGCTGCCAACGGCGTAGGCAATTATGATCCGGGCGAGTTGGATAAATACCTGGAAGGGAAGCAGCTAAACGTGCGTCCGTATATCAACGAACGTTTCGAAGGGATCAGGGGAAGATCCACCCGCAAAGACCTGGAGGCAGCTCTGCAATTGGTCTATGCGGAGTTCACCGAGCCCAGGAAAGATACAGCGATCTCCCGGGGGATGATTGAACAAATAAAATCGAGTCTGCAGAACAGGGGCATTGATCCTAACAGTGTGTTCAGGGATACCGTGAATGCAGTACTGGGTGATTACAATAGCCGCAAGACGGGTCCTACGATAGAAAAGATGAACCAGGTCAATTTGGATAAAGCATATGCCATCTATAAAGAACGGTTTGCGGACGCATCGAATTTCACGTTCACTTTTGTGGGTAGTTTTGACCTTCAGGCGATAAGGCCTTTATTGGAGAAATACCTGGGTGGGCTACCCGCAAACAATCGTCACGAAGAGTCCCGGGATTTGAATATCCATGCACCGGAAGGCCGGATAGTGAAAAAAGTTTACAAGGGGTCGGAGCCCAAATCGATGGTGGTGCTGGTCTTTTCCGGTAAATTCGAATATAGCCCTTACAATAGTATAAAAATAGATGCGTTGAAAGAAGCGCTCCAAATCCGCCTGCTGCAAAGATTACGTGAAGAGGAAAGTGGAGTATATAACCCTGCCGTATATGATAATACTTTCAAATATCCCCAGCCCCGCTACAGCTTCACGATTCAATTCGGCTGTTCACCCGAGAACGTCGACAAGCTAATCGCTTCGACACTGGAAGAGATCGGAAAGCTTAAAGCTACCGGCCCACTGCCGGAAAATGTGGACAAATGGCGCGCGGAAGAAAAAAGAGTGACGGAAACCCAATTAAAAACCAATGGCTTCTGGCTCAACTATCTCACCGATCAACTCCAGAATAAGGACGATCTGATTGAGATCAATAATTATAACGCCTTATTGGATAGGGTCACCTCCGAAGAACTGAAGCAAATGGCTGACCTATGCCTTAGTGGGAATAATTATATCCAGGTGGTATTGTTGCCGGAAAGCAAACGATAATTCAAATGAAGATCGGATTGGTCACCTACCGGGAATTGCCGCAGCTTACCGCAAGCGAGCGCTTGTTTATCCCTTTATTTGCCGAAAGAAAGATAAAGGCGGAGCCGCTGGTTTGGAGCGATCCTGCTGTTACATGGCGGGATTATTCACTGGTATTGATCAGATCCGCGTGGGATAGTCACATTGATCCCCGGGCTTTTGCCCGATGGCTGGATCATTTGGCAGAACTTGGCATGAAGACGTTGAACCCCATTGGGCTGGTCAGACAGAACCAGCATAAGTTTTATCTATGCGACCTGGAACGAAACGGGATCAGGATCATTCCGACGCGCTTTTTGGACCGTACCGACAGGCTGGATCTTGCTGCCCTGAAAAATAGCGGCTGGACGAAAGCAGTGATCAAACCGGCCATCTCGGCCAATTCCTATCTCACTGAACTCTTTGATATCGATGATTATAAACGGATAGAACAGAAGTTTCAGGGTATTGCGCGGGAAAGGGAATTGCTCGTGCAGGAATTTATGCCCGAAATTCAACGGTTCGGCGAGATCTCCCTGGTATTTATCAACCGGAGGTATTCGCATGCGATCTTGAAGAACGCCAGCCAAAAAGATTTCAGGGTGCAAGCCGAATATGGCGGCCAGGCCCGGTATTTTCGCGCCGGGAAGGCGGTGATCGAAACGGCGAAAAAAATCCTGGATCAATTTGGTGGGGACATCCTGTATGCCAGGGTAGACGGGGTAGTAAGAAACCGGGAATTTTATCTGATGGAGATCGAATTGACCGACCCCGAATTGTATTTTGACCATTGCCCCGAGGCGCGGGTACGCTTTGTGGAGGCGACCAGGGAATTGAGCAGGTCTTACGTGGCCAGGTGAGGAGTTAGAGGATTATCCTTCGACCTGGGCTTTGATGGCCTCGAGGATGGGGGTCCAGCCGCCGCCGTCGACGGAGTGCTTATAGCGATCGGCGCCTTCGCCGACGGTGCTGTAGTCACCCTGGGTGGCGGTGAGGGTGGTCGTCCCGTTCTCTTCGGTCAGCTCGCAGGTGACTGTCAGATAATTCTCCGGCAGGTCGGGTATCTTGGGGTTATTGGGGTCGATCACGGTGTATTCCAGGTATTTGCCGGGCTGGATCTTTTTGATGATGCCTTTCACGGCGATGAGCTCGACGCCATTGAAGTTGCCTTTCCAGATGAGGGGGCTGCCTTCTTTCCAGTCGGAGAGGGCTTCACAGCCGAACATATATTTTTTTGTTTCCTGAGGGTTGGTTAGTGCATTCCAGACTTTTGAGGCGGGGGCGTGAATGTCGATGCTGTTGCTGATGATCAACGGCTGGCTCATGATACTTCGGTTTTTTAGTCTTATAATTTTATTGGGGCAAGATACGCGATTGGCGATGGCCGGGGTTGCGTTTTACGGATTCTTTCTAACGCTTTGCGGAGTGTGGCCGAAGTGTTTTTTGAAGGCGTTATTGAAGTGCTGCGGGGTGGCATACCCGAGCTCAAAGGCGATCTCGGCTGCGGTCTTTTGAGTATCGAGCAGGTAGCGGCGGGCAAGGTGGAGACGTTGCGCGGTGAGATAGCCAAAGACGGTCGTAGCGAAGGTCTCTTTGAACCCGCGTTTCAGCTTGTATTCGTTGAGGCCGACGGTGCGGGAAATCTCGGACAGACTTGGCGGAGAGTCGATGCGGGCATTGACGAGGTCCCGGGCGGCGATGATCTTTTCTTTATCGGTGTTGGATTTGAGGAACCGGGGTCGCGTTTTGCCGGTTTGTTGGGCTTGTTCGCAGGATTCGGCACAACAGACCAGGAGCTCGATGCTTTTGGAGAGCAGGAAGAGGCGTTGGAGGTCGCCGGTATATCGATGATGTATGATCTGGTCGATGACCTGGTGGATAGCAGGGTCGACGGCGCCCCAGTCGTCGGTGAGGATGACGGGTTGGTTGTTGATAATGCGCTCGGAGAAACGTTTTAGCAGGTCGGTGGCGTTGGCGGTGAAGTTCAAGAAGGTCTCTCGCGGGAATTGAACGCCGAAGGTCTCGAGTTCGAGCGTGCGGTTGTGGACGGTCATTTCGAAATCCTTTGAGTAGAGGAGATTGTGGTGGCCGCCGATGAGGTCGAAGGTGGTATCGAGTTGGCGGTGCTGAAAACTATAGTTTCCTCTTAGGCCGATATGGAGGCGGACGACGTCGGACGTGGCGCCGGTGGAGGTGAATTCGGTCAGGGTGCGGAATTTGGAAATGGCGTGGCCCATGCGGATACCGTCGACTTCCCAGGTGGCGGAGTCGCGGGTACCGGTGTCGGTCTCGAGATGGTGGTATGCAGGCGCTTCCATGGCAGGTGATGAAAGGTACGGATTTTTAAGGCTGCACCGGGGCGGGAAAACCAATCCGGATCAAGAATTGGGGGGATTTTCAGATGCAAATTTGAGGAGGCGCATAAATCGCTCGGCTTGCTCGGGAGTGCGAATGATATCGTGTAAGGACGACTGTCCGGGGCGGAGAGGCCGTGCGGGTTTTGCTTCATTCCTTTTGGCAACTTCGTCAAGTTCTCTGATCTTCCTTTCAAGTGTCGTTTCCATGATATAAAGTTAACTAATTTTCTAAAATTGTTGAAAGAATTCTCTCTTCCTATTTTAATTTGAAGATAAAATAGTTGTACAGCCACTCCAATCTTATCCGCATATTTTTGATGATCTTTTCAGGAGAGGGAAGGACGTCGGCAAAGTCGAAAGGGTTGTCGTATTGCCTTTTTCCGAACCGGGTCATCCTGACATAATATTTCAAGCCGAAGATTTCAAAATAATTGTCCAGATAGTCATAATTCCTTTGCAGCATTCGGAAATAAAGAACGGCTCGTCTGTTATCAGATCCATCAATGCCCAGCATGTGGTCTGGGTTTTTAGCCATGTAACGATACCCAACAAAAAGAATAGTCGAGAAGACCTTCGAATAGTCGCGATGCGGCAATTCCGCCTTATCATTGATTCTTCCGTCTTCTGTCACCGGGCCAAACCCAAGGTTGTAGACGCCCGGCATCAACTCGTGGGGGTTCTTACTAATCTCGATCTTGAGTAATTCCTTTCCACCCTCTTGCAGATCAGTCGTGAAAAAGCCGTTTTTTAAATCATCTGTAGCTTTTTCAACACTGTAAGATGTATCAAAATTTAGGATTACGGGTACTGCCATAGTGATAAGATTTGGAAGGCGAATTTAAACAATGGAAAAATAATTTTCCTGAAAACTTATTAATGTTGCAGTTCGGTATCTGGGTGGTAAAGGCATGCCACGCATGATACAGGAAGAAATCGGCGTTTTCCAGGAAAGGGAGCAAAGTTTGTATCTTGTAGCCTTATGAGTATACTTCGCTACTATTCAAGGCAGTTCGAGATCACGTTTGAGATGATCAGGAATCTTATTATACCGCGTAAAAAGGAAACACTATTGTATTTTGAAGAGATCGGCCTGACCCTATCTGTCCCGGTTTATCTTGCTGTGCTCACTAAAAAGCAGCTCATCACCAGATTAAAGAAGGCCACCAAAAGGGACCATAAGCCTGCTACATCTTTTGCGACCGGGGACAATTGTCAAATGCTGTTTACAGCGCGCAATGCAGAGAATTATCACATGTCAGGGATCATGATTTCACTGGGCGATCGCAGACCCGTTGACGCGAAAAATGAATACTACGAATTCCTGCAGAGCCAATTGAATGATCTGAAGGAGCGATATAAAAAATACGCAAAGGTCCTTGTGGAGGAGCAGTCGGTAGATGGCGTGATCGGCGGGCTGCCGTTTGAGAAAACCGAGATTACGGCGCGGGTACCAGAGGAAATACTCTACTATGCATATTACTATCACGGATTTCATCAGGGCTACCAGATCCTGCTTTGCGCGATGTTTTCCGGGGAAAAAAAAGGAATGGATATGGTGCGGCATATCGAGGAGGCGAGGTTTTCGTAGTTATTAGCTGGCTTTGGCAAAGAATTATTCCCGGGCGTCCGCTGCGAGAATACTATTGATATCATCTGTTATATGCCTCTTTGCTATGCTGAACGCTGATTCGGCTTCTTTTTTTGGTGTTCCTTTTATAGCCGACCTGATATCCAATTCAATATCTTCGAATTCTGACCGGATGCCGGACTTCGTGCGGGATAGGCCGCGGCCGAGGGCTTGCGAGATCTGCCTGTAATTTTCGAAGGATGACATTAATTTCCGGGCGCTGTTTATCGAATAGTCTGCAGGCAGATTGTCCCGGATCGCGGTGAGCTGCGTTTTGGCTTCGTGTAGATTCATCATATATGGATAATATTTGGGGACAGAATGGGCACCGGTTTATTGACTAATGAAACAAATTAAAATGAACCAGTCGCAGATCATACCGTTGTTGATTTATGTAGTCCTTGTACTCACATACTTGTGGTTCAGCACCAAATTTAAGAAGGGCTGGACTAAAAAGGGCATTATTGTCAAGGGCGGCAAACTAAATGTTCTGCTGGTTATCCTTATATTTTTTATCGTTTTAGTTGTCATGGTAAAAAGGACTATGTGACATAATTTAGGGTATTCCGGCGATAAAAATGAATTAACTTGGAACTATGAAGCGACTCCTCTTGATCCTGCTATTGACTTCCGGGATGCTGACAGCAATCGACCACGCGGCTTCTGCACAAACGGCATATATGGATTCTATGCAATCCTGGCGGAAGAACTATGTTGAAAACCACGAACTACTGAAGAAACGTGAAGAGCAAGCGCTGCTCCGGTTCTATCCACTGAATCCGAATTACCGCGTCCAATGCAACTTTGAAAGGATACCGGATGGCGACTGGTTTCAACTGCCGACTTCCGGCACCCGGTCCCTTATGGCAAGGAAATACGGACGGCTTACTTTCAGGCTGCATGATACGACAATGCATCTGTTCGTGTATCAGTTGCAGTTTTTACTGGCGAAGGACGAGACCACGAACGATCTGTTCGTCTGGTTTACAGATGTGACCTCAGCGGCAGCTACGTATGGTGGCGGCCGTTATATCGATTGTGTCATCGGAGATATCCATGACGGAGTTATGATATTGGATTTCACAATCCCGCCAAAAGAGAATGATCTGCAGGTAGCTATTTTGGCAAGTGAGAAGAATTACGGTAAAAAGATGCATTAGGGAGTCAATATTATCTTGCTCAGAACACATCAAATATGAACTTTGGAAAGAATAGGGAAAAACGAATTTTATTCAACGGGTAAAGTTGCAAAGAGTAATTCTTTCATTGAGTGGGGAGGGGGCATCGGCTGGAGGGCGTTCAACCAGGCCAGGCGACAAATCACCGCTGATATCAACCTCATTCTCGTCGTGTAGATTCATGGGTCCTTCTTTTGGTATGCGCAATTATTTAGGCTGCCACGTAATATCAAATTTCCTTGCCTGAAACCCAATATTGCCAAAGTCAATATTGATGATATTTCCGTTATTGGAGTTGCCCGCCAGATTGTCAATGATCAAACAAAACGAAATTAATAAATCAACATCGGCGTCTTTGTCTGTAACAATTTTATAGTTGTCGCCTGCAAACCAACTAACGGCATTCTTATCCCACCAAGCTATCTGGTTATCGTTTTTGTATATTGAATATTTTCTGCCTCTGTGCCCATAAATCGTATAGATGTCTTCACCAACCTGGCATTCATATTGCAATTTCCAAAATGATTTTGTCCGGAATTCAATTACAGCATTATCCCAACGCGTGATATCATATTTTGCGTTGAACAAGGAAAGCAATTTAGTAATTGTCATTCTCGGTCGCTTACTGTCGAGCTCATAGAGGTAAACGACCGGCAGAAGGCTAATCAATTGTTTTGAAGCAATGTGTGTCGGTTGCCCGTCAATAAATACCTTGTACTTGTCTCCTATAGATATCTTTTGTTGGTTGATGTCAATTTCCATTGTGGGAAAGTCATTAAATAAGTAATGAGTCTTAAAGATACGCTCGAAATGTTACAGGTATTTACCGGCCAGGGGAATTTTTCGGATGAGCGCGGTGATGGTCCAGCTGAGTGCGAGGGCGCCGATAAAGGTGAGGGTGAATTTTGGGACCGCGGGGAGAGAGACAGGGAGGAGGAGGTATTGGATCCAAAGCACAAAAACATAATGAATGAGGTAGATGCCGTAAGCGTTGGCGGCGAGGGATTCCCAGACGCGGGGCGGAGTGTTTGGTGCGGGAGATAGGCTCGCGGTTTTTCGGAAGATGCGATGAAACTGGGATAGAAACGCTATGCAGCTGAGGGTGCAGGACAGGGACCAGACGGAGCGGTAGAGGAGGCGGGCTTGGGTCTCGTTGAGGCGATTATGATCTTCGAGTCCCTGGATGTAGAAGCCGGCGATCTTCAGAACGAAGTATGCGAGAACGCATCGCAAGACCCAGCGTGTTGTATTGCGCATCAGGGCGGAGTCGCCCGCCAGAAGGCCTTTTTCGGTACCGGCGGCCCCCAGA
Source organism: Puia sp. (assembly GCA_035948015.1). Taxonomy (GTDB): domain Bacteria; phylum Bacteroidota; class Bacteroidia; order Chitinophagales; family Chitinophagaceae; genus Puia. Next base: position 25,414 of record DASZJO010000022.1, read on the forward strand.
AGCATCCCGACAACAAAATACCCAAAATAGAGCAGGATGCGAGAGAGCTGGAAGGCAAAGGGGCCGAACCCGATCCAGGCGGACCCGCCGAAGATCAGGACGAGAGGTACGAAAAGGACCAGGGTCAGACCGTAGGCCCGGAGGAAAAAACCCAGGGGTCGGGTTGAATGATTGGCGAGAAAGTTGGCCCAGCGGTCGAGGGTCGCGCGCCAGCGGAGATAGAGACCACTGATGATGCCGTTGAAAATAAAAAGGATGCCAATAAACCAGGGAGGCCCGGCAGGCCAATGTTCGACGGTGATGTAGTCGACGAGGAAGGCATGCAGGTCCCAGTTGTGGTGCGCCAGGTTCCAGGAGGCCAGATAACCGAGCGGCATGATAAAAGTAACGGTGATCATCAGGGGGATGAACAACCGGCGGAAACGATCGCGGAGGAACACGCGAGGTCCCTTCCGGCCCAGGGAAGGAAGAACAAAGATGCCGCTGATCAGGAACATCAAGGGCATGAAGAAGACGTCGTTGAAATCTTCGAAGAGGTCGAGGCCAACGGCGCGGGAGGTGTCGACGATCGGGTGGGTGGAGGCATTATAGGCCTGCGGGTTGAAGTGAGCAAAGGTGGTATAGGCAAGCGTGGAATGATGGGCGACGACAAGGACCGTAATGAATCCGCGAAGGTAGTCGAGCCAGTAGACGCGGCCTGATCGGGATGGAAGGCTGCTGGTCATAGGGTGAGATGAGGATTACGCCAGCGGACCAGGCGCCAGGCGACGGCTGCGGAAATAAGCATGCCGATGGCGAGCGCGACCGGTCCCCACATTTTTTCGGATGAGTAGGGCACTCCCGTCAAGGCGATCAGGTAGATGGCGGTCGGCAGGAGGATCATAACGATCAATCCTGCGGTATTGAGGGGGATCCTGAACGGCCGTGGTCTTTGGGGTTCCCGGACCCGAAGAATAAGGAGGGCGAGGAATTCGAGGAAGAGGCCGGCCCCGTATAGAATGATGTCCATGACGACCAGGTCGGAAAAGGTAAAAAGGACGAGGACGCTGACGATGGCGGATGAAACGAGGATGGACACATAGGGCGTCCCATAGCGGGGATGCAGCGAACAAAACCATGCCGGAAGCAGCTGATCATCCGCCATGACCTGGGGGACGCGGGATACCGACAGCAGGACGGCCGAATAGAGGCCAAGTTGGCTGGCCATGCCGCCGACCGCCACGAGGATGCCAAGCCAGCGGCCGCCTACGAGCGTACCCAGAACAGGGAAGCCGCGGTTCTCGCTGTCGAGGGTGGTAGGGTCGATGCCGGACCAGTGGACGGAAAGGGCGGTCAGCAGGTAGATGCCGAGGATGAGGACGAACGCAATGCCAATGGAGAAGATATAGGAGCGCACGGGCCTTTTCACCTCGCCCGCGTATGTGGTGGCGTTATCCCAACCCAAAAAATTCCACATTACATAATAAAGCCCCAGTGAGACAGCAGGGAATTGAACTCCTTTGAGGGAAGGAGTTGGGATCGAATGAGCGTGACCGGTATAGAGAAGCCAGCCGAACAGAATGAGGAAGGGGGCGAGCACAATGACGCCAAGGAACATCGAGACCCTGCCTACCGGGACGATACCCAGGATATTGAGGAGGGCGGAAGACCAGATGATCACGAGACAAATGATCAGCCGGTAGTGAATGATCTCAGGAAAAAAGAACGACGTATACGTGACGAAGAGGACGGGGTAGATGGCGAGATCAAGAAAAGTATAGAGCCAGGTCCACCAGCCTTCGAAGAAGGCCCAGCGGAGACCGAGGGCGTGTTTGACCCATTGGTAGTAGCCGCCGGTTACGGGCATGAGACCGTTGAGTTCGAGGACGGTCAGGATGGTGGGAATGTCCCATAACAGAGGTGTGATCAGCAACAGAAGGATGGCGCCGTGAGTGCCGGCGCCGGCGAAAAGCTGTTCCAGTCCATAGGGGCCGCCGGAGACGGTCAGGAAGATGACGGCTGCTAATTGCAACGGCCGGAGTTTGCCGGATCGTCGGATGCGCTTTGAGGGTGGTTGGGTTCTCACCAGGACTTGTTCAGTTTGGAAGGATCAAAAATCCTGTCTTCCAGGTTGATGTCTGTCTTGATCTCATGGTAGAGCTCGGTCTGGATCAATTTGCCATTGATGTAGAAATCGCATTTGGTCTCGCAGAACCCGCCGCCGAAGGGCTGCCAGTCTTCAAATCGGGCGTCCATATGGTTGTCCGTTTTTATCATGCGGACGAGACAGAGGTTTTGCTGGTCGATCCACAACTGATTGGCACCTTCCTTGCCGATGATATAGACGGGGTGGCCTTTCCAGTTGTCTTCGCGGGCCGCGGTCAGGTCGAAGTGAAGTGAGTCGCTGAGGATTTGGCAGGTCTGATCCCACGGGTAAAAAAACATTCCGCCAAGCAGGAAGATAAGGCCTTCGTTGTTATTGATGGTGGTGGAGCGGAGTTGACCGTTGTGGAACCGATAGGCGGAGTCGCCGCGGAAGATGACCGCGTTGCCGCTGTCGGAGGCGCCGAAGTCCATGCGAAAGCGGTCGGGGAAGCGGATGAATTCGTGCCAGGTTTGAGTCGATCGCAGGCTGTCGTTCCGGTATACCTGGGTGGTTTGGGTGAAGGTGAAGGTATGGTACCATTTACCGGAGTAACGGTTGTGCATCTTTTTGATGATGTCGCGGCCGGATGGGGGGGCGGGGGAAGTCCCGGCGGACGTGATTGCGGGGAGGGCTGCCGACAGGAGGAAGATGAGGAATATTCTACTCATTTTGGGTAATGGCGGCTGGATTTAATTGACCGGCCGTGCGGGTCGTAAGATAATAAAAATCCGGCATGGCGCCAGTATATAGGGAGGTAAGAGTAGTATGCACAAATATCCGTTTTACATCCGGGCGACGGTCATTCTTTTCGGGTTGGTCCTGTGTTCGTTTGCACTCGCTAACCTCCGGGGGATATTGATCCCTTTCTCTTTTGCGTTGTTCCTGGCCGTCCTGCTGAATCCGCTGATGGAACGGCTGCTTATATGGGGGGTCCCACGGGTCGCGGCGATCGCGATCTCGCTGATCGTGGCCGTCCTGCTGATCAGCGGCGTCTGGTATTTTCTGGCAAATCAGATCATGCAATTCACCGATCAGCTTCCGTTGCTCGAGCGGAAGACGTCGGAACTGATCAGGCGGCTGCAGGAATATCTGCTTCGGGAGTTCAATATCCCTGTGGCGAGGACAGATTCGTACCTGGCCGAGGCAAGGGCAGGAATCCGGCCGTTGCTGGGGCAGATGCTGGGGACAGTGGCGGGGACGATGGGGACGCTATTTCTGTTGCCCTTGTATACCTTTCTGTTGCTTTATTATAAGAAACTTATCCTGAATTTCCTTTATGAGATCTTTGCGGAAGAGAATGCGGGGGAGGTGAGTACGGTGCTCAAGCAGGTGCGCGGGGCGATCCAAAATTATATGTATGGGTTGTTGATCGAGGCCTTGATCGTGGCGACGCTGAATACGATCGCACTGTTCATTTTGGGGGTGCAGTATGCGATACTGATGGGGGTGTTGGGGGCGCTATTGAATGTGCTGCCGTTCTTTGGCGGAATATTGGCCGCGTTGCTACCGATCATGGTTGCGACGATCACGAAAGACGGGTACAATACGCAGATCGGGATTGCGGTCAGCTATATGATCATCCAGTTCACAGACAATCACTTTCTGATCCCGTATATCGTGTCGGCGAAGGTGCGGATCAATGCGCTGTTGTCGGTGGTGGCGGTGTTGTTGGGTGGTGCGGTGTGGGGGTTGTCGGGGATGTTCCTTTCGATACCTTTTATTGGCGTGTTGAAGATACTTTTTGATCGCATACCCGAGCTGCAACCGTGGGGGCGGTTGTTGGGAGATAAAGTGGAGTTGCGGAGACCCGTACGGCGGGGACAGATCAGGGCGGTGAAGTGAGGGCAGGTGGTGGCGCCAGGCCGGTGAAGTGAGGGCCCGCCGAGCCGGCCCGGGAGGTTAAACGATCAAATGCGGGATAAACCGGCTCAGGTTGTCGGTGACGAGGTTGTCGGATTCGCGGATGCCCATTCCGGCGGGTTCCTGGCCGATGATCCAGCTTCCGATGACAGGGTGTTTGCCGTTGAAGTCAGGGAGGGTGAAAAGCTGCTGGTAGATAGATCCTTCGGCGCCGTATTCGCCATCCGTCTGCTGGAGGAGGCCGCCGGACCGGAAGAGGTCGATATTGGCGCCTTCGCGGGAGAGGATCGGCTTACGGACATAGTCGGTGAGGCGGTCGGCTTCGAAGTAAGCGGGGAGGAGCCAGGGGCTGTCGGGGAAAAGTTCCCAAAGCGTGGGAAGGATGGCTTTATTGGAGAGGATCATTTTCCAGGCGGGCTCGATCCAATACGAGATGTTGCGGTCGGTCAGGATGTTGGGTCCAAATTCTTCGCCTGCCATCCACTCCCAGGGATAAAGCTTGAAGATATTTTGTATCGGCTGGTCCTGACGGTCGACGAAGATCTTAGCGGTCCTGTCCCAGCCGATGTCGTCTATGTATAACAGTTGAGTCTCCAGCCCGCTCTGGATCGCGCAGTCACGGAGGTATTCAGTGTTGGTGAGGTCTTCGAGGGATTCGCGCACGCAGGCGAAGTGGAGCTTGCCGGGGTGGAGGTAAGATTGCAGGTAGCTCCAATAGGCGATCAGCTTTTCATGGATGCTGTTGAATTGGTCCTTATCCTTATCAAAGTCCCGTAGCCAGAACCATTGGACAATCCCGGCTTCGTAGAGGCTGGTGGGGGTGTCGGCGTTGAATTCGAGGAGCTTGACCTGGCCATCCTTGTAACAAAGATCGAATCTCCCGTAGATGGAGGGATGGTCTTCTTCCCAGGTCTTTTCAATGTAGGGGATGAATTCGGTCGGGATCGCAAATTTTGCGTATAGCCGGCTGTCGATGACGTGTTGTACGGCCTCGAGGCAAAGTTCCCACAATTCGGTGGTGGCGCTTTCGATAAGGTTGATTTCGTCGAGGCTGAAGGAATAATAGGCGCTTTCGTCCCAATAGGGTGAGTTGGCGGTATGGAACCCGAAGCCGAGTTGTTCGACGGCTTGTTGCCAGTTGTTGCGGGGAGGAATGGCGATGCGTTGCATGAGGGTTGAGTTGCCTGGGGTTGGTTTAGGATTCCACTGAAAGGGCGCTTTCGCCAAAGCCGCCGCGGACAATACGGCTTTTGAAGGCATTATGCCCGATATTCACTTCTTCGCTGAGTGCGCTGGAATAGTAGCCCATGCGCCGGTAACCGAAAGCAGTGTAAAGGCCATAGGGGTGAAACGCATAAAACAATAAGGGGGCGCCCGGATTCGGGTGGGCCATCAGCGTGTAAGGCGCGGTGCTGTCGCTTCGGATATGGGTCCGGCCGCCGGCTCGCCATTGCGGCTCGGGTTGATGGCAGGAGGCGAACAAGGCCGTAATGAGGACCAGCTGGATCTCTTTTGTCTTTCTCATGGCTACTTCATTGTAATGAAGATCTGGTAATCTTTTGGCACAACGACGGTCGTGGTGTTGCCGCTGCTGTCCGTTCCTTCCGTGTTGATGAGGCCCAGACCGGGCACGGTGTCACGGTGGACGATGGTAGAATATACCTGACCGTTGGCCCAGACCCTGTGTGTGGTCAGGACGACGTCATGTGTGCTGTCGGCGTGTTCGACGGCAATCGACGTTTCGATGGAGCCGGAGCGGTCGACGGTGCTGGTAAGATCTGTTTTCCCCCCGCAGGAAGGGAGGGCGATTCCGCAGGCGGCAAGGGCAAGCAGCGCAAGAAAAACGGCGGGTCTTGATGTCATAACAGGTTTGATAGTATCCATAAAGATAGTAGGTTTGGGGCTATGATAGAGACGGTGCTTCGCGCATATTTACCAGATATTGAAAGTTATTCGCTGCTGCCGATCGGGTCGGGGCTGATCCATCGCACCTGGAAGGTGGAGGTTCCCGGCGGCACGGCGTATATCCTCCAAGAGGTAAATAAGGCGGTTTTTAGTGACCCGGTTGCGATTGCGGAAAATTTGGATAAGATCGGCCGGTATCTGGCGGAGCATGCGTCGGATTATCTGTTTGCAGCGCCATTGCGGACGGCGGAGGGGTTGGTATTTTATCGGGATGATGGCGGCGGGTATTTCCGGATGTTCCCTTTTGTCAGCGGGTCGCGGACTTACGATGTCGTCAGCAGTCCGGGGCAGGCCTATGAGGCGTCTCGGCAGTTCGGGTTGTTCACGCGAAATCTGCGGGATTTCGATGTACGGGAGTTACGGGAGACCTTGCCGCGTTTCCATGACCTTGAGTTGAGGTATGAGCAGTTCGATCGGGCGGTGTTTGCCGGGGATTCGGTGCGGGTTCGGGAGTCGGGGGAGTTGATCGCGTTCCTGCAGGGTCAGCGGGGACTGGTAGATGAATATGTTTCTTTGAAGGGAGATCCGCGGTTCCTGCTTCGGGTGACGCATCATGATACAAAGATCAGCAATGTACTTTTTGATGATCGTGACAAGGGGCTTTGTGTGATCGATCTCGACACGGTGATGCCCGGCTATTTTATCAGCGATGTCGGGGACATGGTGCGCACATACGTGTCGCCGGCGAGTGAGGAGGAGGTGGATCTGGAGAAGGTGGTGGTGCGGCGGGAATTCTATCAGGCGATCTATGATGGGTACCTGGGGGTAATGGGGGATGTATTGAGCCCAGCGGAGCGGGGGCGGTTCTTCTATGCAGGTTTATTTATGGTGTATATGCAAGCGTTGAGGTTCCTGGCGGATCATTTGAATGGAGATGTGTATTATGGGGCGAGGTATGAGGGGCACAACTATAACCGGGCGGCGAACCAGGTGAGGCTGCTTCAGCAATTGATGGAGTTTGGGGGTTAAGGCGCCCGCGCGGGGTCGGGGTCGTGCAGCGAGGGGCGCGGGCGCTTGGGTTAGCTGAGGCCGCGTTCGGAGTGCAGTTCGGGGATCTCGACGTCGGTGAAGCCCTTTTTTAGCAGGCGGTCCCGGAAGGCCTGCTGGACATCGTATTCGCCGTGGACAATAAACAGCGCCTTGACCTGCCGCGGGTCCTGGCAGGCAAGGAATTGGGTGAGATCTTCATAGTCGCCGTGGGCGCTCATACTTCTGATACTGCCGACCTCTGCATGGACTTCATGGAGAACGCCGAAAATATGGACCTCCTTGGCACCGGCCATGAGGCGGCCGCCAAGGGAGTGGGGCTCGCAATAACCGACCAGGAGGATGGTATTGCGGGAATTCTCAATATTATTGCTGATGTGGTGCACTACGCGTCCGCCGTCGGCCATGCCGCTGGCGGAGATGACAACAAAGGGGTCATTGCGGTAGTTGAGCAGCTTCGATTCGTCCACCGTTTTGATGTATTTCAGGCCCTGGAAGGAGAAGGGGTCATTGTCCGTCTCGAGGACTTTCTGGATCGTTTTATTGAAGTATTGCGGGTAGTGTTTAACGATCTCGGTGGCGGCTATGCTCAGCGGGCTGTCGACGAAGTAGTCAAGAGGCGGGAGACGCTTTTCCAATTCCAGTTGGTTGAGCGCAAAGAGCAGTTCCTGGGTGCGGCCGACGCTGAAGGCAGGAATGATCAGCTTGCCCTTTTTCTGCAGGCAGGTCTTGACAATCCAGTTGAGGAGCAAGTCCGGAGTGCCGGAAATTGGGTCATGGAGGCTGTTGCCGTAGGTAGACTCGATGAGAATATAGTCTGCCTGCGGGAAGTTCTCGGGAGAACGAAGGATCACGTCCTTATAGCGGCCGACGTCACCGCTGAAAGTAAGGTGATACTCCTTCCCTTCTTCTTTTATTTTTAAGTGTACGGCGGCGCTGCCGATGATATGTCCGGCGTCGGTATAGAGGACCTGGACGTCTTCGTCGATAGGATGCCAGGTGTCGTATTCGACGCTTACGAAGTGATCCATGGCCCGCTTGGCGTCGTCGGTATCGTATAGGGGTTGGAGGTAGGGTTGGCCTTCGGCCTTGCGGCGTTTGTTGGTATATTTGATATCGTCTTCCTGTATCCCGGCGGAGTCTATGAGCAGGGCGTTGGTAAGTTCGCGGGTGGCGGGAGTGCAGAAGATCTTGCCCGTGAAGCCGTCTTTGACCAGTTTGGGGATGAGACCGCTGTGGTCGATATGGGCGTGGGAGAGGATGAGGTTGGTGACCTGGGCGGGGGTGAATCCCCAGTTACGATTGAGTACGTCGGTCTGGAGCCCCATGCCCTGGAACATGCCGCAATCGAGGAGGTATTTCTTGCCGTTATTTAGGGTAACGAGATGTTTCGACCCGGTGACGACGCGAGCGGCGCCGTGGAATGCAATTTTCATTTTGATTTGACCTTGAAGGACCAAGTTAGGTAAAATTCCGCTACCAAATCACCATTCGCGTTAGTACCGGCCGAACGGATCCGAACGATCTGTCCCTCACCGGTAGAGATGGCCGCTTCCACCACCGAACGTATCGCAGGGCCGTCGGTGCATTTGAAATAAGTGCGGCCGGTTGCCTTTTTGACGTAGTTGGCTTCGAGGTGGGTGACGAGCATGGATACTTGCGGCTTGCGTTTGTAGAGTTGAGCCATTGCGAGGGCGCCGGTGCTCATTTCGGCTGCCATGGCGAGGCAGGCGAAATAGGTCGATCGAAACGGGTTTCGAGTGAACCACTTGTAAGGTACAGTTACGGTGCAGGTATCGGCGTCGAGTTGGGTAATCTTAAGTCCGGCAAAGAAGGCGCTGGGAAGGCGTGTGAGCAGGTAGAGGCGGAAGAGGAAAGGGTTGGCGGCGATTCGCTGAAAGTCTGACATAGGAAGTTACTTTTTATCGATTTCGACGATGGTGGCGACGATAGGGTTATGATACCGGGTTGGAATAGTGAATTGCATATTGCCTTTAGCGGAAGCAGTGAATGGGATGTCGCGGGTAAGTTTGTCACCCAGCGCAGCGTTGAGCCGCGCGCTATAGTCCTGGCCGGGGTTTTGGCTTAGGGTGTTGTTGAGGCCGTACCAGTTAAGGGGGGTGGCGCTGACGACGACAGCAATCTCGTCGCGATGGCCGATGGAATCAGGTGTCATGCTTTTATCCTTTGGGAAGAGGCGGTAGCCGGTGATGCCACAAAAAGGCGAATATTTTGTCGTTTCCGGATTAGTGGAGCTGGGATAGGGGAACAGCGTGTAGCTGGTGCCGTCGGTCTCTTTGCCAAAAACATAGATATAACATTCGCTGGAATTCCGCACCTCCATTTTGAAGCGGGTACCGATCTTTAGCGGGGTGACGGTCTCGAAGACATTATTTTTACTGAGGCGGAGGGGGATGTAAGTTTTATCGTGGACGAGGCCGATCTCGCAGGTGAGAGGCGCTGCTGCGGCGGCGCCGGCCTTTTGCATCGGCTCGATGCCATAGGCTTCACGGACGAAATAGCGGAAGTCGCGGTAACGCACCCAGGCAAAGCCGTTATTCCCCCATTGCGGGCCCCAGCTATTCATGAGGAGGAAGGCGCCGCCGTATTTCTTATCATCATAGCCCACGACGCATTGGGCGTGGCCGCCGAAGCCGATCTTGCTGCGGTCTTCGGCTGTGGGGGTCCAGACGTCCTGGCCCATCATCGGTTGCATGTAGCTGCCACCCACTTCCATGCCGATCACCACGGGGGCGCCCTGGGAGATGTTCTCTTTGATCGCGCGAAGGTCGATGACGTCGTTACGGTCGCCGCGGGTCAGGCGGTTGAAGCCGCGCATCCGGTAACGGCGGGCTTCTTCAAGCTGTTGCTGGTCGGGTTGGCGGGCACAGTCGTGGTCGTCGTAAGGGAATTCGGTATAAGGGATGGAACCGCTTCGGGTCATAAATTCCATGGCGCGCTCTATATAAGAACCGTCGCAGTTGTCGAGGCCGATCTGGTTGTACAGGAAGGAGGGGCTGAAGCGCAGGCTGTTGGGGTCTTCGCCGGTGCGGGCGGCCTCTTCGATGGTGCGGGCAGCGTAGGCGCTGCTCCAGGCGACGCAACTGCCCTGGCGGCCCTGATCACCGACATTGGGGGCATAGCGTTGCAGGTTCGCGGCTTCGGGAAGGGGGTTTTTCGTGGAGTCGTCGGCGAGAGATTCATATATATTAGCCTTTTCGAATTGGCGGGGATCGAGGTAGCCGCCGGTGGCGAGGCGGGTGATCTGGTTGGTGATGGTGCTGCCGGTGTTGCAGCCGCCGCGGCTCAGGAAGAAGTAGCCGATGCCGAGGATGAGAAGCAGGCCGATGAGGCCGCGGCCGCGGAAGAGGCCGAGTAGCAGTAAGAGCAGGCCGAAGATACCCCCTCCTCCCCCACCCCCGTCATTAGGTCCGCCGGGGTCGAATCCACCCTGATCGTCGGAGTCGCGGGAGTCTGGGTCGTCGACCATGCGGATGGGAGGCATAGAGCGCGCTTTGATTCGTTATAAATGTACGGAGAATTTTCAGAGCTCTATCTGGTTGCGGAGAAGGTCCGGGAATTCGTCGCGTCTGCGGATCAGGTGGGCCTCGCCGTCTTTGACGAGGACTTCGGCGGGCTTGTAGCGGGAATTGAAGTTGGAGGACATTTCGAAGCCGTAGGCGCCGGCATTGCAGAAGACGAGGTAATCGCCTTCGCGGACTTCATTTATGCTCCGGTCCCAGGCGAAGGTGTCGGTCTCGCAGATATTGCCGACGACGGAGTAGCGGTGTGGCTCGCCGTGGGGGTTGCTGATATTGACGATGCGATGATAGGCGTCATAGAACATGGGGCGGATCAGGTGATTGAACCCGCTGTCGACGCTGACGAAGGTAGCGGCGTCGGTTTTCTTCATGACGTTGACCTTGGTGATGAAGTAGCCGCATTCGCTCACGAGGAATTTTCCGGGTTCAAACCATACCTGGAGGGGACGGCCGCCGGGGTTGGGATGCGATTTGAAGGCTTCGGCGACTTTATTGGCGAGCGCGGGAATGTCGGTCTCGGTGTCTCCGTCCTTATAGGGGACCTTGAATCCGCCGCCAAGGTCGATGAAGCGCAGGTCGTGGAACTTCGGGATCAGGTCGAAGAGGATCCCGATGCCTTTTACAAAAACGTCCACAGCCTTTATCTCGCTGCCGGTATGGATGTGGAGGTCATGGACTTTGAGGTCGTATTTCCTGATGAGGTCGAGGATCAGGTCGGCCTGGTCGACGGGGATGCCGAATTTGGATTTGTCGTGGCCGGTGGAGATCTTGAGGTTGCCGCCGGCCATTATGTTGGGGCGGAGCCGTACCCCAACGGGGTAGGCGGAGCCAAATCGTCGGCCAAATTTTTCCAGATTCGACAGGCTATCGATATTGACGATCACGCCAAGCGATTGCGCTTCTTCGATCTCGTCGAAACCAATTCCGTTGGAAGTATATAAGATGCGTTCTTTCGGGAAACCGGCGTGGAGGGCCAGGCGAACTTCATTGATGGAACTGCAGTCGACGTTGGCGCCGAGGTCACGAATGTAGCGAAGGATGTTGACATTCGTCAGGGCCTTACAGGCGTAGAAGAAGAGGGTGTTGCTATCGTGGAAGGCCGTCGTTAGTTTTTGGTATTGCTCCTTTATCTTCTCGGCGTGGTAAACGTAGAGGGGGGTGCCGAATTGTTGTGCAAGGCTGGTGAGGTCGTCGGGGGACAGGGATTGAGACATGATAGCGGCTAAATTTAGTGGTCAGGGTCAGGGTCGGCGTCAGCGTCTTTTGGGGTATCGATATCGGGGTCCGCGGGCGTGTCCGGGTTTTCCGGATCGGAATGATCTTCGAGTTCGCCGTGACCGTTGATGTGGAGTAGGTTGGGATCGGGATTGACGATAGTGGGTTCGACGAGGCTCTCGAGGAAGATCTCTTTCAGCTTTGGAAGATCATCAGGAGAGTTGATGCCGAAGTAATCCATAAATGTCTTGGAGGTCGCGTACACCAGCGGCTTTCCGGGCATGTTTTCGTTGCGGCCGGAGATGACGATCAGCTCTTTTTCGAGGAGCTTCTGGATGCTGTAGTCGCTGTTGACGCCACGGATCGCCTCGATCTCGCCTTTGGTGATGGGTTGCTTATAGGCCACGATAGCGAGGGTTTCCAGGGCGGCGTTGGAAAGGCGTTTCAGATATTTATCGCCATTGATCTGGGCGATGGTCTTGTGGAAGTCCCTCTTGGTGAGGAATTGCCAGCCGCCGCCGCTTTCGCGTACTTCAAAGGGGTAGAACTCGCTGGCGTATTTTTCGACGATCCCGTCGATACCCGTTTGGATCTGTTCGAGCGTCAGCTTTTCTTCCATGAAGCCAAACGCATTGTTGATCAGCTCGGTGATCTCGATAGAGGTCAACGGCCTTTCGCTGGCAAAGATCAGCGCTTCGATATGTGGGATGATAGTTCCGATTTCCATTCCGTCTGTTTACCCTTGTAACGCGGCAGCTCCGCTTACTATTTCCGTCAGTTCGGTAGTGATCGCGGCCTGGCGAGCGCGGTTATACGACAGGCGAAGCGATTTGAGCAGTTCGTTGGCGTTGTCGCTGGCCTTATCCATTGCGGTCATGCGGGCGCCATGCTCGGATGCATTGGCGTCGAGCACAGCCTTATACAGTTGGGTGTTGAGGATCTTGGGCATGAGCTCGGCGATCAGTTCTTCTTTCCCGGGTTCGAAGATGAAGTCGGCCTTGACGGCGCCGGGTTTGCGGTGCACCTTCGGGATGGGCAGGAATTTCTCGACGACAAAGGTCTGGGTAGCCGCGTTTTTAAACTGGCTGTAAACGATCTCGACGACATCGAATTCCCTGTTTGCAAATGCCTTCACGGCAGCCTGCGCGGCAGCCTGAACGTGTTCGAAGCTGAGCTGCAGAAAGACATCCTTATAGGTATCACTGACCTTATAGTTGTTCTTGGCAAAATGCTCGTATCCCTTTTTGCCCATCGACCAGATAGTGACGTTACCCTTGGCAAATTGGGACGAATATTTTTCCCTTATGGTCGCTTTTGCAAGCTTGATCACATTTGCGTTGTAAGCACCGGCGAGGCCGCGGTCGCTGGTGATGACAAAAAAGAGGACTTTTTCGATGGGCCGGTCGACGGCGAGGCTGATGCCGAGGTCGCCTTCGGAGCTGCTGACGATATTGCTGAGGACTTCCTGGAGCTTCTGGGCGTAGGGGCGCATCTGGATAATCGCATCCTGCGCGCGGCGGAGCTTTGCCGCGCTGACCATTTTCATGGCCTTCGTGATCTGTTGCGTGTTCTGGATGGATTTGATCCGGTTGCGTACCTCTTTGAGTTGTCCTGCCATAGCATGCCTTTAAAATGGCTGCAAAAATAAAGTAAATGGCTCATACTGCGCGGTTAAATCCGAAATAATGCGGACTTTTGTAGTTCTAATTATGGAAAAGAAGTCTAACGAACGCAAGAAGAAGAGGCCGGGTAAGACGGTCCCAGCGAGGATCTTAAAGAGAACGGATGCGGCAGAACGGCCAGTCAGAACGGGGAAGACAGGGGCGACGGGGATCATCCGGGAGACAGGGATCAACGGGATGTCCCTGGACAACGAGACCTTAGATAATGAATTGGAAACAAAGGATTTAGTCGCCAAGGGAAAGCCGATAAAAGTCGGCCGGAAACGGGTTCCGGTCATCCTGGTAACGAATGATGACGGCATCAATGCGCCGGGAATCCGCAACCTGGTGGAAGCGGTGAAGGGCTTGGGAAAAGTCGTAGTGGTAGCGCCGGATAAGCCGCAATCGGGGATGGGTCACGCCATTACGATCGGCAATCCCCTTCGGCTGAATCCGATGCATCATCTGTTTGACGGCGTTGAGGCATGGCAGTGCTCCGGGACGCCGGTCGACTGCGTCAAGTTAGCGGTGGATAAGGTCCTAAGGCGGAAGCCTGATCTTTGCCTCAGCGGGATCAATCACGGGGCAAACCATTCGATCAATGTCATTTACTCGGGCACGATGTCGGCGGCGGTGGAAGCGTCTATCGAGAGCATTCCGTCGGTGGGCTTCTCGCTGCTCGACTATAGCCAGGAAGCGGATTTTTCGGCTTCCCGGAAATATGTGCGGATCATTGTGGAGCAAGTGCTATCCCATCCCATCGATAAACATCTGATCCTCAATGTCAATTTTCCTGCGGTGCCCGAGAATCTGATCAAAGGTATCAAGGTTGCCCGGCAGGCTTATGCGAAGTATGAGGAGGATTTCATCGAGCGCAACGATCCGAATAAAAAGAAATATTATTGGCTGACTGGTAAATTCGTGAATTTTGATAAAGGTCGGGATACGGATGTTTGGGCGTTGGAACACAACTATGTAAGTGTCGTACCGGTACAATTTGACATGACGAATTACGTTCTAAAGGGCAAACTCGAAAAAACGTGGAAATCGTGATATTCAAAAAAGATAATCTCCGGCTGGGCTTGGTGCTCGGGCTGGTAGCGCCCATCATTAGCCTGGCGATATACTATTTTGTGAGGTTTTATCCGACCTATTCTTTGAGCGAGTGCTATTTCTTTTTGCGGACGAATAAGCAGCAGGTGACGGCGATCTCGGTGCCGTGTCTGTTGGCGAATATCGTTTTGTTTACCGTTTATATTAACTCACACCGGGATAATACGGCGAAGGGGATTTTCGTGGCGACCATTCTTTACGCGATTCTGGCGTTGCTTTTCAAGTTTGTTTAATCATTTGGGTATTAGGTCTTTGTTGCGATCTTCACAAAGTTATTTTGGAGGGTGGTTATTCAACCCTTATTTTTGCACTCCTTTTTGAAGGCGGATCGGCAGGCCAGGTCGCCTTCGACGGAGAAAGGTAGGGATTGGCCTATAGTATAATGGTAGTACGACAGATTTTGGTTCTGTTTGTCGAGGTTCGAATCCTCGTAGGCCAACAAGTGACCCCTCGCGAAGCGAGGGGTTTTGTTTTTCCGGTAACCAATTTCAAATCAATAAAACACGGGAACGTTTTGGAAGGAACCATTTGTGATCAATGTGGAACCGGAAACCCCAAAAATATTATTAATAGTGCTGGCCGTTACCAGGGGCGTAAGCTGCCCCGAGAAGTTCCCGCTTATCAACCCATTCTTGTAGGAGGTGATATTAAAGCTCATACTGTCAGTTGGACCGTGCACATATTCGGCCTGTGCATTGTAACTTACAAAATACATGTCGCCGTAGTTGGCCGTGTATATATAATTCCCTATCGCTAAGGAATCTGTATAAAAAGTAAAAGCAATTTCTCCCGAACTGCTTAATCCATCAAGGCTATAGCCACCAGTTGATTTCGTACAGCCCAAGGTATAATAATTGGTATCCTGGCTTTCAGCATTAGCCACAGATATGTTTACGGCGTTCCCATTAACCTTATAGCTCAACGTTGCCGTTGCACCGCCGGAATTTTTCGAAGCGAGCATAGCGTCCGGAATAGATTGCTTTAGGCAGGATGATAACAGGATTGATACTACCGCGGCTACAAAATATGATTTCATGATCACTTGTTGTTAAGGATTTGTCTTATCGCTAATACCCTGTATTTCTCTTTCCGAAACTGATATATCTTGATATCCCCAGGCTGATGAAATTATTGGAGCCGCCATGATCAATCACTGTTTCATAACGGAGATTTAAGTCGAACGGAGCATTCCACGCGGTGAACAGGAAACCTGTCCCCGCTGCAAATACTACTCCGTGATAATTTAAATTTATCTGGTTGCCATTAGCGTCATGCAACGAAGTTACTCCCACCAAATTGAAGCCAACTTGTGGCTCGACATAGAATCCCGTACCCGTTCCATCCAATGTATACCGGTATCCGGCCTTCAACGGACACATGATTGTGCCGTCGGCAGTTCCATATCCATCATTCATGAAAAAAATATTTGCGCCTAATTCGAGCGTAAGATCGCTACCATCTGAAACAGGGAATCCGGATTTTATAAATCCTCCAAAACCCAAATCGTATTTGTTACTATTGGGTCCAACCCATTTCATGACGCCTAATTGCGCATTTGCCTGTATTGCAATGGAAAATAAAACAAATACCGCGAGAGGTCTTTTACCCATACAGATGTCAGGTTTGGAATAATCAAAGATAATTATTTAATGCCTAAGTTTTTGCAGCGGGTATGAGCGCAAAGATCAGAAGCGACGACTGATCCACCAAAGGAAGGCCCAGGCGAGGGCAAGACAGCCGAGCGCCCAACCCGCGCCACCAACGTCCTCGACAAATCCCATGACCGGCAATAGGATGGCACCGCCGGCCACCCCCATGATCATCAACCCGGAGACTTCATTTTGATAGGAAGCTGCCTGTTGCAAGGCGGTACTGAAAAGAATCGGAAATATATTCGCCACCGCAAAACCCAAAAGGACGATTGCGATCCCCAATAGCCAAATTTCCGAACCTGCTAAAAGCAATGCAAGGGCGGCCATTCCCAGGGCGGCCGTCCAGGCAAGAAATTGTTTGCCGGTAAATCTGCCGAGTAAGGGAATCCCCGCCAGACTGCCTGCCGTTCTCGACATGAAATAAAGACTCGAGGCAAATCCCGCCTTTTCCAAGGGAATGCCACAGCGGCCCATGACAAACTTGGGAAGCGTAGTATTTAGTCCGACGTCGATGCCGACAATGCAAATGACACCAATCACCAACATCAGTATTTTGCCGTCGCCCAGGAGCCGAAGGCTGTCCCTTGCCGACAATTCCTTGCCGGGCGCAACGCCGGGAGTAACGGATACTTCCGGGATTTGCGTACCCCAAAGCCAGATACCATTCAAGACCGAGACCGCTGCGAAAACCCAGAATATCTCCCGCCAGCTCCCCGCGTATGCCGAGGCCGCGGCGGCGATAACCGGGCCAAGGAAGGAGGCCAGCGACTTCGCCAGTTGGCCACCCGTCAGGGCCGAAGCTAACCGATCCGCGCCGACTACATTCATAAGAAGCGGGTTCAAAGATACCTGCAAGATGGTGTTGCCTATCCCGACCAGGGCAAAGGCAATCAATAGAGAAACAAAGCTATAATCCGCAAGCGGCACGAGCATGGCCATCGCCGTGACCGCCAGGCCTATCATGACGGTCATTCGCCGCCCTAACCGGTTCATTAGCGAACCGAGAGGCACCGATAAGAAAGCAAACCAAAGAAATACCATGAAGGGAAGCAAGTTAGCAACCGAATCACGAAGCTGGAAGTCCTTTTTGGCATAATTTGTCGCGATGCCGACGACATCGACGAAACCCATCACGAAAAATCCCAGAAATACCGGTGCTTGTCTTTTCATTTTTAGCTTTTCTCCACTCTGATCGTCACGACATCCTGAGCAGCGACCAATATTGTATCACCCGCTGGCGTCAGCTGCGATTCGCCCGTGTTGCTCAAATGCGCTGCGCCTACCGGACCGCTCCACGAAAGGCCGGTTGATTCATCGTGGTCGCCGGGGTTATATAGTGTGATCATCCAGGCTTTTCCATCCAGGCTGGGTCGCAGCGACAAGACAAGAACATGTTGATTTGATAATTGCAATCGCGGATTGTCGATACCCGGGCCGTAAGCCGCCGTTACGATCAATGGTTGAGATTGGTCTATTGCCATTTTGGAAGCCGCCAGCTGGTCGAACGTCCCATGAGGTTGTATAACATACCTGAAGGTAATAATGCCGTCCTGATATGCCCTGTAATTCGTCTCCCAGTGATTGTTAAGCGCCCAGGAGTAAAGCTTTTGAGTTGGGTCAATATGCTTCCGCCAAACTTTCGGGTCGCCCTGACCACCAAGCAGCGTCGCCGTAATTCCGCCCACTTCCACCAATGGGGCATCCAGCGTGACCCAGGTCACACCCAGCCTTTGATTGGACACATCGGCCCAGTTGCCCACCTCCAACCAGTTCTTGCAGGAACCCGGAATTTGATCCTTTTCCGGTTGCATCAATCCCATTGGG
This sequence comes from Puia sp., assembly GCA_035948015.1. GTDB lineage: Bacteria > Bacteroidota > Bacteroidia > Chitinophagales > Chitinophagaceae > Puia. Next base: position 43,358 of record DASZJO010000022.1, read on the forward strand.
ATCTCCAACCGCATTTGGCCCTGATCGACGTGAAAGGGAAACCCGAAATTCAGGCTTTCCTTTCCATGAAGGTTTGCCCACGGGTAATCGCCCGGATGAGGATCGAGTTCAGCCGGCAGTTTGTCCAGCACATTTTTGATCTCTATGAAGTCAGCCCCCTTTACCAATCGATATTCGCGCAGATAACGGGCCGCGCCCGGCGCATCGGAAGCAATTTGCAACTCCGCCAGTAATGGTCCCTGTTCCTTGACCGTAATCCTGGGGGCGCCACTATGCTGCAATTCCGCCAGATTACTCCCCTGGAGAAATAAGTATTCATTTAACCCACCCGTTGAATCATTATCAACGAACTCGTTGTCCACGCCGGTCTTTCTCAAACTGGTAATATTGCCCGTTTTTTCGTCGATGCCGACTGTTATTTGGTCATTCCCGAGAGAATGATCACTCACTTTGAGTCCGGATGCAGGGTTTGCGGGGTTCGGCCCGGATGCAGAGCCCGGTCCGGATGACCCCGCTGAAATCGCATATCGCCTGGAAGCAAATGGCGGCACATCCACAGCCATGAACGCCAGCTGTCCCGTGGAT
>DASZJO010000023.1:0-32251 GCA_035948015.1 Puia sp.
AATGCGCCTTGGCATACACCGTCTTATAGTCCCCACTCGCTGCTGCCACCTGCAAATCCGCTATGGCTCCCGGAACCGTATCGACAAATAGCTGCACCATCTTTTTCAGGAACGCCTTATCACCCTGGCCGATCTCCTCCAGCCGGTCAAAGCCATATAACCGGGGCTGACTCGCTTCCATGTTCTCCGTTTCACTTTCTGCCTCGCGCGCAACCCCAGGCTCCTCCCCGGAAGCCGTCACCGCCGCGGAATCGCCGCCTGCGGCTCCCACCCACTCACAAATCATTTTTATCAATGCACCCTCCTCAAAAGGCTTCGCCAAATAATCATTCATCCCCGCCGCCAGACATTTTTCACTCTCTCCCCGGATCGCATTCGCCGTAAGCGCAATGATCGGCACCGTCATACTGACCTCCCGCCTGATCACCTCAGCCGCCTCCAGCCCGCTCATCACCGGCATCTGGATGTCCAATAAAACAATATCCACCGCCTTACCTCTCAGGAACTCCACAGCCTCCTGCCCATCCGCCGCCTCGAAGATAACTGTGCCGTAGTTGCCAAGGATTGTGGTGGCTACCAGCCGGTTCATATCGTTGTCATCCACTACCAGCACGCGCTTTTCCCTGAGGATTTCCGTATCGACCGGTTTGTCGTCCCGCTTCGGGAGATCGCTCTCGGATCCTTTGTCCAGCCGGACCAGAATAGTAACCGTCGTCCCCGCTCCCTTTTTGCTTATAACGTTTATCTCTCCCCCCATCAGCCCGATCAGCTCCTTGCAAATACTCATCCCCAATCCCGTCCCTCCGTACTTGCGGGTGACCGAATCATATTCCTGCGTGAACTTATCGAACAAGTGCTGAACGAAGCTTTCATCCATACCCATGCCCGTATCCGCAACCTCGATAGCCAGTTTTTGCGAAAACGCATCATCCGCCACGACCCGGCAGGAAAGCTCCACGGTACCCTGGGAGGTGAACTTGATCCCGTTACTCAACAAATTGAGGAGCACCTGGTTGAGCCGGTACGGGTCCCCGATCAATACGCCGGACAAGCCCGCGTCGCAACAACTGATCCGCAGGATCAGCCCCTTCTCTTCCGCCTTGTGCATCATCACCTGCAAAGCCCTGCTGAGCACCGCCATCGGCTGGAAGCCGATCCGCTCCAACGCCAGTTTCCCCGCCCGGATCTTGGTCAGGTCCAGGATGTCGTTGAGGATCACCAGCAGACTCTCGGAAGCGGAGTGGATGGTGTCAAGGAAAAAGCGCTGCCGGTCATCCAGCGGCGTCTTGGCCAGCTGCCCGGCCATGCCGAGGACCGCATTCATCGGCGTGCGGATCTCATGACTCATATTGGCAAGGAAATTATCTTTGGAGCGTGCAAACTGTTCCGCCTGCTCCCGCGCTTCGATCAGCTCCTGCTCCATTTTACGCTTGCGAGCCAGCTGATCCTCGAGATGGGCGAGCGTCTCGTTGAGCGTTTCTTCCTGCACGCTGGTCGCCGCGCCTTGCCCATCCAGCCGCGCAATGGCCTCCCTGAGCACTTTGATCGCCTGCCGCCGGCCGACGACCTCGGCCTGAAGTTTATTGTTGATCCGGATATATTCCTCTTCGTTAAGGAGGAAAGCATGGTCCGCCAGCGCTTTGTCTTTCTCAAAAGCCTTGTAGGAATCGTTCACCGCCTCCAAAAACCGCATCATCCGCTCATCCGATGAAAACTCGGGAGGCAGGTGCTTTTTGATCTGCCGGTCCAGTAGCTTGTTAAAGGGCGTTTCCAAAATTATCGTTCGGAAAAATTAGTGATTGTCATAGTTTGATTATGCAGCTGGCATTGAACCCGCGAAGAATGCGGCGCGATCTCGCCATAGGAATAGAAGCCAGTGACCAGGGTCTTGCCGCCAAAGACATCTTTCACCGCCTCCACTTCTTCGGAAACCCGGTTCCCAAGGATGATCTTTCTGCCTACACAGCTGATCAGCACCGACAAGGAAGGCTTCCCCCCAAAGACCCCAGCACCAGCCACCCCGCCGCCCGTGGCCCCGCCGCCAATCGCCTGATTGGCAGCCGCACTCGCCGCATCCACCAACCGGTCGAAATTCGCCTTCATGAATCGAACGCTCGCGCCTTCCGGGACATCACCCGCAAATCGCATACTCTTCGCCTCCTCATCAATGGACAGGATCGTCCGTACAACCGGCTCCTCCTCATTCGACACCCGAACAAGGAGCGGAAAGAGCAGCGCCGATCCGGGGAGTTCGTCCGCATAAGGCCCCAGATATTTCTTGTAAAGATCGAGCGCATATTCATCATCGATCATAAAGAGCTGATTCCCCTTGCTGCGGCTTATGATTCTTTCCGGACCAAACGATTCCCATCCGCCCATCGACCCATGCGACACCTGCACCGCGCTTCCATACAACCCGACAGCCGCAATTTGCCCATAACCCGGTTGTGCATTTAGACCCACTACCGTACTTTTGAAGGCCGTGCCGTCTCCCGCCAGTCCCCCGGTCACCAAAACCCTGTCCTGCACCTGGCTGTTGATCCCCTTCACCAGTTCGCTCCCGTTGACACTACCACCATCCGAAAGGACAAGGATATATGAGAGCTCGTCAAATGCCATCAGTTCCCCCACCAGCGCCTTTCCTGCCTCATAACTGCATCCGGCAAAATCAGCGATGTCGACTCTCGCCGACCGGACCAGGGTCTTTTCAAATTCAACGGCCGTCACCGATGCCGAACCCTCCTGAACGCCATCATCGAAGATCTCTCCCGCCGTCGAACAAAGCACAATCTCCGCATTGGGATATTCCCCACGGAGCTGGCTGTAAAACGCCGCCGGAGCTACCATCGCCTTATCGCCCATCGCCATCACCAGGTTTATCTTTGACCGATCAATGGGATCGTTGCCCGGATGAGCACAGCAATCCCCGTTCTGGTAGGAAAAGATCGCGGTCTTCATTATTAATAGTTTATCCGCGAACGGCCGAATTAGCCCAAATGCGTTGTAACCTAGGTTATATCCCTGATTTTTAAATGGAATTTGCCCTTAGCTATAAGTGTAAACACCTATTCGGCATCGGGCGGAAACCCGCCTCCGGGATCCCCCTGCTTTCACGAATTCTCCGGCATCCTCCGCTCCGGCGGCGGCCACTGCTCCAACCTGTCAGCCCCCGTAAAATCCAGCATCCATCCCGGATATTCCAACGGCAGCTTGCTCACCTCATTCAACTGCCGCAGCTCCTCCTCGCTAAAACTCACCTCCACCGATTGGAGATTATCATCCAGCTGCTCCATCTTATTAGCCCCGATGATCACCGAACTGACAACAGGCTGATGCAGCAACCACGCCAGCGCCAGCTGCGCCACCGACCGACTCTTGGCCACCGCCATGGGATGAAGTACATCCAGGATCCGGAATGCCCGCTCCTTGTCCACCGGCGGAAAGTCGAAATTCTTTCGCCTCGACCCCTCTGCCCCCTGTCCGTCCCGTTTGTACTTGCCGCTCAGTAACCCACCCGCTAACGGGCTCCATACCATCAGGCCGACCTTTTGGTCGTTCAACACCGGAACGATCTCCCGCTCCAGGTCCCTGCTGGCAAGCGTATAATATGCTTGCAGGCTGACAAAAGCCGCCACCCGCGTATAGTTGGAGAAATCCAGCGCCTTCATCAGCTGCCAGGCGGTCACATTACTCGCGCCGATATACCGCACCTTCCCGCTCTTGACGAGATCATCCAGCACCCACAAGGTTTCCTGCAACGGCGTCAGCGGGTCAAAACTATGGATCTGGTAAAGGTCGATATAGTCCGTCCCAAGCCGCCGCAAACTCTCCTCCACCTGCCATAGGATATGCTTTCGCGTTAGCCCGCTGTCATTTGGGCCCTGCCCCATCTGCCCCCGAACCTTTGTGGCGATCACGAGCTCATGCCGGTTTAACCCCAGATTTTTGATGGACTGCCCCGTCAGCTCCTCCGACCATCCCTCCGAATACACATTCGCCGTGTCGATGAAATTGATGCCCGCATCGACCGACCGTTTGACGATCATGTCCACCGCCTGCTGGTCCAGCTTTCCGATGTACTGGGCCCAGCCCTTTCCGCCAAAGGTCATCGTCCCCAGGCATAGCTGCGAGACGCGTAGGCCGGTATTCCCTAAAATTTTATATTTCATAGAAAAATTTTAAACGAAGTTATCCATCATAATTCGTATTTGCGTAACGTTACCCTAAAAACAACCCCACACTATGCGACCATTCCTGCTGCTCCTCATCGTTTTTGCCCCCTATGCCTCCCCGGCCCAGGAAAAACTGCCCGTCAAAATTCCCAAAACGCACATTGCCCTGCAGCTTCCGGACAGCAATTGGTATGCCTCGCACGAAACAGATACCGCCAAAGGGATCTATTTCTATAAACGTAACCCGGTTATCGATTCAGAGGGCAGAAGTATCATTCCGGCGATCATGGTTTTTGTTGAAGACGCGACCCGATACGATGGGGACGTCATTACATTCGCGGCCGCCAAACTGGGACAATTTTCAAACCGCGGGATAAGGATAGATCAGATAATGATCCATTCAACCAAGGATTGTCCCCTGAAGTATAAAAATGGTCTTCTCGAAATATGTTCCTACACCGACAACAACATTGACCATCGGATATACATGATTTTCCTGATGGACAAGGAAAAACACGGGTTTCAGATCTATTTGGACATGACGAAGAGCATCGGCAAAAAATACGAAGATGAATTCCAGGACGTCATCCGCTCGATTAAAGAAGAATAGACCCACATGCTTAAATATAATCAAAATCCGCCCCCATTAACCCCTGAAAACCACCGGATTTGTCATACCTTTAGTTCAAATCTATTGCCATCCGTCGCATTGCCGCCATATTGACCCTGATCACAGGCACCATACTCATTTTTGCCTCCTGCCTGCATAACGACAGCCCCGCCACGAACTCCAAAGTCAGCTTTAACTTCGATATCCGCCCCATCCTCTCCGACAAGTGCTTTAAATGCCACGGCCCCGACGCCAACCACCGGGAAGCCCACCTTAGACTCGATATCGCCGATAGTGCTTACGCCCCCTTACATAATACAAAAGGCGCCTTCGCCATCGTCCCCGGCGATCCCGGTCAATCCCAACTGCTGAAACGCGTTTCCTCCTCCGACCCTGGCTTTCAAATGCCGCCAACCGACTCCCATCTCGGCGTCCTCACGCCTCAGGAAATATCCCTGTTCAAAGATTGGATCCGCCAGGGTGCCCGTTACGAACGACACTGGGCCTTCACTCCACCTGAGAAATCCCCGCTGCCGAAGGTCCAAAACCCCAAATGGCCCCGCAACGAGATCGATTACTTCATCCTCGCAAAACTCGACCAGCAGAACCTCCAGCCCAACGAAGAAGCGGACAAGGAAAGGCTGCTGAAAAGACTTAGTCTCGACCTCACCGGCCTCCCCCCTACCCTCAAGCAGCAAAACGAATATCTCAACGATACCCGCCCCGACGCCTACGAACGCCAGGTAGACGCAATGCTGGCCGCCCCGCAATACGGTGAAAAAATGGCCGTCCACTGGATGGACGTGGCCCGCTATGCCGATAGCTATGGCTACCAGGATGACAATATCCGCACCCAATGGCCATGGCGCGACTGGGTCATCCACGCATTCAACGAGAACATGCCCTACGATCGATTCCTCTTTTATCAGATCGCCGGCGACATGCTTCCGAACGCTACAAAAGAACAGATCCTCGCCACCGCTTTCTTCCGCAATCACAAGTACACCGAAGAAGGCGGCGTAGTCCCGGAGGAATATCGCATCGAATACCTCATCGACAAGACCCGCACCTATGGCAAAGGCATCCTCGGCCTGACTGTCGAATGCGCCCAATGCCATGACCACAAATATGACCCCTTCCCCCAAAAAGACTATTATTCACTTCTCGCCTTTTTCAACAATACTAAAGAAGTGGGGTACGAAGGCGACGTCAGCGTCTCCAGGCCGGCCAAAATGCCGATCCTCACGTTCAACGACTCCGACATCCATAGCTCCCTCTCCTTCATCAATTTGAAAGATACCGGCGCCATCATGGTCTCGGTGATGGGTGAACGCGATACCCCAAGGATGACCTATCTCCTTTCCCGGGGTCGGTACGACGCCCCGACCATCCTCGTAAGGCCCGCTGCCCTCAAAGCTGTCATGCCCTACGATACCAGCAAATTTCCCCGCAACCGGCTCGGTCTGGCCAAATGGACCGTAAGCGCCCACAACCCCCTCACCGCAAGGGTTTTCGTCAACCAACTCTGGCAGGAATTCTTTGGCCGCGGCATCGTCAAGAGCGCCGGCGACTTCGGGATGCAGGGGGACCTTCCCACCAACCCGCAACTGCTGGACTGGCTGGCAGCGGATTTCATGGAACATGGCTGGGACATCAAACGACTCATAAAGCAATTCGTCCTATCCGCCGCCTATCGCCAGTCGGTAAAAGTTTCCCCCGAAAAACTCGAAAAAGACCCCGAAAACGCCTGGCTGTCCCGCGGCCCACGGTCCCGCCTACCCGCTGAATTCGTCCGCGACCTCGTACTTTCCAGCAGCGGCCTGCTCGTAAAGACTATCGGCGGCCCGAGCGTAAAACCTTACCAACCGGCAGGCATCTGGGAAAGCGCCTCCTCCGGAAGAGGCGTCCTCGCGACTTACCGGCAGGATCATCATGATTCGCTCTATCGGCGGGGTCTCTATACATTTATAAAATTGACCGTACCGCCGTCGGTAATGGGCATGTTCGACGCCAGCAACCGCGACCAGTGCGAAGTGCGGCGACTAAGGACCAATACGCCCTTGCAAGCCCTCGCGATGTTGAACGATCCCCAGGTCCTCGAAGCCTCCCGTGTGCTCTCCCAACGCCTCGAAGCCGACCCTACCTGCGCCAACAACAACGACAGGATCATAACCGCATTCCGTTTGATCCTCTGCCGCAGGCCGTCCCCGACCGAATTGACCGCCCTCACTGAATACTATGATAACCAGCTTGCGGAATTCAAAAAAGACCCTGACCCTGCCCGAAAGACATTAAACGTCGGCGAATACCCGCAAACGACCAATACCGACCCGACTGCAACCGCAGCACTGATGCGCGTGATCGATACCCTTTATAACCTGGAAGAGGCCATTACAAAAACCTGAAAGCAAATGGAAAAAGAGCTACTGGAACGACACCTGCACTTTAACCGCCGCCGCTTTCTGAAGGGGCTGGGATTCGGGATTGGCGGCATCGCGCTCGGTTCGCTGCTCATCCCCGATCTCTTCTCAAAGAGTGAGGAGGAATCCATGGCGACCGGGCTCCCCCATTTCGCACCGCGGGCCAAACGGATCATCTATTTGTTTCAAAATGGCGCACCCTCCCAACTGGATCTTTTCGATTACAAACCCCTCCTGAATAAAATGCAGGGTGAAGATCTGCCCGCATCGGTAAGGAACGGCCAGCGGCTCACGGGTATGACTGCCGACCAGAAAAAATTCCCGCTGGCAGGGACCGTCTTCCAATTCGGACAGTACGGTCAGGCAAGAGCCTGGATCAGCGAACTGATGCCCTTCACGGCGAAGGCGGCGGATGACCTGTGTTTTGTGAAAAGCATGTTCACCGAAGCCATCAATCACGACCCGGCGCTTACGTTCATGCAAACCGGCGCGCAACAAGGCAACCGGCCAAGTATGGGCGCCTGGCTAAGTTACGGCCTGGGAAGTGAGAACAAAAATTTACCCGCCTTCTGCGTCCTCCTTTCCAAAGGCAAAGGCAACGGCCAGGGGGTCTACTCAAAACTTTGGTCCAACGGCTTCCTTGACTCGATCCACCAGGGCGTTCAGTTCAGCAACGGCGAGAATCCTGTCCTATATCTTTCAGACCCCGATGGAATGACCCGCAACGACAGACGAAAAATGCTCGACGAACTGGCTTCGCTCAATTCGGATTCCTACAAGGAATTCGGCGATCCCGAGATCGCAACAAAGATCCAGCAATACGAGATGGCCTACCGGATGCAAACTGCCGTCCCCGAGATCACCGACACCAGTAAGGAACCGGAAGACACGCTAAAAATGTATGGCCCCGATTGCCTCGTCCCCGGCTCCTTCGCCGCCAATTGCCTGCTCGCCAGGAAGCTCTCCGAAAGCGGCGTCCGGTTCGTTCAGCTCTATCACCAGGGCTGGGACGGCCACAGCAACCTTCCCGGCGAGATCAGAGGTCAATGTAAGGACGTCGACCAGGCATCGGCCGCACTAGTAATGGACCTTAAGCAACGCGGCCTCCTCGACGAAACCCTGGTCATCTGGGGCGGTGAGTTTGGCCGGACCAATTACTGCCAGGGCGCGCTGTCTCCGGATAACTATGGCCGTGACCATCATCCTCGCTGCTTTACGATCTGGATGGCGGGCGGCGGCGTCCAGCCGGGTGTATACGGCCAGACCGATGATTTCGGCTATAACATCGTAAAGGACCCCGTCCACGTCCACGACTTCCATGCTACCGTCCTTAACCTCATGGGCCTCGATCATGAAAAACTGACATTCAAACATCAGGGCCGACGTTATCGCCTGACCGACGTAGCCGGCAAGGTAGTCGACGGTCTCATCGCCTGACCAAAACATTTCACTCATGCAGCGTAGAAAATTCATCCATAATTCATCCCTCGCCTTCACCGGCGTCATTCTCACAAAAGACCTCTTCAGGAAGCCCCGCCAAAAAGCCTACGGCTATAACGGCATGCTTTATACGCTGGATACTTCCTGGAGCAAGGCCGATGCCCAACGCTATCCGGTGAACGACTGCCACGAAATGGTCCAGGATAAGAAGGGGAGGATACTGCTCCTCACCAACGAGACCCGCAACAACGTCCTCATCTACGACACCGACGGCCGGCTGATCGACAGCTGGGGGCACAATTTCCCCGGCGGTCATGGTCTTACGTTACACGATGAGAACGGCACTGAATTCCTGTATATCACCGACATCGTCCGTCACCAGGTCTATAAGACGACCATGGACGGAAAAATACTCCTTACGATCAACGCCCCGCTTGAAGCCGGGATCTATAAAGAAGAGAAAGAATTCGTGCCGACCGAGACGGCCATCGACGCGAACGGTGATATTTTTATTGCCGACGGCTACGGCGCCCAGTATATCCTGCATTACGATAAGACGGGAAAGCTCCTCGGCTATTTCGGCGGCCGCGGCGACGGCGATACCCATTTCGACAATGCCCACGGCATCTGCTGGGATACGAGGCGAGAGGACCAAACGCTCCTCATTACCGACCGGACCCGCCACTGCTTCAAACGTTTCACAAAAGAAGGCAAACTATTGGAAGTACTCTCCCTCCCCGGCGCCTGCGTTTGCCGCCCGGTCATCCATGGCGATCATCTTTACGCCGCCGTGTTGCGGTCACCCGATCTCAGCGCGGAAGGAACCGGCTTCGTGACGATCCTGGATAAAGACAACAAAGTCGTCAGCAATATCGGCGGCAGTGAGCCTCAATATATGGAAGGCCACCTGCAACCCATGCGGCAAACCGACAAGATCTTCATCCATCCCCATGATGTCTGCGTCGACGGCGATCACAACCTTTATGTAGCACAATGGGCCTCCGGGAAAGTCTACCCTTACAAATTAAAGCGGGTCTAGTACATGAGGATTCCTGCCAAACCCGCCCCTATTTATATCCTTATCGCCCTTAACGCGATGTTGTTTTTCTTTGTGCTGCTGGACAACCACCTGGTCATCCCCCGTTACCTGCAAGTAGCCGGCAGACTCCATCCCATGATCCTGCATTTCCCGATCGTACTCATCGTCGCCTATGCTCTTTGCCTCTGGTTTGCTGAAAGGACCCGGCCCCCGTCTGCCAACTGGCTGGTCCCCTTCACCGACCAGCTTCTCCTTTGGACCGCCTTCACCGCTGTCATCACCGCACTCGCCGGTGTATTCCTCTCGAAACAGAACTCCTATCTGGGCGCCGCCATCCAATGGCATAAATGGCTCGGCACACTTACGTCCCTACTGCTGTTAGCACTCTATCTCATCAAACCCTCTACTCAGCTCCGGCTGCCGTCCAGGAAATGGCTGGCCATCCTGCCCCTTGCCGCAGTAATAGTCGCCGGCCACTACGGCGGCGACCTAACCCACGGTACCGGTTACGTGCTGGCTCCCCTCAAGTCCGAACGTCCTGCTCCCTCGCTCGAGGACGCACTGGTCTATAACGACCTCGTCTATCCGATCCTCGACATCCGGTGCATACAATGCCATAATGCGTCCACTTTCAAAGGGGGTCTCAATATGGAAGACCCGCTGCAATTCGCAAGAGGCGGGCAGGACGGCAAGCCCTGGGACACCACGGCGGAGGGCCTGGGTCTTCTGTTGAGCCGGGTCCACCTTCCAGTTGACGACCGCAAGCACATGCCGCCGGCAGACCATTCACAGCTCACCGACCACGAAGAGCGGATCCTCGATGCCTGGATCAGGGACGGTGCTCCATTCGACAAGAAGGTAACCGACCTCGAGCCTGTAGATACGTTGAGGATCATCGCAGCCCGGCAATTCAAATCGGGCGGCAATCAAACCCTCGATTTTCCCGCAGCCGATGACAAGAAGATTGCGGCCCTCAACAGCAACTACCGGACTGTAACTCCGCTGGCCAAGGGCTCTCCCGGCCTCGCTGTCGATTTCTATGGCGCCGCCTTCTTTCGATCCGGACAATTGCAGGAGTTATCGCCGGTAAAGGATCAGATCGTTATCCTGAATCTGGACAAAATGCCCGTAACTGATAATGACCTGGCTTATATCGCCGCGTTCCGCAACCTACGACAGTTAAACCTTGATTTTAGCCGTATCACCGGCGCCGGATTGGCCACGCTGACGCGGCTTCCCCATCTGCAGATCCTAAGCCTTTCAGGTACAAAAATAAAAGGTGCCGACCTCGGTCAGTTGGCCGCCATCTCCTCCCTGCGTAAACTTTATCTTTGGAAAACCGGAATCACGAGTGACGCGATCGATATTTTGCATACGCGCGCAAAAAATTTGGACCTCATTTCCGGTTTTAACGGCGACACCGTGCGGATCCGACTCAACCCTCCCCGCCTCGAGACGGAAGCCAGGATCATTCGCGACAGCGGAGTGACCATCAGCATGCGGCATTTCGTCCCGGGCGCCAGCATTCGCTACACACTCGACGGCGCCGATCCCGATAGCGCCGGCCTGACATATACCGCGCCCTTCATCCTTCATGATCGCAGCCAATTCCGTGCAAAAGCATACAAACCCGGCTGGCTCGCCAGCGACCCTGTAGCAACAAATTTCTATACCCAAAAATATCTCCCCGACTCCATCCATCTGCTCCTTCCCATCGACTCCAATTATCTCAAATTTTCCCCCAAGGTCCTTATCGACGCCGACAAGGGAGATCTCGGCTTCGGTTCCGGCAAATGGCTCGGTTTTCAAAAGAATGCCTTGTCAGCGCTGCTATATTATCGGAAACCCGTCAGGATAAGCGACCTCACGTTCTCCAGTCTCGTCGACATCGGCGCCTATATCTTTCCCCCCACCCGGCTCGAAGTATGGGGCGGCCCCGACGAACATCATCTCAAACCCCTCGGCGCCCTCACTCCCGCCCAACCCGAAAAAACCGCCCCCCCCTACCTCACCGACTACCGGATCTCCTTCCCGCCCCAAACGATCCGCTGCCTCAAAGTGATCGCCAATCCCGTCCCCAAACTCCCCGACTGGCATCCCGGTAAGGGCAAGCCTGGCTGGATATTTTTCGATGAACTGCTGGTGAACTAGAAATTGTCCCTATCCTCCAAGCACCCCATCTCCCCGCCTTAGCGGGGAGTGCAATTCAAACTGTGCCAATATACCCGTCTCATCGTCAGAAAAAATGTAACTTCCCAACGAGATGAGATTTATTAAACTTTCGAACCAAAAATAATGGATCTCATGAGCAGAAAAATAATACCAATTGGGATTTCCTTAGTCTGTTGCTCTGGCTTTCTGCTACTGGTTTTAGCCCCAGGCGGATGCGCTTTTAATCTGCTTCCTTATGAAATTCATGAATCTATGTCCAGGGGAGGAAAAGGCGAATCTCAATTTATTACGATCTTTGATGTTCTATTTTCGATAGGCATTTTTCTTCTGGTCTTTTGGATTAGCAAAAAGTGGCTGGAGGTAAAGGCCTGAATTATTTATTGAAATAGCATTTTGACACAGTTTAATAAACAGACCCTCCCACTCCGCTCTAAAACGAGATGCCCGCCGATTGGCGGGCATCTCTCAACAACTAAATTTTTTTAAAGCGGCCGTTCCCCTTCAGCCGGTTTCGAAGACAGATTCCCATTTTCATCAACATAAGCCAGCATCTCGGTCCAATCATGGTGGCCTTTGTCTTGTTTGCGCTCCTGCTTCTTCTCCAGCTTCTCCTTCCTCTCTTGTCGCTTCTTCCTCTCCCGCTCTCTCTTGTTCCAGGTTTCAGCCATTCGAATCTCCCTTTTTTCCCCTTATAGGGCAAAAAACCTACCCAATTCCCCTTCTTTTACCACCTAATTGATTATCAATCATCCCCTCAGCCACCTCCTCACCCAATTTGTCATGCCCTCTGACAAAACATCGCCGAAATCCAATTTAAAGTGTCATTTTTACACGACCCCTGCCCCATCACATCAACTTATTCGGCCTTTAAACTTTTCATTACTTCTTCTACAAACTCTACCGAGACACCAAGGAGAGCAGAAATCCTCTCCGCGGAAAATTCAGTTTCCCGAAGCAGATTTTCTACGAACCGCCTGTCACTCTCTTTCCGCCCAATTTCAATTCCCTCTTCAATTCCCTCGAGTTTTACATATTCATCGATACCCATAATATGAATTTTATCTTTTGACTTTATTTCCTCCCTAAAGATACGATTTGCCATCTCGTTCTCCAGAAATTCGAGGCCCTGTTATCACCACCCTCCATCCCTTACATGAAGTGAGCGTTGTCGAGGTAAAAAGATGACCTTCCTTTAGTAAAAGAAACGGGACCAACCTTGGCACCTTTAAATATATTTAGTGGCGTAGCTGTTAGGCGTTCTTCAGCTTTGCCTTTTTAAGATATTCTTTAGCCTTTTCAGGTTTGGACGCCCCTTTATTTGTATTTCTTCCCCATATTTTGCCTTTCTGCAGGGCCGCTTTAGTGAGTCATTTTGCGTATTGGGAAGGATAAGCCGGGTAAACGAAAATCAGAATAGTTAGGAAAAAATGGCCTCAAAAATGTCCCCGCGGATTTAATACTTTTTGATAATTTAGCATTTCCACACCCACTGTTCCCACCCACATTATTATAATGATCCGGTTTGGATCAGCAAAAATATGCTTTTATGTTAAGCATCAATTTTTGCCTGCGCGAGCCGCAGGTGGACAAAGTATTGAGTATGCAGACATTTGACATGACGCAGAAGGACTTGGAGACCATTGCTCAAGCTGGAGAGGGCTACCAGGTAGAATTCAAGAGAAACGTGAATTCGGATATTTCCAGGGAGATCGTCGCATTTGCAAATTCATCCGGCGGAAGGATATTCATAGGCATTGAGGACGACGGGAAGATCGAGGGCATTGCTATCACCAATGAACTAAAGGCCAAGGTGCAATCTATGGCCCGGGACTGCGACCCGCCCGTTAATGTGGAGGCGGACGCCTTCAACAATATCCTAATTGTTGAGGTCCCTGAAGGAACCAACAAACCCTATCGGTGCACAAATGGGTTTTATATCCGTAGCGGGGCCAGCTGCGCCAAACTTTCAACCCAGGAAATCCGCGAATTCATGATAGCGGAAGGCAAGCTGCGGTTTGAGGAAATGGTCACTCCGGCGTCGGCCTATCCTGCTATTCTGGATGAATCAGCCGTCAATCGATATTTTCGTTTGGCCGGTATCTCCGGAGTAATTGGGACGGAGGAATTATTAATGAATCTGGGCGTGTTGGTAAGGAATGGATCCGAATCAATGCTGAATAACGCCGGCGCGTTGTTCTTTGCGAAGGACCCGGCCAGGCTTCTGCCGCATTGTGCGGTGACTTGTCTTTTGTTCAAAGGCAATTCGAAGGTCCACATCCTCGACAGAAAGTCTTTTGAATTTGACCTGCTCAGGAATATCGACGAAGCTATTCTTTTTATCGAGCGGCATTTGAACCTGGCCTATGAAATAAAAGAAGTCAGACGGAAGGAGATTTTGGAAATCCCTGAATTTGTGATCAGAGAGGCCATTGTTAATGCGGTGGCACATAGAGATTATTTTGAACGGGGCGCCAACGTCCAGGTAGATATCTTCGACAATCGAATCGAAATATCCAACCCCGGTGGCCTGCCAAAGGGATTGAAACCGGAGAACTTCGGAAAGCATAGTGTAGCGAGGAATTCTTTGGTTTCTGCCCTACTGCATAGATGTAATTATATTGAAAAAGCTGGTACTGGGATCCAACGGATGCGCGATGCCATGAAAGAGGCAAGGCTTTTGGAACCGAGCTTTGAATTTTCTGGGTTCTTTACCGTAGTGCTCCGGCGATTTAACTTTAATAAAGACATTATGCAGGAATTCGGCCTTAATGATAAGCGGGCTGAAAGGATAGGCACCATACTGCGGCAATTGGTGACGCATCAGGACTTGAATATAGCTCAGATCGCTTCCGAATCGGGTACAACTGCCAGAACGATCCGAAATGACGTCGAACTACTGGTGACAAAGGGATGGGTTGAGCTTTCCGGTAGCACCAAGGGTAGGAACTATGGGCTGACCAACGTAGGTCAAAATTGGGTGTCCAAACGGGTCTGATTATTTCCGAATTAGGCGATTTTTTTCCGAATTGATAACGAGGGCATTCCCAGCTATTTGATAATCAAAATTTTATGAGAGTACAAAAGGTTGGGAAAGCATTCCCATCTTTTCCGAATTCCTGGATTTCTTTCCTAATTGCTGCGAAGCGATTCCATCAGCGTAGCCAATAGAATAACGGGCCGTAGATTGCATTCTGGATGAAAGCCTACCGTCTTGTGGCTACGAACACAAATTTACGTTACTCAATAAACGAACAAAATAAATCTCGTTTATTCGCCGCAGCCACAATGCAGTCGTCCAAAAAACCGGACAAACAAAGTCGTCCACCTATGGTGCTAGGGGTTTTCGTATACTCACTCTGAAATAATTTTTAGTTTGCAATTTTGTTCGTTCATATTTTTTTCTTCTCCCTATCTTTATCGTAATTATAAAAGCACTTAAACCTATCCGTCATGAATCGTCATCTTCACCTTATTCTGCCGGCAGTTTTGTCGATATTCCTTGTCGGCCCCGCCTGCAATAAACAATCAACCCACACCGCAGCCAGCCGTCAGGATTTAATTCGGCAAGCCCTCAATTTGGTCGACTCCCTCTCCACCCACGGCTATCCGATCACCTATCGCGCTGCCCAACCCAAAACCATCCGCTGGGACCTTTCGCAACTCATTTCCGTCGGCCAACAGCAAGGCCTGCTTGCCCCGATTGTCTTTGACAATGACCTCCTGATCAAGACAAACTTTGACAAGAACCAACTATTTCACTTGAATTATTTGGCAAAGCTCCTTTTCTTTCCCGACTCAACGGGCAAGAACACCATAATGATCATTACCGACTTTCCGGACTCCAATTATTTCAATGACCCTACCCGGCCCTTCACCGGCTTGCGATTTATGGAGGATTGGTACGGTCATCCCGTGCAAAAATTACTGTTCACCCCAGAAGGCAAAATTAAGCGCTTCACACCGAATAAGACCCAACCCACCCTCGCCGAAATCACCCAGACCTGCTACAGCATTGTCGGCTACAACTACTCGCCCGCACTCAATGAAACGTACACCTGGACCGAAGATGTCGGCTGCAATACCAATTTCACCGACGACGGCTCCGGCAACGCCCTGGGAAGTCTCGGCTCCAACAGCCCCGGCTCCGGCGGCGCCAGCGGCGCCTCCTCCTTCACCGTCCTACCCGGCAACAGCGTCATCAAATCCATCAAAACCTACTTCCAATGTTTCACCAACGTCGGCGGCACCGACCATACCTATACTGTCACCGTCTGCGTAGACCAGCCCGACCCCGGAACCCGGACACCATGGTCTTTCTCCGGCAGTGGGTCTTCGGGTTCATCAAGCGGCGACAACCCGGTTTACGCGGGTCATGCTTTTCTAATACTTACTGAAACCTATGGTTATACGACAATCACGAGAAATGTCGGATTCTACCCTGCCGGTAATGTTAACCCGGCATCCAACACCAGCCAAGGGGCCCTTAATGATGATGAGACCCATGCATATAATATCAGCGGCTCATTCACCGTCAATAGTGCGCAGTTCTTTACTATACTTAATTTTATAAGCCAAGGTAATAGCCAAGGTTATCTGTACGACTTGAATACCAACAATTGTACGACATTTGTTATCAACGCTGTAGCGCAGGTCGGAATCACGCTGCCGCGAACCATAGGTACCTGGGTTGACGGCGCCGGAAATGATCCTGGCGATCTTGGCGAAGACCTAAGGCAAAACAATATTACAGGAATGACCTTAAACTTGTCCGGTGGCACTTTTAATTCGCACTTAAACGTGGGACAATGTAATTAGACTTAAAATTCAGATTATGAAGAAAAGAGCATTTGTATTTTTTCTGGTAGCCGGAATTCTTACGTCTTGCCAGGTCCGATGGGAAAATGCCACCAAATGGACACTTTATGGATACCAAGGCAGTCGACTATTTAAAATTCCAATCGATAGCCTCAAAATGCTTGACACCGTACAACTGAACCAGGACTCCGTCACCTCTTACTTGTCCTCCGCAAAAGTGGTGCACCCAAAAGAGCCATTCCTCTGGATGGGCGGTTACGTCACTACCTGCTCCTTGAATGGACATCTGAGAAAAGTCGAGTTTAGCAATTATGGAAATTTTTTTTATGATGAGAATGAGAAGCACTATTATCAATTATCTTCAGAAAAAGCTGAATCCTGGCTAGCTTTTGTTCAGAACAATCTTCTAACTCTTGCACGGAAAAAAGTAATCACCCCACCTCAAACCCATCCATAAACACCAACCTCTCACTCCACTCCGTGGGCGCACTCCCCCTCATCTCCCCAACCCTCGTCAACTGCACCGTCCGCAACGGATCAAAAACATGCAACTCGTACTCACTGATCAGCACCCGATACGGCTTCCCTGCCCACTGCCGGTCCAGCGCCACCGCCGTCGAAAACTGTATCTGCCCGTTCTTCAGCGCCGACAGTGAAATATCGAAATCCTTTTCCCATACCATCGTCCCCGGCCCCGGCGAATCGATCGCAATCACCGCCCCCTCGGACAGCGGTATCGCCCCGCTCTGCACCTGCACCCTGATCCTGGTTCGGGTTGTGTCCTTATCCAAATTCAGGTACCGCGGATTCCCCGTCCCAAAAGGCGCCGTCCCCGCCAGCGTGATCGTAAAGCTATTGCTCTTTCCGGGATTCACCGTCAGAGTCGTCTCCCGCGCCGGCACCACCTGCATCCAGTCCGCACTGACCAGCTTGCTCAAACAGCAGTCCGTCCCGCTGATCCGCAGCGAATCGCGCTGATATCGCGCCAGCGTCAGTTTAACGAATGGAAAATAAGCCGCCAGAATATTCACCTGGATATCGAAGAAATATAACTCCTTGTCCTGGTCATAGTTCACCGCATACCCGACGACGTCAACCATCGTGTTATTGTCCTCCGCCAGCCGGACCGTATCATAATCCGCAGCATAGGGAAAATTGTCCCGCGTCGGATAATTGCTGTTGTTCAACGCCGGAGCAAAGAATACCGGGTCCATCCCCCATACGGTGCAATAACGGGAAAGCGAAGCAGAACCTCCGACATTGGCCCCCTTCGGCGCCAACAGCACACCCAGCCGTTCATTATCGCCGCTGCTATACCAGGGACGCTTGACATACACGCGGATATTGCCCGTGCGGATATGCGTGGTCGTATTCCCCTTTGTGCTGGTGCCCCAGTTAAAGCTGGGCAGCAGATACTCGACAGCTGGTACGACCGGCCGGGCAGAGCTAAGAATATTCAAGGACACCACCGCCCCGGCCGAAGTCAGCGAAAAAGCCTGCTTGGTCACCGCCGCCGCCGCCACCAACCCGGCAAAATACTCGCGATATCTCGTCGTGGCCACGGGCACATAGTCGATCGTCCGATGCCGGGTATCCCCGAAAGCCTGATAGATTGGGCCTTTCACCGTTACCGCCGGGCCGTTGGCCCCGATCCTCGTGGCGATCACACAAACGATCACCGTATCGGTATAGGCGACCTGTATGGTATCCACATGCGTGGTGTTAGCCACCTGCCGCGGACCGTTGCCGGTAAGGTCATCCACCCACTCCTTCCAGTTCGCGCTGATATCGATCTTATCGGTGCTGCTGCCATGCACCGAGATGCGGGTCGTGATATAGATGAAGGTATTGCCGTAATCCTTTGTTATCTGGCTTGTGTTCTGACCGAACTGCGGGGCCTGCAAGGGCTGCTGCACCGCATGGACCAGGCGGATCGTCCGCCACGGGCTGAACATCCAGTGCAAACCCCGAAGCGCAAGCTGCGCCGCCTGTGAGCTGATTGAGCTCTTATTGACACAGGCATGCATACCCGACACCGCGGGCAGATCGTCCGGCCGCCAGAAACAGGCATAGTTGATCTGCACCTGCGCCGATTTAGGAAGCGCGATCGTAAAAGTTCGGCTGGAAGCATTCCATATGGGCGCCGCATTACCCTCCACCATGATGATCCGGAATGACCGCGGCGTTTTCCACTGGTCGACGCTATAAGCCGTGCCCGCATTGGCTGCCGTTACGAGCTCGTCGAAATAGAAGCTGAATTGAAAGCTGTTCCCCTTCTTCCAGGGCGTTTCAAAGCTGGTGGTACTCTCCATCGTCAAAATAACCCCCGCAGCCATCGGGTCCGCCAGCCAGTCGATATCCACCTGCTGCTGCGTGACAGGATAGACCGCCGCCCTCCCCTGAGCGGGATTATTGACCGTCGGTTTGTCCCGGCTGCTGATAAACTGATAGAAGGACTGCGCCTGACTGGGATCTTTGAAAGCCGTATCAAACATTCCATGCGCCTCAGCCAGGAGCTGCGACCCCGGCGGAGCCAACACATGCCTCACCGCCTGCGGAAGCCAGCTCACCGTGCCGGTAGCCTGATTGCCCGAATACAGCGTCGTCGGATTGCTTTGCTCATACTGATCCGTGGTCACATTGACATTGCTGCGGATGACCATCAGCTCGAGTGACTCCCCATCCCGGTCTCCGCCCGGCGTCCCGCCGCTCGCTATCTCATTGCCTTCCCGCAGGACCGCGACAGGCAACGGCTCATATCGCAAATACTTGATCCCGCCGATAACGGCCGAAGCCTTGTTCTCCGGATCCATCTGGCTCGGCAGACTGTTGCCGCCCAGGTCCACGGTGCGGATCTTGACACTGTAAGCGCGTCCAAACCGCAACTGGGGCAATGTCTTCGGCGCTATCACCGAGCTCACCTGAAGCCGGAAAGACACCGAATCATCCAGCTGATATTTTTTCTGCTCATCCGGATCACTGCTGACCGGATCTCCCGTATTGTTCAACGATTTCCCGGGCCGGGGAACCGTAAGGCTCCATCCTTCCCAGCGGGCGATAACCTCATTCAGCTTCTGTGTCCCGCTGGGATCGTTCGAATCCTGGGTCAACGATAGCTGAATACACCCTTCGTCAATGTAAGGCGAGGCAGGCAACGAAACCGGCTGAGCCGTCCCATTCAGCGGCGCATAAGCATACTGGTTGATCCGCTGATGAAGCGAATACCAGGTACCCGGCGCCGTATCATAGCCGATATCGATCCGGTAACCCCTAACGAGGTCATCCGCGTACAGGGTATCCGATGGCAAGGGAACATTCTTCGGATTCCCGACCACTGACCGAAGCTCCTGTAACCGCGCCGGCGCCACCTCCCGCACCCCCGAAGCCGCACCCCCCGACGTAGCCGCCGCATTCCCCGGCACCGCACCGGAAGCCCGCACCCCGGCACCCGCACCCCCCACCCGGTTATACAACACCGTACTATTCACCGCCGCCTCCGGCTTCACCATATTCTTATACAACCCGCTCATCCGCGTAAACTTTGCGGCCAGCTCCGCTGCCAACCCATTTCGGATGATGCCGATCCCCGCACTGCGCAACGCCGGTAATCCCTGCTCACTGCCATCGTCTTCCGGCGGCGCCGCCGGCGCCTGTTCCTGCCCGTTAGCAACCATCAATTTCGGCAACGGCCGGCCGCTTACGCCTTTGACAGGCTGTGTAACCATCGGCTTCAATACCTCCTTATTGTACGCTTTCACCGAAGCCTGCGCCACCGAAAAATATACGCTGTCCGTATGCCCCGTCAACTTCATCGCCGACCCCTCCGTATCGATCTCGACGACTGAAAAATTCGGACTATTGAGCACCAGGCTTCCCTTGTCAATCGTACTTCCGCTCTTCGCAGCCATATAAAACCCTCCCGCCGTAGCCTCATACGCCGTGGGCGGAGTGCTCAGGGTCAGGTCATTCTGGAAAGAGAGATTGGCCGGGATAATCCGCACAAACCCATTCGTCGCCGCCGGCGGCCCCGCCAGCTCGAAATCCAGTACCAGCCCCAATTTCCGCTGGATGATCGGATAATCCATAATGATGGACAGGATGTCATGGTATTCCAGCGCGGGCTTGGGCGGCGGAGGCGGCGGATGCAGCCCTGCATTCAAACCCGGATCGAAGTAATTGTGGAACTGGCCAAAATCGAGCGACGGATTCGGTTGCGTGGAAAAGGGAATGACCTTGGACCGACCCACCATTTGCGCCGCCTGCACCTTCCCCGGATGACCCGTCGTCACAAAGTCCTTGATCGCAAGCGGCGCCCGGGCCCCCGCGGCCGAAGGCTTCGCCGCCAGCTGCACCCGCGAGATATCCGATAGCTTTTTATACTGGTTGACATAAAACGTTGCCGTAGGCACCGCCCCCGGCGTCAGATTCCCCACCTCATTATAGGTATTCAGGATAAAGTCCCGGATATGCCCCGCCGGATAGGACTTCAGGGAGATAGTCGAAACGTTCAGGAGCAGAAAGGGCTTGACGACCAGGCTGGGCGAGAACAGGTTTTGATACAGCGTCGGATCCCAATACGTATTCGTGACCGTGATATCCTGCGGCTTATCATTGTTCCATTGGACAAAGAAGACCGCCCCCTGCAACCGCTCCAGCCACTGCAGGATATCGGGATAGGCAGACAACGTAGCGCCCCCGGCAGCATCCAGTTGAATGGCTACCGAAGCGGACAGCATCCATTTATTCCTGGAATAATCTTTCCAGGGCAGGGTGCTGATTATAATTTTTTGTGACATAGTCGTTCTCCTACCCCCCCCGCCCCTAGGCAGCCGCAAAAGCCCCGCAATAATTCATCCAATCCGCCTGACTCACCATCTGCTCAAACGTCGGATCTGCATCCGCCCCCGCAAACTCCCGCTCGACCTGCAACTGCACCGACGTCGAAAACATAAACACCGATACAGAGATCGTCAGCGACGCCTCCCCCCATACCCGCGTAACCTTATTGCCGCTTATGTCAGCCGCCAACGTGAGATCAAACTCTACCGAAGCAGTGATCAACCCCAGCACCGACAACGATCCATTCATCTTCACAAACCCACTGAGTTCCGACGTCTGCACTCCACCCGAAAGCGTCATGCCATAATATACGCCCCCCATCACACTTATCGACCCGCTGGCCACCCCCAGGTCAAGAGAAGCCTCCGCCCCAAACTCTAACGAAGCCTCGAGCGACAACAACCCGTGCATGTCAAAAGCAACCGCAAAGAACCCGCCGCCGCCTAACAACGATATCGCCAGCGTAAACGGCTGCTGCTTCTGACAGAAATTGAACTTCACCGACATCGGATCACCCGTGAACGGCAGATTGACAATGGCCCCAAAACTGACATTGCTCAAGCTGAACGCTCCAAGCTGTATATTGGGAAGGGCCAGCGTATACCCCGTCTCCACTCCCGTGTCGCTGACGTCGAGATATGGCGGATCGCTGAACCCGCTGGAAGGAATGAACTGCTGAAGCGCATTCACGAATGTCAACGCGCCTATGAACTTTACCGGCGGCTGTTGCAGGTCGATCGTAACATCCACCTTGGCATTGCTCCCGGTCGTAAAACCCACCCGGTTGAAACCTACCGCTGCCAGTCCCGCAATCGTGACCGAAAAATTATCGAGGTAGGAGTTGACCACCAGCGTATCCGGCTGCGAAGCATTCTTGTAACGATAGATACTCGTCTCCACGACCAGTTTTCCAGAACCGCCACTGCCACCCGGCTGGAACTGGACAAAACCGAAATCATGCGGGGTCAGCGTAGCCGCATTCCAGGTATATTGCGTGATCAACGCATCCGCAGTCTCGATCGTTTTCAACGCCGGAATAGGCGAGTTCACCGTGGTACCGCTGAGCGTGGCCGCGGCATTGCTGACCTTTTGCACGATCTGCCCGAGGTCGATAACCCCGAATAGCTTTGCCGTCGAGTCGAAGAAGGCCGTCGGATCGAAATTCAAACTCTTCGCCTGGTTCACATCCCCGCCGATCGCGCCATGCAGCTTCGAAATCGCCGTTACAGAGAAATTGGGCGAAAGACTTCCCCCCGTCTTATTGCTGTTACCGTTAAAGTTCACGCCGGCCGCCGTCACAAGTGACGCAAACACTGTCCCCGAATTCCGGTCGTCTTCCAGCACGATCTTCTGCGCAACATTCGAACCCGTGATCGCCTGCACGGCATGAATAAAGACTTCCATACCCGCGACAAGCGGCCTGAACCCCGGCGGAACGGCAGACACCACCGCCGCATGAAAAGTGGCGGACTGCGCCTCGAATCGGGTATCTCCCGGCGTTTGACTCCTGGTCAGCGCCATCTTCTGGCTGCGAAAATCGATGTAGGTTTGAATGTAGGTCTGATTGGCATCATTATATTGCTGAGCGATCGCGTTGATATTCCCCGTATTCGCGTTGCCGTGAGTGTCTACCGTGATATCCGTGCTGAGGAATACCAGCGGCATCTCAAGATCGATTTCGGTCCCTTCCAGATCATAGGCTATTATCCGAAAAAGGAACGCAGCACCATTCACCTTCGGCACGAACTGGTGATCTTCCTGGTTGTCGGAGATCGTTTTGCAAAAATGCTGTGGCGGCGTCAACGCCGGCGTAATAGTCGTCACAAACCGGATCGTGGAAAAAGGAAAGGAATTGAACTTTCCGCTGCCATCCAACGGGTTGTATTTGCGCTCAACTTCACTGATCACTATGAAGAACTGCTGCTGATTATACGCATAGTTCTGCTTCGCCACCCGCTGCGTCACCCGCACCAGCGATGCCTCGTGCCCAAAAGGAAACATATTGCCGGCATACACGACCTCCACATAATGATCGCGGCCTAGATTAGCAAGATGACTCCATTTCAACAAGTTGAGGCTTCCGATGATCTTTGCATTTGCCAGCGCGGCCCTGCTGACCTGCAAAACACCATCGAGCCAGCCGCCCAGCGGGGTAAGCATCAGTTGCTCGACCTGTACTGCCTGCGGCGTAAAATTGGCAATCCCCCAATTACTGCTTTCATGCACGATGCAATGCCTGTCATCGTTATATAGTGCGGTAACAAAAGATTCATCGCGCCCGGGTTTCTGGTTGTAAGTCCCATTGATATCCACCCCCCACAACGCCCTGACGGTCATATACGCACTATTGGACGCCATCATCCGGTTATGCCACAGCTCTACGGTCTGGAAAGCCCCGGCCGCGGCCAACCCCGTCCATTTAAGTTTGAGCTCGTGGTACCAGGTCGCGAATTGATTCGGCGAAATAAAAAGTCGGTACGGCAATTCGATGGATGTCTCCGAAGGATCCAACGGCCGCGGAGTTTTCCCCGGTGTTAACCGCTTGACAATGCCGACGAG
This sequence comes from Puia sp., assembly GCA_035948015.1. GTDB lineage: Bacteria > Bacteroidota > Bacteroidia > Chitinophagales > Chitinophagaceae > Puia. Next base: position 24,067 of record DASZJO010000023.1, read on the forward strand.
CACCGGCTGGCCCTTTTTCGAAGCCTTGGGATTTACCGGGGCCAACTGCTGGTTTTGATTGTTCCTCGCAGCCATCTGTTGCTGCTCATCTTTGGTGGCAGCCCGCAATTCTTTCTTCGACGGCCCCTTCACCGGCTGCACAGGCGCTGCGGCCAGCACATTCAGGTAGTCGGGAACGTTATCTCTTCCGGTAAAGATCGGCAGGATCGCCTCCGCAGTAGCCCGCTGGTTGATGACCGGGCTGAGCTGCCCCCAATTAAGCAATGCATCCGCCGTCAGCGGAATGCTGCTGATAGACGAAGGAATATCGTAGACGAGCCGGCTTCGGTCGGACGCATACGTTATAGCCGGTAAATTCAGACTGTCATTGGGTATCGAGCCCTCATTGAGTTCCTTTCCCGCATCAGCATCGAAATTGGCGGTGCCCCCGCTTCCGCCCTGTTCCCGATAAGCCGTTTCAGCCAGATGCTGCGGTTGGAAATAAATGGCGACCAACGCGGAAGACGAGCTCCTGACAAGGCTCTTGCCATCGCCGGATAGTTTGAACCCAGAAAAGGTCATGTCTAACTGCAGGAGATCCTGGTAGCGATATAAGGAAATATTGACCTGGTCATCGAAAAACCGGGAAGCCTCTATCAATACGCCCGACACATCATCCTTTCGCCCGGCCCACGCCCGCCCGATCGGTAACGCCGTACCCAAGCCCAATGCCCGCAGGAACGAGCGGCGGGAAGGATCCTCCATAACGGGGTTCTTCCTGTGCTGCCGAGAAAGAAAATAAATCCGTAACCGGCGAAGGAAACTCATAGTAGGTTTTTCTCTAATAAATGTATCGGAAATAATTTGATTTCTCCAAGAATAGTTATTCCCAATACATCCCCAGGAAAATGCGCTAATTACAATGGGACCCGGCGTCCAGCCGCAGATCAAACCTCCCATCCGTTATAATCACCGAGTCATATCTCGTCGTTTCGACCCCATTTGAGTAAATGGCGATCGATTGCCCCCCTAACAAGGTAAAGGCAAACACCCCGCTAATTATTTTGTTTACCGTATCAAGCTTCGTAATCTGAAAATAGCGTGCATCTGTATTACCGGGTAATGGCTGTAGGCTTCGGTATTCATCGTAAGTTGCCGCATTACCTGCAGGTCCCCAGAATTCAATCCATATGGAATCAATGATATTCCCCACCCCATAGATATGGCCTGTAAAAGGATAAAACGGATGAATGATAAAGGAGGAACCCCCATCCTGATTATTGTTTGCAATCAGGATTTCCCACTTCAGCGGGTCACCCGGAAAGGAGGTGTCCCTGGAAAAACTATACCCCAACGCAGTGATACTCGCCCCGATCCTGCAGGGATCATAAGGAACCCAAACCTCCTCATTCACCTTGAATCCGAACGTGTTTTTTCCTTCCTCAGTGATCGGTGGCAATCCGCCGGGGCCGGACTTTTTGCACCCTGCCAGCCCCAGGCCCGAAAGGAGCCAGATAATGATTAGCCTTTTCATACCCAAGATCGACAAGAGAGCCGGCGAAACCGTTGCGCCTTAACAATAAAACAACCTGTACCTTTGCACCAACAACCTCCCCCGTTGACCAGTAACACCGCCCCCCCATGGCCAATTTCTTCACCTAAAAATAAATACCCGGATATGAACCCGAAAGGTGTGATCATCAAGCCCAGCAAGTACTCAGTAAACGAAAGCATCGACCGGATCCAAAAATTCCTCCAGGGACAGGGAGTGACGATCTATGCCCGCATCGACCAGCAATCTGAACTGAACAACACCGGGCTGACAACGCCGCCACTTGAATTCATCCTCTTCGGGAAACCAAAGGCCGGCGGTCCCCTGATGATGTCAAACCCCATTTCCGCCCTTGACCTGCCCCTCAAGATCATCGCCTGGGAAGACCAACAAAACAAAGTCTGGCTGGCCTACAACGACGCCGCCTATATCCGGGAAAGATACGATCTCCCCGAAGCCATCAGCGCCCCCCTCAACCTTGACCCGCTCGTAATGAAAGCGCTTGAATAACTTTAAGGCAACTATTATGCATACACGAAGCAGAACAATCCGGGTTATTTTGCTACTTATTGTGATACTGCTGGTCGCCATCCAATTTTACCGGCCGCGCGTCAACCTGCAGCTCGCCACTTCCGGCCCGTCGGGACTGCCCGACAGCGTACAGCAATTCCTTCAAAAAGCCTGCTACGACTGCCATTCCGATAGCACCCGCCTGAGCTGGTTCGATGAACCCGCCCCGGCCTACTGGCTCGTCGGTCGCCACGTACGCGACGGCAAGGCCGTCCTCAACTTCTCCGCCTGGGACGGCATGCCGCCCGCCGACCGAAAAGGCAAACTCTTCGAGTCCCTCAACCAGATGGAATACAATACCATGCCCCTGACCGACTACCTCCGCTTCCACCGCGCCGCAACCCCCACCCCACAGGATATCGCCTCGCTAAAGAAATATCTGTCCACCTTCGACCTCCCTCCCGCCGCCTCCACGCACAACGCCACCGCTTCCGCCAACGCCACCGCCTCCGCTCTCCCCAACCCGTCCACCGTCGTCCCCTATCCTCTCCCCAACCCGTCCACCGTCGCCCCCGAGTGGACAGGCTTTGAATTCATCCCCGGCTATAAAGACTGGAAACCCATCAGCGCTTCCGAACGATTCGATAACGGCACCCTTCGCCTCATCCTTGCCAACGATATCGCCTGGAACGCCGTCCTCGAAGGCCATACCAACCCCTGGCCCGACGGCAGCGCTTTTGCCAAGATCGCCTGGAAACAGGCATCGGACACGAACGGCCGGATCCGCCCCGGCGACTTCATCCAGGTCGAGCTTATGCTTCGCGACAGTAAGAACTACGGATCTACCTACAACTGGGCCTTCGGAAGATGGAAAGGCCCCAACCTCACCCCCTATGGTAAGAATGCACAATTCGTCGGCGAATGCATGCGATGCCACCTGCCCATGAAATCAAATGACTTTGTATTCACCATTCCGGTCAACACCACACCCTCCGACCCAAAATTGCGGGACGTCCTGCAATGGAAGGGGATTGCCACCCTCATCGACCGGCGACAATCGACCATGTCGATCCTCTATGCGAAAGACTCCACATTCGCCCTCGCCACCTGGCGCCAGCGGGATGACCCTCATTGGTTCGGCGCCCGAATACCCGCCGCTGAAGCCCCAACCGTGCAATTAGTCGACCCCGGCAGTGTCCACTCCGACATCATCCGCCCCGCCATCACCCGTCCTGGCGGCGCCTCCTCAACTCCCCTTTCTCCCCACAAATCCCTCCCCGCCCAATAAATGCCGGATCATCCGCTCCAAATTCCGGTCCACGCTTTCCTCTGTTTTTAATGCGGCGATATACCGCATGATCTCCGAGCGCCTCGACGGCGTCAATCCCCTGAAAACTTCCGCCGCTTTCTTATTCCGGCCGAGCGCACGCTCCAGCTTCGGATGCATCGGCATCACCCTCTCCTCCGGATCGAACTCGATCGTCACCACGATCTTCTCGCCGATGCGCTTGGGAGAATCCTTCAACATGACCGTATTGATATAAAGCCGCCAGGCTCCGAGATATCGCACCAGCGTCTGCCGGTACCCGTCCCCATTAACCGTCCCGCGCACCCTGATCGGCCCCTTATCCCGCCCCGCCTGCTTAAAAAGCGCCGCAAGCACCTTCTCGGGAACGAAGACGAACGGATTGATCCCGATAATTTCAATATGTGCCGAAAACCTTTTCACCCAAAAAGGATTCAATTCCCCAACCCGTCAATCCGCTGAAACACATCCTTGAAACATTGCCACGCCGACCCCCGCTCCTGCCCCGCCCGCTCCGGCTGCTTGGGCCCGATCCCATAAAACCCATTCATAAAAACCGCCGTCGGCGACCACGTCGTCTCCACGATCCCGAGAAACCTCGGCTTCATCTCCGGCGTCGACGAATTCCGGAACTTTACCATATCGTCAACCTGTGCAACCCCCGGCTGCGACGTCCGCCACGGACAGGTGACCACCCGGAACCCCTTCATCGCAAAATAGACCGCCGTCTGATCCGGCCGCTCATAATGCCAATCGCAGATCACCACATCCTTCGGGATCATATCGACCGCCCGGTATGAATTGTTATAACTCGCTTCCCACATTCCGATGCCGGTAGTTTTTCCGTCGATCAAACGATCCCCCCAGATCCACAACTCCCGCCCCTTCTGCGCAAGATGGTCATGCATCGCCTGCACCTCGCCCGCAAACAACACCGCCGGGTCCCGCCCGCCGCACCGCGGACATTTACTTTCACCTAAATAAAACACCTCGTCCATCCCCGCATGAAACGCCGTACTCTCGAAAGCATCACACAGCTCATCGATCACCGCAAAGGTCACATCGTGAAGGCCCGGATACAACGGACAATAACTGCGGCAATACAGATTGTCGGCATTCGGCCAGACATAGTGTTCGGGGTTCTTCACCCACGGCGTCTCATCGAATTGCGGATACGCCTGCAATAGCTTGCCGGGATGCTCCTCCCAGCCCTGATGACCCAACATGTTGATCTGCGGGATGATCCGGATATGCTCCTGCGCACAGGCCCGCACGATCTTCTTTACCTCCGCATTCGACAACGCATACGAGTCCCTCAGCTCCGGATGCGATTTGAACTCGTAACGATAATCCACCAGCACAAATAAGGTGTTCACCTTCCGCGGCGCCAACTCCTCGTGTATAAAACGTACAAACGAATCCACCCCCGTGGGCCTGGGCACATCGATACAGAACCCCCTTACCGGCATAACGCTGTCAAGACTCTGGCCCGTAGCGCTCGCCGATGCCGAAAAAAGAAAAAGAATCAATATATAACGCATAACAGTGTGGTTTTGTCGCCGCTAATATACATGCCGCCCCTGATCCAAACGCTTCATAAGGTCATCCTTTTTTATAGTTATCTGCTGCCCGATCGGGCGCCCGTTACGGTAAGTAACCACATTGAGCTGCGTAGAGCCCATCGGGAACTTGACCGGCGTTCCGTCATATTTCGGATAGAAGCGATCGGGGTTGGTGCAATCAAACGAATAATAGATGTCCAACCCGCTTACCTCCGTCGACATCCCTATCACCATGTCCCGGTCGGTCCCTCTCTTCGGTGTAAAAATTACATTATACGCACTCCGGGCATACTTGATATCCGCCGCATCCATCCGCACGAATTCAGTCTCCATCCTGTCGACAAAATTATCCCAGTTGCGCTTCGACTTCGGGCTCCAGTACACCTCCGCGAGCGCCAGCCCCCGCGGCCACGTCATATATTCGACATGCCGGTAGTTCGGCACCGACTCCGACCAAAGATTGCCCTGCCCGCCGAGGATGAGCCGCTCATCGATACTGTCCGGCACCGGATCATAGGTATACGAGTCTTTCAATCTGCACATCCCGTACGTCGGCGGCTCGCCGGCAGGTTCTCCTTGATAAAGGTCCAGATAGCAAAAATCCCAGGGCGTCATAACGACCGAATGCCCCATCCTCGCCGCCGTTACCCCGCCCGACATCCCGCGCCAGCTCATCACCGTGGCGCTGGGCGCAAGCCCGCCCTCCAGGATCTCATCCCAGCCGATAAGCTTCTTGCCCCTGGAGGTGAGCATCTTCTCCATTCGCTTGACAAAATAGCTCTGCAACTCATCCACATTCTTCAGATGCTCATCGGCCATTCGTTTCTGACATTTGGGACAGTCGGCCCAGAAGCCCTTGTACGCCTCATCCCCACCCACATGGATATATTCGCTGGGAAATAACGCCGCGAGCTCGGTAAAGATCTTATCCAGCACAAGAAATACCGAATCATTGCCGATACACAACGCATTGTCCTCGCGGAAAGGCGGCCGGGCGCCTGGATTCACCGGGTACGGCAGCTGCGTACAGGATAGATTAGGATAAGAAGAGATAAGGGCGAGGCTATGGGCCGGGACGTCGATCTCCGGCAGAATGGTAACATACCGCTCCTGCGCATACCGGATAATTTCCCGCATGTCGTCCTGCGTATAGTAACCCCCATAGGTATCCGCCTCACCACCCAGCGCCGGTAAATAGTCGCCCCATCGCCCCGTCCGCGGAACCCGCCACGCACCATGCTGGGTGAGCTGCGGCAAACTCTTGATCTCGATCCGCCAGCCCTGATCGTCACTGAGATGAAGATGAAGGACATTATATTTATAGCGTACCATTTCGTCGATATAACGCATCACCTCCTGCTTGGTGAAGAAATGCCGGCTGACATCCAGCATCAGCCCGCGCCACGCGAACCGCGGATAATCCACTATCTCTGCACAGGGAACCGCCAGGAAGTCCCCCCGCCCCGGCGGCAGCAGTTGCAACAGCGTCTGCATCCCGTAAAATGCCCCCACTGTACTCCCCGCCTCGATCCGGATACCCGAAGAACTCACCGATAAATTATACCCATCGGAACCCTTTCCCTTATATCCTTTCGATACCTGTACAACGATCGCTCCCTTGATGCCCTTGTCCTCATGCAGCATGATCCCCGTTTGATCGCGCACCTGCCCGATCAGCCAGGCCGTGATCCCCGCCGTCGAATCACCGGCGACCGCCAGCGTCGCACCCTGCCGGAGATTAAAGCTGCCCGGTTTTTCCGTCACCGACACCGGCTCGGGGATCACATGAACCCTGCCACCCGCCGCAACCAGCGACCCATAGCCAGAGAAAAGAAGAACAGTCAACAATACCCGATGACAAAATTTAATCATAACCATAATCCATTTAACATTGAATACATGAAATTAGCCTAAATTGGTCCACTAAATCGGAAACGAATGAAAAAAATCCTGGTCCTTTCCGCCCTCATCCTCACCGGCGCCGCAGCCTTCGCACAACAACCCAACACCCTGACCCCACAGGAAAAACAGCAAGGCTGGATCCTGCTCTTCGACGGTTTGACGACAACGGGCTGGCACACCTATCTTCGCGATACCGTGGGATCGAAGTGGCAGGTGCGTAATGGCGCCATCATATTCGATCCCTCCCAGCCGGAAAGCGGCGGCGGCGACCTCGTGACCAATAGTGTATATGAGAATTATGAGCTGAACCTCGAATGGAAGATCTCCAAAGGCGGCAATAGCGGAATTATTTTCGATGTCCAGGAAGATCCAAAATACCCCGCCACCTATATCACCGGTCCCGAAATGCAGGTGCTGGACAATATCAGCGCCGACGACAATAAGAAACAGACCCACCTCGCGGGTTGCCTCTATGACATGGCCGGCGACTCGAGCGTGAGCAAACCCCATCCCGTCGGCGAATGGAACCAGGTGCGCCTCATTCAGAACCACGGCCATCTCACCCTCTACCTCAACGGCATCAGGACATTCGACGGTCAGATCGGGAGCGACGAATGGAACCGCATGGTAGCGGGCAGTAAATTCAGGAATAAAATGTTCGCTGACTTTGCCAAAGTAGCAAAAGGAAAGATCGCCCTGCAACAACATCCCGGCTCGAGCGAATGGCGCAACATCAAGCTCCGCCCGCTTTAACGCCGCCCCGCTCACGCCGCACTACCCGCCCTTCGGGGCGGCGGCCCTACCGCCCATTAGCCCTCAGGATGGTCGCATCCTTCTGATCGTCGTCATCGAACGTCTTTTTGACGATATAATGCCAGTTGCGATCCGACACATCCACAAAAAAGACATCCCCCATCTTATGCGCCTTCACCGCATCCTGGAACTCCTTTGGCATCTGAAGCTCGCCAAAGAACCAACCCGTATCCCCGTGAGTGGCATTCCCATCCATCGTGTACTGATCGGATAACTGATCCCAGTTCGCACCGCCATTTAATTTCTGTATGATCACTTTCCGCAGGCTGTCCACCTCCGACGGGGATAGCGTCGACCCGTCCAGGTAAATATAATTTGCCCTGTACTTGACAGATTCCTTTGATTCGAGCACCTTATAGGTCACATACCCAACCGAAAAGACATCCCCCTGATTCTGCCGCAGCAGCCGCTTATCGATCAGCGTGGAATCCTTCCCGGCCACCAAATGAAGGATCGCCGGTTTTAACTGCTGATTCGCGGCCATCCAGGCCTGCCCCTCCGCAACAGTGTTTATCTTGTGAAATTGATCTGTCACCGTCGCCTGGGCAAAGGTCGATAAGG
>DASZJO010000024.1:0-19623 GCA_035948015.1 Puia sp.
GCGATCTCTTCCAGATCGATGCCATTCTTTTGAACCGTTTCAAGGATATGATCTGCTTCAGAGAGATTGGATTCGAGGGTGTCGGCGACTTTCCCGTGGTCAAGGAAGGAGTGGAAGGTCTCCAGCGGGAGTGTGTCGATCGTATCTTTTCCGATGAGCGCTTCTACATATTTGGTGTCAGGGAGGGAAGGGTCTTTGGTACTGGTGCTGGCCCACAGCAGCCGTTGGGGGCGGGCGCCCTTTTCGGCCAGCGCAATAAAACGATGACTGGTAAACGCTTTCTTATAGATGGTGTAGGCTAGTTTTGCAAGGGCGATGGCGGTTTTCCCTTTGAGGTCGTGGAGGCCCTTCAATTCGAGCATGGGATCGACCATGACATCAATGCGGCTAAGAAAAAAACTCGCGACCGAGGCGATGTTGTCGATAGGCTGCCCGGTCTTCACCCGATCCTCCAATCCGCTCAGGTAGGCGTCGATCACCTGTTCATAACGTTTGAGCCCAAATAGCAGCGTGATATTGATATTGATACCCTCGCTGATGCTTTGGCGAATGGCGGGTATGCCTTCGGCTGTCCCGGGTATCTTGATCATGACGTTCATTCGGTGAGCCTTGTTCCACAGCAGGTTAGCCTGTTGAATGCTGCCGGTGGTGTCCCGCGCAAGCTTTGGTGAGACTTCGAGGCTGACAAAGCCGTCGGCCCCCGGTCTGGCTGCGGTTTCGTATACGGGCTTAAACAGGTCGGCGGCCTCCTCAATGTCTTCGAGGGCCAGGCAATAAAAAATCTCTTCATTGCCTTTACCGCTGGCGATGAGGTCTTTGATCTCCCCGGAATAGAGGTCGCTGCCGCTAATGGATCTCTCGAATATCGTTGGATTCGAGGTCATCCCGGTGAGCCCCTGGTTCTCGATCATGTCTTTTAGCGTTCCGGACCGGATCAGTTGTCTGTCAATCAGATCGAGCCAGATACTTTGGCCGTGCCGGTAGGTTTCGCGGACTGTGTTAGTGGCCATTTTGGTGCCCCTCCTGCGGATAATTGCCGCAATCCCTATGCCGGATAGGTTAATTGCGCGAGCGGGGGGGTAACTTTTGTTATAGGGCGGCGGCTTAGGGAGGATTTAAGGAAATGAGTATCTTGGGAATATGGCTACCCGGATCGAATCGATAGATCTGTTGCGCGGCGCAGTGATGCTGATCATGGCGATCGACCATTGCAGGGATCACCTTTTAAAGGATCATCCCGATCCGACCGATCTGGCCACGACCACTCCCCTACTCTTCTTCACGCGTTGGATCACTCATTTCTGTGCGCCGGTCTTTGTCTTCCTCAGCGGGATCTCGGCCTGGCTGGCGGGAACGCGGCGGACGCAGCGGCAGCTGAGCTCCTTGTTGATGAAGCGGGGGTTGTGGTTGGTTGCGGTCGAGATCCTGGTGATCGCTCCCGGGCTAACACTCGATCCACTGTATCATTTCGTGGTATTGCAAGTGATCTGGACGATCGGCGGGAGCATGCTGTTATTGGGTCTGCTGATCCGGCTGGGGGTTTCGCGGTTGATGATCGGGGTTATCGGAGCGATGATATTCCTGGGGCATAACATTTTTGACTATACCGGGGCCGGGGCGTTGGGCAAAACGTTTGTCTGGCATTTGTTAATGTCGGCGTCCGGCTTCGGAACCTCCAATATGGTGAAGGTATTCCCCCATCATTATGCCTGGGTGATTTATGCTCTGCTGCCCTGGACGGGGGTGATGCTTCTGGGATATGCGGTTGCGCCGATGTATGGGTCGGGGTTCGATGCGGCGAGGCGGCGGAGGTTGCTGATGCGAACGGGGCTTTGGGCGCTTCTCGGATTCCTGGTGTTGCGCGGCTTTAATCTTTATGGCGATCCGGCGCCGTGGTCCGTGCAGAAGACCTCCGGATTGACGGTGCTATCCTTTCTGAATGTGACGAAGTATCCTTGTTCGCTGATGTATTTGTTGATGACGTTAGGGCCGGCGCTGATCATTCTGGCGGTGACGGAGGGAGTAAGGAATCGATTCGTTTCGGCGATCGTCGTGTATGGGAATGTACCGTTCTTTTACTATGTGATCCATTGGTACCTGATCGGGTTATGCACCATTGTGGTCTTTATTCTGCAAGGGTATGGGGCCGGGCAGATCGTTACGCCGGATGATCCCCTCTTTTTCGATCCGCCGGGGTTTGGCTTGTCGCTGGCGGGGATGTACGCGGTGTGGCTGGTGGTGGTGGTTTTGATGTACGGGCCTTGCAGGTGGTTTAGCGGGTATAAGCGGCGGAATTCCAAATGGTGGCTCAGTTATGTGTAGGGGCGGGGCCAGGTGCGGCGGAGTTATCAATTGAATGACTGGCGGAATTCGAGGGGTGAAAGCTTGGTTTTTGTTTTAAAGAATTTGCTAAAGGACTGCGGGTGCTCAAACCCCAGATCGTAAGCGATCTCGCTGACGGAGGCATTCGTCGTGGAAAGTTTCTCCTTCGCCTTTTCGATGAGCTTTTCGTGGATATGCTGCTGGGTGCTTTGGCCGGTCAATACTTTCAGCAGGCCGCTCAGGTAGTTGGGGGACACGTTGAGCCGGGTGGCGATTTCCTGTACGGAGGGCAAACCTTTTTTAATGAGGTCTTCCGCGGTAAAGTATTCCTCCAGGATATTCTCCAGCCGGTCAAGGATCTGATGGTTTGCGATTTTTCGAGTGATGAACTGGCGGTGATAGAACCGTTCCGCGTAGCTAAGAAGGGTCTCAATCTGGGAGATGATAATACCCTGGGTGAATTTGTCGATATTGGATTGATATTCCTGGTGGATGGTCGAGATTATCCTGGTTATGACCGATTCTTCTTTTTCGGAAAGGAAGAGGGCTTCATTTACCGCGTAGTCGAAGAATTCGTGTTGCCGGATCGATTTGGCCAATGGGGTATTCCAGAGGAAGTCGGGATGGATCAGAAGCATCCACCCCGATTGGCGGATCGGGCTGCTGTAGTCGTGCTCGACCCGGAATACCTGGCCCGGTGCGATAAAGAACATGACGCCTTCGTCAAAATCATAGTCCTTCTGGCCATACCGGAATTTGCCGCTGAAATTTCGCTTGAGCGAGATATTGTAATAGTCCAGCATCAAACTCAGAGGCTCTTCGTTTTCGGCATGCCGGATGTCTTCCACGTTGACCACGCTGATGAGCGGGTGTTGGGGTTTCGGCAATTGCCGGAACTCGTGAAATTCGGTGATGCTTTTTATGCGATGGATGTTGTTCATAATCTTACCAGGCTACGACCCCGTCCCTGAAAAATTTTCCGGTTGGTCCGTCCGGGCCGATGATCGCATATTTTACGATATGTTTGGCGCCCTCTTCGACGGGCTGAGGGCCCCGGAACTGGTTGAGGTCGGTTGCGGTAAATCCGGGCGTGACGGCGTTGATCCTGAATTTGGTATTTCGGAATTGATTAGCCAGGGCCAGGGTAAACGCGTTCAACGCGGTCTTTGAGCAACTATAGGCATCATAATTATCCCAGTTGGGGTTCCGCTCCGGGCCGCTATGGCGGGCGAGGGAGCCGAGCTCGCTGGAAACGTTGACGATGACGGGTGCGGCGGACTTATCTAATAACGGTAGAAAGTGCGCGGTGGTTTGAACGGCGCCGAAAAAATTGGTTTCGAATACAGTCCGTAATATTTCGATGTCCGTGGTGGCGATGTTCTGAGGTTGTGCGCCGGCGATACCGGCGTTGTTGATCAGGATGTCCAGTGCGTCTATGCTGGCTTCCAGCGCCGCTTTGGCTTTTTGGATGGAGCGATTGTCGGTGACGTCGATCTGTAAAAATTCGACGTTGGTTAGCCCGGAGGCTTTTAATTTATTTACGGCTTCCTTGCCCCGGGCTGCGTCCCGGCTGCCGAGGTATACCTGGTGGTCGAGTTTGGCTAGTTGTCTCGCCGTCTCCAGTCCGATGCCTTTGTTGGCTCCTGTGATTAGTACTGTTCGCATGATTTGTTCTTTTGATCAATGTGCCGCCGGCTGCAGGGTTGTTGCTGCATAGGCGGCTGCAAAATCTTTTGCAAATTCGGTCATTTTTGTCTTCCCAAGCACGGGCTGGTGGCGAAAGTAGTCTTCATAGAGCCGGCCGCCGCGCCGGGACGCATTCATTTCTACCAGGCCCCGTGCCACGCCTTTGTTCATCCCCATGGCAAGCATTCCATTTAGCAGCTGCTCGTCGGGGATGGCTATCCATTTCAATTCGGGCTTGCCGATGGCCTTTCCGAGGATGGCAGCTACTTCATTGGGCGAGAGTTCGTCACTGGCGATGTAATGTACGGTCCGGCCTTCGAACGGCTGGGTGAGCTGTGTAGCGACGGCTGATGCGATATCGACCGGCGCCACCCAGGGTTCCTTGTCGTCTCCGCCGTAATTGGATACAATGGCGCCCTGATTCCTGATCGCGGGGATAAAGGACAAGAGGTTATAGTAGAATCCGACGGGCCGCATGAAGCTGATAGCGACTGTTGCGGGCAGCTGGTTGAGGATCTGCTCGACGTTATAATGGAATGCAAGGATGCCGTTTCCCTTATCGGTATGGGCGCCGATGCTGCTTAGGTGGACGATACGTTTGACACCCGACTGTTGAATGGCCTGGACAAAGGAATGGGCAAGGCGGTTGCAGTGCTCATAGATATCGAAATTTGGGTCGAAGAAACCTCCCGGGGGCTCCATCAGGTATACCGCGTCGGCGCCCTTGAAAGTGGCGGCCAGAAAGGCAGGGTCTTCGATGGACCCGATGGCGGGGATGGCGCCGATGGCCCTGATGGCCTGTACTTTATCAGGGTTGCTGCTGATGACCGTGACGGTGTGGCCCTGCTGAACGAGTTGTTCGGCCAGGGGTTTGCTGATATTCCCTAAGGAACCGGTGATGACGAGTTTCATTTTTTGGCTTTTTTGATGATGTAAAATTCGGTTAGCGCGGGGAGATGGGCGTAGCCGAATCTATGGATGTTGTAGCCAAAAATGGGGGGCGCTTTATTCGGACCTTAAACTTTTTACCGGGTTGGTCAGGGCGGCGCGGATGGATTGGTAGCTGACGGTCAGCAGGGCGATGCCGATGGCGAGGAGGCCGGCCAGGAGGAAGATGCCACCGGTGATGTGTATCCGATAAGTGAATCCCTGAAGCCAGCTGTTCATGCTCAGCCAGGCGATCGGGGTGGCGAGGACAAGGGCGATCGCAACGAGTTTAATGAAATCGCCGGAGATCAGGATAGTGATGCCGGCGACGGAGGCGCCGAGAACTTTGCGGATGCCGATCTCGCGGGTCCGGCTTTCGGCCATATAGGCGGCGAGGCCGAAGAGGCCGAGGCAGGAGATAAAAATAGTCAGGATGGCGAACAGGATGCCGAGGGTGCCTTCCTGTTGTTCGGCCCGGAACTTGGCGTTGTGGATGTCGTCGACAAAATTGATCTCGAAAGGATATTGGGGATTGTAGTGCCGGAAGATCTTTTCAGCTGCGGCTACGTCGGCGGCGAGGGGGCGGTCCGGGTTGAGTCGGAAATGGATAACGGGATAGCCGGTGGCGAGCCCGCGGATGATCATCGGGTTGATCGTTCCATAGGGGCTGGCAATAAGGAAATCCCTGATGACACCGACGACATGGAAAGGGACGCCGTTTGCGTCGGTGACGATTGCGCCCAGGGGGTTGGGGAGACGCATCATGCGGACGGCTGCTTCGTTGAGCAGCAGCGCCGTACTATCCGTGGGATAGTCGTTCAGATCAATATCCCGGCCGGCCATAAGCTGGGTGCCGGTTGTCTTTACGAAGTCTGCGTCCGCTTCGTACTGGACAAAATAGAGCTGTTTATCTGCCGGGGTGCTGCCGCGCCAGGAATAGCCGGTTGTTTCACCCCAGACGCGGGTCATGGGGGAGAATGTTTTGGTGACGCCAACGGCGGCGCCGCTGGACAGGAGGTCGCGTTTGATCGCGTCGTAGTGCGGCAATACATCGCCCTGGACAAAGGTGAAGGCCAGCCGGTCTTTGTTGTAGCCGGTGTCGCGGCTGCGCGCGTAGCGGAGCTGGTTTTCGACGATGAGGGTGGAGGTGATGAGGATAATGGCGAAAGTAAATTGGAGGACGACGAGGACTTTACGGGGTGTGATCAGGGTGTTAAACTTTGTAGTCGCGCCTTTTAGGACTCTAACGGGGCGGGCGGCGGACAGGAAGAAAGCGGGATAGCTGCCTGCGAGAATGCCGGTGAAAAGAACAAATCCAGCGGAAAACAGCCAGAATAGCGGGCTGCGCAGGTCGAGCGTCAGGGGAATGCCGATCACCTGGTCGAAGGCGTTCAGGCCGGCCATGACGATGCCGACGGCCAGGATAAAGGCGATAGTGGCGATGAATATGCTTTCGCCGATGAACCGGGTGATGAGCGAAACTCGAAGGGCCCCGACGACCTTGCGGATGCCGACCTCTCTGGCGCGGCGTTCACTGCGGGCCGTGCTGAGGTTCATGAAGTTGATACAGGCGATCAGGAGGATAAAGACGGCGATGAGGATGAACAGCTGAACGGTCCGGATGCGGCCGGCGACGAGAACGCCGTTCTCCGCCTTAGAATAGAGGTGTTCACGGGTGATGGGGTTGGCGAAGATCTCGCGGTCGGCCCCCTCCCCTGCTGCGACGTGAAGGCGGTTGATATAACGAACCTTATTGTTGAATTCACTCTCCGATGCGCCCGGCCTCAGCAGAACGAAGCAGCCGGAATTGGCGTATTGCCAGGTGCCGCCGATCGCATCCCAGCCCAATTTGTCGACATAGGTCCAGGGGAGCAGATATTGAAAGGTGAATTCGGTATTGGGCGGCAGGTCTTTCAGGATACCCGTCACCGTGAAATTGTCGGTGCTGTCGATCCGAACGGTCTTGCCCATGGGGTCTTCGGCGCCAAAAAGGCTCTTCGCGAGGTGTTCGGTCAGCACGATGCCCTGACGGCTGTTGAGGGCGGTCCGGGCGTTGCCTTGCAGCAGCGGGAAGTCCAGGATAGACAAGATGCCGGAGTCGGCGAAGGCGCCTTCGAGGTTGAAATGCTTTTCTCCTTCCGTCATCAGGAAATAGACGGTCCGGAAGCGGGAGGCGTCTTCAACCTCCGGGTAGTTCTTCTTCAGCTCGGCGGCAAGGGGGGAAGGAGTGCGGCCGCCGGCATCCATCGTGCCGTTGAACATCTCCCGGCTGTACATGTGGTAGATGCGGTCCTTGTTGGTATAGAAGCGGTCGACGCTTAATTCATTGTTGATCCAGAGGCCGATCAGAAGGGCGGAAGCCATGCCGATAGCAAGGCCCAGGATGTTGATGGAGGAGAATGTTTTATTCCGCCAGAGGTTGCGGAGGGTGACTTTGAAGAAGTTGCGCAGCATGAGGATGTTGTTGGTGTGGAAGATGATTGGCTGATGGCGATGCAGCGGGCTGTGTGTTATCGTTCAGGAGGTGATCAAGCCCTTCCTGTTCGAAAATGATCTGGCCGATCCGGAGGTCGGACCAGCCGTCGCGGAGGGTATAGGTGAAGACCGGTTTGTTCCTGACCAGCTGGCAGTCGATATAGTGCGTGCGAACGTTGCGGTCCGCCAGGGTGGATTCCTTTAGCTGATGGAGGTGGGTGGAGATAAAGAAGCAGCAGTCTCTGAACCGGGTAAGGCCGCGGATGGTACGGCGGGAGATGGCGAGGGCATCTTCGGGATTGGTGCCGCGGAAGAGCTCGTCGAAGATGGCAAAGCACCGGCGCGTCTCGTGGGCCTGGAGAAGGACGTTCTTCAGGTTCATCACTTCCGTCATGAAGTGGGAGTAGCCGTTCAGGATATCGTCATTTAGGTTGATCGCGATGGAGATGAATTCGAACCAGGGCAGCTCGCATTTTTCGGCTGGTACGGCGAGGCCAAGGTGGGCAAGGGTCACGCAAAGCCCGATGGATTTGAGCAGGGTTGATTTGCCGGACATATTCGGGCCGGTGATCAGGGTGACCGTCTCCGTGACCTCGATGTTGTTGACCACTGGGTTATGGATCAGCGGGTGATAGAACCCCTTTATAAAAAGTCCTTCCTTTATGAATGCGGGGAACCGGAATTGATGTTTGACGATCCCTTTTGCCAGGGAAAGACAGGCTTCGAAGAAGAAGAAGTCATTCCAAAACTCGTCGACCTCGCCGGTGCGGATCTTGTCTTTTACCAGGCGGGTCAGCCGGGGTAGTTCCGTCGCGGTCAGGCTGCGGGTGCGGACGATGTCATAGTTGCGCTTCAACTCCAGGTCTAAGAATATCCGGCGGATGCGGGTGATGGTTTGCCGGAATTCATCCGGGAATTCGGTCATGCGCAAGTCGCGGAACCAGGCCTCATCGATCTTGTGGAAAAAAATAAAAAGATTACTCAACTGGCCGATCTCCCTGCTCCGCCGGGCGCGGGAGAAGAAAAAACCCGTTGCTTGGCGGGCCCCGACCTCTTTCAGGTAGCTGAAAGCCTCATGGAATTCGGTGCGCGTGTATGCAAAAGGACGATAAAGGTGGTCATGCCCGATCAATGCCTTGAGGATGTCCTGGCGGGCATAAATCTCATCGACGGATGAGGGCCTGTCCGTCATCCATTGAAGCAGCACGTCCCGAGCGAACTCGTTGTAAACGTGGTCGAACAGCGGGACGATCTCATTCTGGAAATGAAGGTCGTGAATGGTTAGCATGATCACTAAAGTAACGCGAGGGGGTAAAAATGTTGCTTTTAATCCCCGGTTTTGGGAAAATTTTGGGAATTACCGGCAAGGTTTTAAAGGGAGGTGGTGGTGGTTTTGGCGGGGAAAAGGCGGGGGACGGCGGGGACGGCTTGGGCCGCCGCTTGGGCGGGGAGGCCGGTTTCGGTTGTGGAACGGCTTTTGAAACGATATACGTAGAAAAACTAAGAAATATGGATAAGACGATCCGGGGCGGTATTGTGTCAGGTAGTGGAATTATTAGCCTTGTTGCAGCATTTGTGATGATGAACACCGGAGATGCGGCCAGGCATCTTGGACTGATGTTTGCCGGGGGGGTGCTTGGGACGGTAGCGTTCTTTGCGGGGATCTGGATGATGCCCGATAAAAGCAGGTCGGTTCCTTAATCTACCCGATCACAACGGGTCAGCCGGGGGGTTGCGCTCACTCTGTGCGCAAACTTTTTACCGGGTTGGCCAGTGCCGCTTTGACGGATTGATAGCTGACGGTGATCGCGGCGATGGCGACGGCCAGCAGGCCTGAGAGGGCGAAAGTATCCCAGCCGATGCTGACGCGGTAGCCATAGTTCAGCAACCAATTGTTCATGACGAACCAGGCGACGGGCGCGGCGATCAGGAAGGCGATCAGCACGAGGAGGATGAAGTCGCGGGTCAGCAGGGTAGCGATACTGGTCACGGTGGCGCCCAGGACTTTGCGGACGCCGATCTCGCGGATGCGGGTCTCCGCCGTATAGGCGGCGAGGGCGAATAATCCCAAACAAGAAATAAAGATGGTGAGGGCGGCGAAAAGTGCTGACAATTTGGTGGTCTGTTGTTCGGCCTTAAATTTCTGCGCGTACGATTCATCCGCAAACTTATATTCGAAGGGATAGGCGGGGTTGTATTTATGATAGATCTTTTCGGCAAGTGCAAGGTCGGTCGCGGTGGAGTGCGCCGGGTTGAGCTTGAAATGGACAACCTGGAGCCAGACGTAGCGGGGACCGCTGATGATCATGGGCACGATCTCGCTGGTGAAAGGGGACTCGAGGATAAAATCCTTGATCACTCCAACGACATGGAAACGCTCGTTACCCCGGCTGATCAACTGGCCAATGGGGTCTTTCAGCTGCATGGTCCTTACCGCAGATTCGTTTAACAGGACAGCATCGCTGTCGCTTTTGTATTTATAGACGTCTATGTCGCGACCCTGCAGGAGGGTAATACCCAACGTTTTTACGAAATCGGACGTAGCAGCATAGGTCCGGAAATCGGTTTGTTCTTCCTGTGTTGTGCTGCCCGGCCAGTGGAAGCCCTGGCCGTCGCTCCAATGCTGAGTGATGGGTCCGGGCAAATACGTGACCGAAGTAGCGGCGCCGCTGCTGAGGAACTCCTGGCGGATAGCGTCATAGTGGTCATGCGCCGGACCTTCAGCAAAAAAATAGACAAGCTGATCGCGGTTGTAGCCGGCATCGCGGTTGATGCCATAACGAAGCTGTTTGAATACGATTGCGGTGCAGATGATCAGGAGAATCGCGAAGGAGAATTGGAGGACGACGAGCACCTTGCGGGTGGTGATGAGCGTGCCTGTTTTTTTGAAGGATCCTTTCAGGACGCCGGCGGGCCGGAAAGAGGAGAGATAGAATGCAGGGTAGCTGCCGGCGAGTAATCCGGTGAAGAGGACAAAGCCGATGCTGAAGAGCCAGAAGGCCGGGCTGCTGTAGTTGATCGCCAGTTCCTGACCGATCAGTTGGTTGAAAGCGCCGAGGCTGATATAGGCTAGAAAAAGCGCGGTGATAAATGCAAGGGCGGCAGTGAGTGTGCTCTCGCCGATGAACTGGGCGATCAGCGATCCGCGGGCAGCGCCGACCACTTTACGGACGCCTACTTCGCGGGCGCGGCGTTCGCTGCGAGCGGTAGAGAGATTCATGAAATTGATACAAGCGATCAGCAGGATGAAGGCGGCGATGGCGGTGAAGAGGCGGACGGTGATGATCTTATCTCCTACCAACTGACCGTTTTGCGCTTTGGAATAGAGATTGAGGCGGCTCATAGGCTGCGTGAAGACATGCGCGGTTACTTTGCCGTGAGTGCGGCCGATATCGCCGACCTGGGTGTCGAAGGCCTCACGGGTCATACCTGGTTTCAGCAGGACATAGGTAGCGACAGAATAGTTGCTCCAGTTCTGTTCGTCATTCCAGCCGAGATGCGCCATGTACGACCACGGAACCAGATAATCGAATTTAAAGGAAGTCGTCGAAGGCAGGTCTTTCAAAACGCCGGTGACCGTAAAGTTGTCGTTGCTGTCGATAAGGACGGTCCGGCCCATCGGGTTTTCATTACCAAAAAGCCGTTTTGCCATTTGTTGGGTGAGAACGATGTTGTAGGTGCTACTGAGGGCTCGGGTGGGCTCACCTTCGAGCATGGGGAATCCAAACATGGGGAGGAAACCGCTGTCGACGATGCCGCCGTTGCTGTTGAAGTGCGAATCGCCGACGGTGATCAGGAATCGATTGCCCATGTAGCGGGTGGCGTCTTCCACCCCGGGGTAATCTTTTTTCAGGACGGGGACGAGGGATTTTGGGGTTTGGTTCCAGACCCAGATCTCACCGTTGACGGTGTCGCGGTTGTTGAGCAGGTAGAGCTGGTCGGTCTTAGGGTAGATGCGGTCGATGCTCAGTTCGTTGTGTATCCACAGGCCGATCAGGAGGGCAGCGGTCATGCCGATGGAGAGGCCGAGGATGTTGATGATGGAGAATGTTTTGTTGCGGAGGAGGTTCCGCCAGGCGATGGTGAAGTAGTTTTTGAACATGATGACCAGGATTGTTACGGGAGGGCAGCGAATTGGGTGCCAGAGTGCGAGGTGGCTGGGGGTCAGGAGATTGGAGAGATTCGGGTTGGAAAGGTTGGTCGGATTCGATACAAGGAGTGTGCGGCGACGGGGGCGGGAGTTTGCGGGGGGAAGATTGGGGGCGGCGAAAAATTTTATTTGCAGGATTGGAAATTTGAGCCTATGTTTGAAGTGTACTAGCTTACTAATACACTAATATGGTCACTATCGAGCACCTTGATTTCAAATACAGGAAGGGCAGGCCGGTCTTCCGGGATCTCAGTCTGAGACTGAATTCGGGGCATGTCTACGGCTTGTTGGGCAAGAACGGAGCGGGCAAGTCCACCCTGCTGAAGATCATCGCGGGGCTGGCCTATCCGGATCGCGGCAGCTGTATGGTCAAGGGGATGGCAGCGGCTGGGCGGGCGGTCGCGTTGATGGAGGAGCTGTTCATTTTGCCGGAGGAAATCTATGTGCCGCCGCTTACACCGGGACAATTCCTGAAAAACACGGCGGCCTTTTATCCCCGGTTCAGCATTACGGATTTCTATGCCAATCTCAAGACCCTCGATGTCGATCCGGAAGCGGTGATGAACCGGATGTCGTTTGGTCAGCAAAAGAAATTCATGATCGCGTTCGGGCTTGCCACGAATACTTCCCTATTGATCCTCGACGAACCCACCAATGGGTTGGATATCCCCTCAAAGGTACAGTTCCGAAAGCTGATCGCATCCGGCCTCAACGAAGACCGCTGTGTCATCATCTCCACTCACCAGGTGCGGGATCTCGATAGTTTGATCGACACGATACTGGTATTGGATGATCACCGGATCGTGGTAAATCATTCCGTAGATGACCTGACGGAAAAATTATTGTTCGGCGTTTACGATGACACCAGGGGTATGAACGTCCTCTATGCGGAAGAGAGCCTGCGGGGAAAGCACGTTATCCTGGAGAATGTTGCCGGCAAGTACAGTAAAATGGATCTCGAGCTATTCTTCAACGGCATCACAACGGGGGGCAGCGGGCTCGTACAAGTTTTAAAAAAAGGGGGCGGTCATGAATGAGTTTTTCAGCTTCAGGCGGTTCGCGCGATTGTTCGTCAAGCATACGGCGGAACATTACCGGGTCTACCTTATGTCCGTCGGCGTCCTTGCCGGCGTGCTCATTCTGAGCGGGGTTTTTCTGTTTATCGTGGTTCCGGACGCGCCGGATACGGGATTTCAGACGGCGAGCTTTGTGATAGTGCTGTTCGTTGCGGGTGGAATTTTCGCCAGTACGGTATTCTCCGACTACGGCGAGAAGAACAAGGCGATCCCCGCGCTGACACTGCCCGCAACCGTCTTTGAGAAATTCCTGGTCGGCTGGCTGTATTCCTATCCCATCTTCCTGGTGGTATATACGGCGGTATACTACCTGGCGCTCCTGGCGCTGGCCGGCATGCGGCATTTGAGTGCGGGCCAGCAATTTGCCTTCTTCAGCATTGACCAGGAAGATATGCTGGTCTTATGGGTCTTGTTTACTGAAGTCCATGCAATCGCCCTATTCGGCGCTATTTTCTTCAGGAAGCTGCAGTTCGTCAAGACGGGGTTCAGCTTCTTTGTCAGTCTTATGGTCGTATTGCTCGGGAACAGTCTTTTCCTGAAGATCATCACGGGGGCCAAGGTGGAAAAGCTGTCTATTCCATTTGGACATTTCAATTTCTATAAGGGCGAAGGGTATTATTCGATCGGGATCGGTCATGAAAGCTCGGTATTCATCCTGTGGCTGATGCTCGCCGTTGCGGTGCTGGGCTGGATTGCGACTTATTACCGGTTAAAGGAAAAGCAGGTTTGATCATGGAATTCAAAGAAAACGAAGCAATATACCTACAGATCGCGGGTCTGGTTTGCGAAAATATCCTTACCGGCAAATGGAAGGCTGGCGAGAAGATACTTTCGGTGCGGGATCTCGCGGTCGAGCTGGAAGTAAACCCGAACACGGTGATGAGATCGTATGAGTTCCTGCAGGAATTGAAGATCGTTTACAACAAACGCGGCCAGGGTCTCTTCGTGGCGGAAGACGGGTTGCCGCGGGTCATTGCCTTTCGGAAAGAGGCCGTTCTGCGGGAGTATCTGCCTGAATTTTTTAAAAATATTTATTTGCTGGGGATTTCGATGGCGGAGATCCAGAAGCAGTATGAGGCGTATGTCGCCCGACAGCTCCGCTCAAAACAACATGATCATGAAGACAAGCATTAAAATATTCCTAAGCTCGATGGTGCTGCTGGGAGCGGGGGTAGTGATGTATGACCTCCAGCTGGACGCGGCCTTCCGTAAAGGGGACTATACCAGGCCATACTACGATTATGAAAAGATGAATTTTACAGGATTTGACCGGATCGAACTGAATTCTTCGACGGCGATCAATATCCTGGTGGTACCTGGAGAGTATAAAGTCCTGGCCAATCCAGGTATCCACGACTTTCTCGAGATCCGTCAGGAGGGGACCAGGCTGGTCATCAATGCCCGGTTCCTGGATCATTTCCGCGTTGCGTTCGGCGAGCACCTCCTCTTTGTCTCCTGCCCGGTCCTTAAGGAATTCAAGGCCGATGCCCGCTATAGCGTTGGAAAAGCGGTAATAACGGATAGTGTTGCCAATTTTCCGTGGTTCCGGCCTTCGGTCATCTCGGGATTTAACCTTGACAGTCTGGTCGTCGGACAGCAAAACGCCGCGAAAGTGGTACTGCAAAATGACACCGTAAAGCGCCTCGCGGGAGCCATGGGTCGGGGTGCGGACCTGACGCTTGGTGAGGGCAATCAATTTGGCGGCGGTGACCTGGATGTCTTGAACGGCGCCCGGCTTTCTATCGGGATGCGGGGGGCGCTGAATCTCAATATTCATCTGGCCGACAGTGCGGTGTTCGAAATCAATGGCGCCGCGGCAAAAGGACTTTTGAAAATCAATCAACCATGATACTTGTTATCGACTCGCTGTCAAAAACCTATGCCAACGGGGTGCAGGCCTTGAAGGATGTATCACTGACGATGGGAAATGGAATGTTCGGGCTTCTTGGCCCCAACGGGGCCGGCAAATCGTCATTGATGCGAACGATCGCCACCCTGCAGGAGGCGGACTCGGGAACGGTATTTCTCGACGGCCTCGATGTCTTGCGCAATAAAACGCGGGTCCGGCAGCTGTTGGGCTATCTACCGCAGGAATTCGGGGTCTATCCTAAAGTCTCGGCGGAGCGGATGCTGGATCATATCGCAAAACTGAAAGGTGTTGAGCATGCCGGGGAACGTCATGATGTGGTTCAGGGGCTGCTGGAGAAAGTCAATCTTTACAAAGATCGCCGGAAACATCTCGGCACTTATTCAGGCGGGATGAAACAACGTTTTGGGATTGCGCAGGCGCTGATCGGGGATCCCAAGCTGATCATCGTGGATGAGCCCACGGCGGGTCTCGATCCGGCGGAGCGCAACCGCTTTTACAATCTTCTGAGCCAGCTGGGGGAGAACACGATCGTTATCCTGTCGACGCATATCGTGGAGGATGTGAGTACGCTGTGTTCGCGTTTTGCGATCATCTGCCACGGCGAGGTGCTGTACGCGGGGGATCCGGAACTGGCGGTGAAGGAGCTGGAAGGGTCGGTGTTTTCGAAGTCGATCGAGCAATCAGAGATCCGGTATTACCGGGATATCTATAAGGTCATTTCCACCCAGCTGAAGGGAGGAAAGCTTCATATCCGGGTGCTGTCGCCGGATACGGAGCCAGAGGACGGATTTGTGCCTGCCGTGCCCAATTTAGAGGATGTTTATTTCAGTACTATTTCCAGTCGGGTTGATGTAAATACTATATAACCATGTTTACCGAAATCTTTCTATTCGAGATCCGGAACCGGATCCGCAGACCGGCCGTCTACCTGTATTTCCTGGGCGTGCTGGTTTTTACACTGTTCGCCTTTAGCACCGGGTCTTTGCCCTTCGGCGAAAAGGAACACATCAATTCACCTTATCTCATCAGCTTCTGGTGCTGCGCCATGACGTTTATGATGACGCTCGTCAGCTCGTCGGTAATGGGGACGGCTATGTTCCGGGATATCGAATATCAGACCAAGGACTATTACCTCACCTATCCGATAACAAAGCCCGGGTATTTCTGGGGGCGGTTCTGTGGGTCCTTTGTCTTTATGATCGGGATCGCGCTCGCAATCCCGATCGGGATCTGGCTGGGCACTCATCTGGGGCCGGTCATCGGGAAAACGGTGACGGCGGAGTACGGGCCGAACAAGCCCATGTATTATCTTTTTCCATTCTTGACGCTGGCGCTGCCGAATATCCTCTTTACGTCGGCCTTGTTCTATGGGCTTGTGGCGGTAATCCGGGATGTAAAAATCATCTATTTTGGCGGGTTGATGTTGTTCCTGTTTTATTTCATTGCGTTGTTCTTTCTTAACCACACGAATAACGTTACGGTCATCGGGGTCGCCGATCCTTTTGCGTTGAACTGGATCCGGGCGCAGATGATGAGTTCCAATTACATTCAGAAAAATAATAACCTGATCGCAGTCTCGGGGCCCTTGCTGATCAACCGGCTGTTGTGGCCGGGGATCGGGCTTGTGACCGCTGTCCTCACTTATCTCCGGTTCAATTTTGAGACCTTTTTCGCCGGCCGGCGCGATAAGGCAGCTGTGTATGAGCTAAGTATCCGGTCGAATGTCGCGCTGAAAATACCGGCATTGAATTTCACGGGCAAATATAACCGTCAAACGCTGATCGGGTTGATCCGGATCGAGTTGTTGAACATCATCCGCGACAATTATTTTTGGGTGATCATCGGTCTGGGAAGTGCATTCCTTGGATTCGCTTTCTGGATGGGGAATGAATACTATGGAGTTTCCGACTACCCGCGGACGGTAACGCAATTGGCGATCTTTGATAATGGGTTCTCCTTCTTTGTCTTTTTTATTATCATGTTCTATACCGGCGAGACCTTGCACCGCGATAAGCTTACGCGCTATGCGTTTATCAACGACTCACTGCCGCCGCCAAATTGGGTGCTGAATGGATCCAAGCTATTCTCGCTGCTCGTGATCAGCCTGAGTTTAGCCTTCCTGCCACTGGTGGTGGGTGTCATCGTACAACTATTGAAGGGGTATACGCATTTTAACTGGGGTGCGTGGCTGGTCTATCTTCTGGTGATCCTGTTGCCGAAACTCATGGCAGGGGCGGTCCTTTGCTATGCGATCCAGGTGATCTTCAATAATAAGTTTGCAGGCTATGCGATAGTAGCACCCTTGTGGCTGGGGATGTTCTTCCTGGATAAAACGGGGACGTTCAATTACCATCTGTTGTTGTATTCCTTTACACCGGATACCGGGATTACGGATATGGACGGAATGGGTCATATGGCCGGCCCGATCAGTTGGTTCGACCTGTATTGGGCATTGGGCGCCGGATTGCTGATCGTGCTGGCGGCATTGTGGTATCACCGCGGGGTTAGCACTTCGCTAAAGGAGCGGTGGCGGCTGATCCCGGAACGGCTTACCGGGGCGACGAAAAGCATCGGTACGGGCCTGATCGTCCTATTTCTCGGTGTCGGCGGATTTATCTATTACAACGTCAGCTACCTGAATCAATGGTTGACAAAGGGGGAAGAACAGGACAGGGCGATCATCTATGAGAAGGCGTTGAAAAAATATGAGCGGCTGCCCTTGCCGAAGATGATCAGTATCACGGCATCGATCGACCTTTACCCGGAAGAGAAGAAGGAGCTGATGCAGGCAAGTGTAACGCTCGTCAATCAAACCAATCAGCCGATCACCGAGATGCTGCTGGATGCGGATGGGCTGACCGATTATGGGATTGCCGAAAACGGGCGAACCTTGTCCTATACCAGTCCGTTGCTATATTCACGCGCGAAATTCAGCTGGTTCAAGCCTGCGCACGATACGGCAGACTTTCGCCTGTACCGGTTCGACAAGCCAATGGCGCCCGGGGATTCGGTGGTCCTGTCGGTCTGGTCGGAGACTATTCACGAGGGATTTGAGAACGGGCCTTTTGCGGGGCATTTGTTGAACAACGGGACCATTTTTACGGGTGGGTTACCAGGCCTCGGATATGATGACGATGACGAAGTGGGCAGCGAGTATGTCCGGAAAAAAGCCGGGTTGCCGCCAAAGATAGATGAAGACCTCGCGCAGAATGACCAGGCCGGTATCAATGCTTTAAAAGCGGGGAAGGCTGCTTCTTTACAACGAATGGACGTGACCGTTAGTGTACCGCGTGAGCAGACAGCGGTGTGTAATGGCGACCTCCTGGCCAGGTGGA
Source organism: Puia sp. (assembly GCA_035948015.1). Lineage (GTDB taxonomy): Bacteria > Bacteroidota > Bacteroidia > Chitinophagales > Chitinophagaceae > Puia. Next base: position 17,842 of record DASZJO010000024.1, read on the forward strand.
CGGCGGCAAACGGCCGGAATTATTTTCACTACCGGCTGGACCGGCCGGGGATGTATCCACCTTTCGCCGTATTTTCCGCAAAATACTCCGACAGAAGGGACAGTGTGCAGCTGGATCACCCGGCGGCGATCGATATTTTCTACAACCCGGCCCAGGGAGCAAATCTCGACAGATATATGGGCGCCTACAAGGATGGGTTACGCTATTTCTCGAAGGCCTATGGCGGCTATCCGTTCAACAATATCCGGCAGGTTGAGCTCGCGGATAACGGACCGCGGGAAGGGGCATTGTCGACGATGAATGTCTATGGTGAATCCAATGGCTGGAATGCGCATTTTACCGATCCGGACCAGTTTGACTACCTGTATAAGTCGACTGCGCTACACCTGGCGCAGCAATGGTGGCGGTTTGCGGTAGCGCCTAACAACACAATTGGTTCGCTGGTCATTTCGGAAGGGCTTCCCGGATATGATGCGCTGGTCATGCAGGAGAAGAAATATGGAAAGGCTAATATGCACACATTTCTGGAGGACCAAATCTGGGTGTATTATGTTGTCCGGCCCAGGTTGACGGTGCCGGAGCATCCGGTGTTGACGGCGAATTTCTGGTTCGAGTGGGCCAACAAAGCGGGGCTTGTCCTCTATGGGTTGCGTGACCTGATCGGGGAAGACAGCATGAATGCGGCATTGCGGGAATTCAATGATTCCTTTGCATTTCGGGCGCATGGGCCGTATCCGGGGGCGAATGATCTTTATGCGGTGCTGAAAAAGCATGTTCCGGATTCGATGCAATATTATTTGACCGACACCTGGGAGAAGCGGACGTTCTATGACAACAAGGTCATTGGGGTTTCGGCGGTTAAGACGGGGCGGCCGAATGAGTATAAAGTAACGCTGCGGGTAGACGTCGGGAAGAATTATAAGGATGATCAACGGAACGACGTGCCTGCCGTCGGGATGAATGACTTTATCGATATCGGGGTGTTGGGGGCGGATACGGTGGATGCGGCGGGGCGGACGGAGAAGCGATTCCTTTATTTGAAAAAATACAGGCTGACGCGGGGGGAGCATGAAATCACGGTGGTGGTTAACGGCGAGCCGAAGGTAGCGGGGGTTGACCCGCTGGGGTTGCTGATCGATCAGAATCGGAATGATAATTTCAAGCCGATAAAGTGAAGGGGCGGGGGAGCAGGGGTGGTTATTCAGAACGCAGGCTGTTTACCGGGTTCGCGTGGGCCGACTTGAGGGCCTGGAAACTTACGGTCAGCAGGGCGACCAGCAGTGCCGCCAGTCCGGCGATCGCGAAGATCCACCAGGCGATGTTCGTGCGATAGGCATATTCTTTGAGCCAGTTGTTCATGAGGAGCCATGCCAGCGGGGAAGCGATCAGGATCGCGAGTGCTACCAGCTCGAGGAAGTCTTTGGACAACATGCCGAAGATATTCAGCTCGCTTGCGCCGAGGACCTTGCGGATGCCGATCTCTTTTGTGCGTTGTTCCGAAGTAAACATGGCGAGACCCAGCAGACCAAGGCAGGAGATGAATATGGCAAGTACGGCAAAGCTGTCGGAGAGCCGCCCGATCATCTGCTCGTTGTTATAAAGGCGCTGATATTCTTCGTCGGTAAAATGATATTGGAACGGGAATTTTGGCTCGAGCTCCCGGTGCACTTTCTGCATGCTGGCGAGAGCTTCCGGGGTTTGGCCAGGCCGGGTCTTGACCATGATAAAGCCCCAGTCAATCTGCTCGTTCAGGTTGATCAGCAGCGGTTCGATGGGATCATG
>DASZJO010000025.1:0-24128 GCA_035948015.1 Puia sp.
CGTTAAAGCGGAACCCCTCCGAGCGGAGGGGTTCCAAGGCCTTAGGGGTTTACAAAGGGGGTTGTTAAGGGTCAAGAACCAGGGTTCCAGGGTAAAGTATCGTTAATTGGACGAATACTATGCCACGCTTCAAACCGGTTGATTGTCATAATATTTGTTTGATCGTCGTGCCGGATTTTTTCCCAATTTTGGACATGGTGTCCCGGAATGGAAAGCGGAGGGATGATGAGGGCAGGGAAGGAGCAACCCGGATGATGATCTTACCGTCTTGAATAATGCTGAACTATCCAATGACTGTCAGAAAGCTGCTTGTTGTTTTGTGGGTTCTCTCGCTCGCGACTGTCAGCCTGGGCCTTCGGGCGCAGACCTGTACCACGTTGGGGCAAACGCCGGCCACGGCTTTTCCGGTGTGCGGCAGCAATACTTTCATCCAGGACAGCGTCCCGCTCTGTGATGACGGGAACGTACCGGTGCCTAATTGCGGAGCCGGATATACATCAGTCAATCCATATTGGTACAAATTCACCTGCTTTTCTTCGGGAACGTTGGGGCTGCTTATTAATCCGTTCAATTCGGGTGATGACTATGACTGGGAGATATTCGATGTCACCGGCCAGCCGCTCAATGCGGTGTTTTCGAATATCAATCTCGTGGTTGCCGATAACTGGTCCGGCGTGCCGGGGAATACAGGGACTTCACCGCTGGCTGTCGACATGTCTGAATGTGGCTCCACCGGTAACCCGCCGTATACCACTCCGCCGCCATTCAGCAAGATGCCGACGCTGATCCAGGGCCACAATTATTTATTACTTATCAGTCATTTCAGCGGCCTCGGCCAGAGCGGCTATAAATTGTCCTTCAGCGGCGGCACGGCCAGCATCACCGATACGACAAAACCTGCGCTGGTGTCGGCGCAGGTCATCTGTAATTCGATCATCGCGCTCAAGCTCAATAAGCACATGACCTGTGCCAGTCTGACCCCGACCGGGAGCGATTTTGCCCTTTCGCCGACGCCGCCGGGAGTGCAGATAGTGAGTGCAGTCGGGAATACCTGCAGCAGCGGGTTCGATATGGACTCCATAGTCCTTACGCTTAATGGTCCTCTCCCGGCCGGCAACTATACGTTGACGGCGGTCAATGGAACAGATGGGAATACGCTACTTGATATTTGCGGAGCGGCGGTTCCGGTTGGGGAGGGAGTGAATTTCGCGGTTACGCCGCCGCGACCTACACCCTTTGGCACGCTCCTGCCTCCCGGCTGCGAGCCGAATGTGCTGAAAGTGGTTTTCAACGGCCCGACCCCGATCGAATGCTCGAGCATTGCGCCGGACGGCAGTGATTTCGTCGTTACGGGAAGCGGCGGGGTCCCGGTGACGGGCGCCAGTGGTATTTGTGATGCCTATGGCTTAACCGACACTATTGTGATCCAATTGTCGGCGCCGATCAAAACGGCGGGGAACTATCAACTCACGCTGCAAGTAGGTAGCGACGGCAATACGCTGCTTAATCCATGCGGACTGAGCACTCCTCCGGCTACGATCGCGTTTACCACAAAGGACACGGTATCGGCGGCGGCTTTTTCGGAGAAGGTTCACTATGGATGCAAACAGGATACGATCATGTATTCCTATCCGTCAGAGAATGGAGTAAACCAATGGCTGTGGGTCTTTGACGGCACTGATATCAGCCAGGTCCAGAACGCGCCGGATCGGATATATACGGTATTCGGCAATGAGACGGTATCGCTGACCGTATCCAATGGGGTTTGCAGTGATTCGACGCAGGCAGTCATTCCGTTGGACAATGGTTTCCAGGCCAAGTTCGAAGGCCCGATGATGATGTGCCCCAAGGACTATGCGCAATTTGTCAACAACAGCACCGGGTCCTGGATCACCAACTGGGCCTGGTATTTCGGGGATGGAACGACCAGCGATCAGCAGACACCGCCGGACCATCTTTTTCCGCAGACGGGGGAAGAGACAAAATATACGGTGATGCTGGTGGCGGGCGATTCGCTGGGATGTACGGATACGGCGACGCAGGTCGTGGATGTGCTGAAGACGTGTTTTATAGCTGTTCCGGGAGCCTTTACGCCCAATGGAGATGGGGTGAACGACTATCTTTATCCGCTGAATGCGCTGAAGGCGGTGGATTTGCAATTTAAAGTGTATAACCGTTGGGGTCAGCTTGTTTTCGAAACGACGGACTGGTTGAAACGCTGGGATGGGACGATCGGAGGCAGCAGGGCGCCGGCCGGGGCGTATGTATGGACGTTATCGTATATCGATGGGGATACTGGCAAGCGAATCGTTCAAAAAGGAACTTCAATATTGATAAGGTAATTGTCTTTGCGACCTGATTTAATGAAAAACCGCCCCGGAAAAGGGGCGGAATTTTTTGTAGAAGAACCTGAAATGTAAGCCTGAAAAACAAACAAAGACCTTAACTATTGATGGCCGTCAAATTTGGTAAGGTAATATTTTGAGGATTTGTGTAAGGCATAATTACGTCTAACCAGAGGCTAAAAAAATGCCAATCTGTAAGTTATTGATAAGGAAGGTTGTTTGGAAATCAGGAGCGTAGAGGCCGTCCCCGGATGGGAAATATTTTCCTTTTGCTGGAATTAGGGCCTTTCCTGCACAATTTAACCCGCTCCGCGGGCGTTTTATAATATAAGCGGACCGCGGGTCCGTAATCCAATATCTATTAAAAACAAATATTCATCCCTATGACCCCGTACACGAGGAATAATCAGAATTACCTGGCGGAGGAGTTTCAGCGGTTTGAAACTTATCTGTTGCAGGAAAGCCGGATCGCATTGTTAAAGGTCCAGAGCTGGCAGTTTGCGATGAAGACGCCGGAAGTTGGCGCGCATTATCAGCAGGAAGCTACTGATATGGTCAAGAAGTCGCTATTGAGTTTTGTTCCGAACAGTTTTGTGCTGAGTGAAGAAGGGTATTATTACAAACCGATGTCAAATTGATCGTTGTGATCTGATGATAGAACCGCGGCTGACGCCGCGGTTTTTTTATATGCATTCGCGAAGCTCTTTTTCTGTGTAGGCGAGTCCGTATTGCTTCAACACCTCATCCGGAACGCCTTTCCACTGCGTAGGAGCGTTGCCGATATAACCGACGTCTTTGACACCGATCTCGGAGGTATAGAAGCCCGTGGCGGTGAGGTTGCGCATGAGCGTGAAGAAGGCGATGCCCTGGGCCATTTCGGGTTTGTTGGTTTTTCTCAACGGGTAGGCGATATCGTCGACGACCTGGATCTGCTGAGGTTGGGTGCAGTCCTTAAAAGATTTGCCGAACCGGTTCAGGCACTGCATGTCCAGCCAGCGTAGTCCGCCGCGCATCGGGGTCTGGTGTTCCGGGAGGTCCTTCACGATAAATTCGATGAATTCCGGCACTTTAGCATCGGAGGCGCTCCCGCTGACCTCATCGCGGGGGATGATGATATCGCCGAGGATGGTGATGGTGGTGAGTTCTTCCGGGGTAAAAAAGGTTTTGGCGCTGATCTCTTTCATGTGCTCTGCCTCTTCCTTCATCCGGTTGATGTTGGCGGGGTTCGGGGTGGTTGAAGCGGCTGTGGTGCCGTCGGGTGGGGTGGAGGCGGCGGGATTCTTTTCGCCTGTATTGCAGGCTTCGGCGAGGGCGCCGGCAGAGACGGTGCCTATAAGGAGGGTTTTGATGCTTTTTCTTCTGTCCATATCTTAATATTTATAACTTAATATTTATAAGATAAATATTAATTGAATTGGTATTACAATTTAAATATTGCGTTTTTTCATTTCATCGACGAGGTATTCGCTGGTGCGCATCGAGAGAGCGAGGATGGTCCAGGTGATGTTCTTGTCCGCCTGTGAGACGAATGGACCGCCGTCGACGCAGAAAAGGTTTTTCACCTCATGGGCCTGGCTCCATTTGTTCAGCGGTGATGTCCGGGGATCGTTGCCCATGCGGACGGTGCCGGCCTCATGGATGATATTGCCGGGGGCATGCAGGCCCCAGTTATTGTGTTCGTTGTCGTCGTCGCCCCAGATCTGTTTTGCGCCCATGGCTTCAAGGATTGACTTGAAGGTCTTTTTCATATGCCTTGCCTGTTTGATCTCGTACTCGGAGTGGCTCGTGTTGAACCGAAGCACGGGTATGCCATATTTGTCCACGATATTGGGATCGATCTCGCAATAGTTTTCTTTCCGGGCGAGCGCTTCGCCGCGGCCGGCCATGCCGACATGCGCCCCGAAGAAATAGCGATAGTCTTCCTTAAGTGAAGCGCCGTAGCCGCCGCCTTCTTTTGTTTTTCCTTTGACCTTGAAATTCCCGTTGAGTTTTTCAATCCCCCAGTTGAACCCATAGATAGGCTGGCCGAAGCCGCCGCCGAATTCGATATGATAACCGCGGGGGAAGTCCAGGTTTTTATTGTCCAGCCACCAGGGGGCGTAAATATGCATACCGCCGACGCCGTCTTCGTTGTATCGTTTGCGGTCGAACAGTTCCGGGATCACTCCGCCCATATCGGCGCCGGTAGAATCGTGGAGGTATTTCCCGACGACTTTGCTGCCGTTGGCGAGACCGTCGGGATAACGGGCGGATTTGGAATTCAGCAGCAGGCGGGCGCTTTCGCAGGCACTGGCGGCGAGCACAACGGTGCGTCCGGAGACCTGGTATTCCTGGTTATCGTCTTTATTGATATAGGATACGCCGGTGGCGAGACCTTCCTTATTTGTCAGCACTTCGCGGGCCATGGCGTTGGTGACAAGGTCGAGGTTGCCCGTTTTCAGCGCGGGGATCACCAGACAGGAAGAGGAGGAGAAGTCTCCATAGACCTTGCAACTGCGGCCGCATTGTGCGCAGTAGAAGCATTGACCGCGTTCGCTGTTGATCGATTTGGTCAGAATGGAAAGGCGTGAAGGGTAGATGGGGACGCCGACTTTGGCGCCGGCATTTTTGATCATCAACTCGTGGAGCCGGGGTTTGGGGGGCGGAAGGAAGAAGCCGTCGGGATCGTTTGGCAGTCCTTCGTTGGTGCCGAATACGCCAAGCAGTCGATCGATCTTGTCGTAGTAGGGTCTTACATCTTTATAGCCGATCGGCCAATTGTCGCCGAGGCCGTCGATACTTTTGCGTTTGAAATCCTTGGGTCCGAAGCGAAGCGCGATGCGGCCCCAGTGGTTGGTACGGCCGCCGAGCATCCGGGCCCGCCACCATTCCCACGCTATGGTCCCGGGAGCGCCGGTCTGGGTGTAGGGTTCGCCTTCCACTTCCCATCCCCAGTAGCAGCCGTCGAAGTCGCCAAAGGGCCTGAATTTGGTGCCGTTGCCGCGGCGGGGTGATTCCCACGGGTTTTTTAGCTGGTTGGAATCTTTTCGGGGGTCGAACATCGGACCGGCTTCGAGGAGGCATACTTTCAGTCCTGCATTGGCCAGGACATAAGCTGCCATGCCTCCGCCTGCTCCCGAGCCTACGATAACTGCGTCGTAATTTTTGGGTTGTTTCTTGATCTGGAGGTCGCCCATGCTGATAGAAGAATATTAAGTGGTAAATTTAAAGGTTTAGCGATTTAGGAACCTATTTTTTATTTTCTTTCCGCTGCTGATTTCTCGCGGATCGCTTTGAATTCGGAACCTGTTTTCCAATCCGGCCATGCGCGGCTATTGGCCAGCCGTTGACCGATGGCATAAACGAGTTCCACATCCTGTAGTCCGCCGGTGAGATCCCAGGTTGAATCGATCTGGTCCGAGGGTTGGTGATAGCGCTGGTCGGTGTATTCGTCGTGTTTCATTTTTCCATACGTTATGCCGCGGGTGAGGTCGTCGACACCACCATCGGCGGTGAGTGAAGGTACTCCTGCGCGGGCGAAGTTGAAGTGGTCGGAGCGGAAATAGTGACCGGCTTCGGGGTGATCTTCGGGGGCGACATAGCGGCCGTTCTTTTTTGCTTCGTCAGCTAAAAAGTCCTCCAGTTGGGATTGTCCTTTTCCGCTATAGGTAATATCCTTCGTCGGCCCGTAGGTATTCAGCACGTCGATGTTCAGGTTGGCTACTGTTCTTGCGACGGGATAGATCGGATGCTGCGCATACCAGGCCGATCCCAGCAACCCCTGTTCTTCGGCCGTGACGGAAAGGAATATCACCGTCCGTTCGGGCTTTGCCGGTTGATTTTCGAAGGCTTTGGCGATCTGCAAAAGGGCGGCAGTTCCGCTGGCGTTGTCGGCGGCGCCGTTGTAGATCGAGTCACCTTTTCCATCCGGTGCGCCGATCCCGAGGTGGTCCCAATGTGCGGAATAGATAAGGTATTCATCCGGGAATTTGCTGCCGGTGATCTTTGCAATCACGTTGTGGGACATATTGTAAACTTCCTTCGTCTTTACCGCGGCGGATACTTTGATATCGAGAGGCATTGCCCTGAAGCCCTTGTGTTCGGCGGCGACGAGCAGGCTGCTATCCTTTCCGGCGGCGGAGAGGAGTTTCTTCGCCGTCTCGCCGGTGATCCAGCCCTGAACGGTCAACTGATAGGAGGGGTTGCTCCGGGTATCGAGGTGGAGCTTCACGCCGCCGTTGGAGCTTTGGACGACCTTGAACGGGTAGGAGGCGGCGGCAGTGTTGTGGATGATGAGACAAGCTTTGGCGCCTTGCCTGGCCGCTTCTTCATATTTGTATGTCCACCGGCCGTAGTAGGTCATGGTATGGCCTTTGAACAGGGTGGAGTCGTAGTATCCGGGGTCATTGACCATGACCAGCACCGTTTTACCTTTCACGTTAATCCCCGCGTAGTCGTTCCAGTTATATTCCGGCGCCACGACACCGAAGCCGGCGAAAACGACGTCGCTTTTATCCAGTATATTGACCGAGTCCGGTCTTTCGGTCCAGAGGACAAAGTCATCCAGGTTTTTGAATTCTGTCGTTCCTTTTTTGGAGATAAGCTGCAGGGTCGAAGGTGCGGCGGGGCTGATCTCCACCAGCGGAACATCCTGCGTGTAGCTGTTGCCGTTACCGGGATCCAATCCCAGTGCTTTGTAGGAGCTGACGAGGTAGTCGATAGTTCTTGTTTCACCCGCGGTAAAGGGACGTCTGCCCTGGAAGGAGTCGCTGGCCAGGATGCGGATGACTGCGGCAAGGCTGTCCTTGTTGAAAGTGGCCAGGCCGGCATCTCCGGTTGCGGTTGAGTTTGATTGACAGGCGGCGATGGTGAAGATGACGGCGGATAGCATGATTGCGGGCAAAATAAGTCGGCGCATAAGCGGTGGTTTTGGTAGAAGGGATAAAGATAAGGAATGCGAGCAATGCGCAGACGAGGGGATATGCGTCATTTATTTTCCAGCCAGGCAAGTGCAGCGGTGCGGGCGGGATCGGGGTCGGTTCCCGCATCTCCGGTCGGGACAAATTGATCCGGCTGGATACGGCCGTCGCAAATATGGCCAGTAAAGTCTGCTTCCTGGCATACGGTCAGGACCAGCATCGACCGGTCTGAGAGTGGATAAGTAGCATTGGCGGTAGTGAGCCCGGCGGTGGGTTGTCCGATAAGGCAGGTCTGTTCGCGTCCTTTAAAGGCCAGGGCAACGATCTCTCCGGCGCTCACTGTCCGGCGGCCGGTAAGTACGACGATGGATTTGTTTGTATTGCGGGTACGATAGCCGTGGTCATCGCTGACACGGCAGATGACGTGGCGGCCCTGGAAGGCGGAACCGTCGTGATAGGAGATCGGTACCCGTTCGCCGGAAGCGACGAAATAGCCGTAGACCCCGTCGCCGAGCAGCGGTCCGATACCTGCCAGCATTGGCCAGCAGTTGCCACCTGAGTTGTTGCGGAGGTCGATGATCCAGCGGGAGATATTGCGGGAATCGAGCCGGGCGATAAGAGTCTGGATGCTATCGGCGATATGTTCGCATATCAGGGAATCTGTCGTGTGGACCCAGGGGATGGTCAGGTAGGCGATACTGTCTCCGAGCCATTCACCCCTGATCTCGCCGACCAGGTCGGTCAGGTTGGTTGGACCGGATGGCGACTCATCGCCGGTATATCGGGCGGTTTGGGGTGGAGGCATGATGAAGCTGTGTCGTTCGCCAAGCTGTTTGAAGCACCAGCTGATGGAAGCATAGGCGTCATCGCAATTATCCGCGTTGGCGAGCTGTTGGCGGGCGCGGGCCGCCAGGTCATTCCAGTTTACGAGGTTGCGGTGGTAGTAGTTCTTTTCCATGAAGCTCAGGGCTTCGTTGAGGAGCTGTTCGGCTTTTTGCCGGCAAGGCAGTGCGAGGGTATCGGAATGGGTTCGGGTGGATGGGGTGGCCATGTTGCGGCTGAAAGCGGAAATAATAAAGAATACCAGCAGGAATGACTTCGTCAAAGGCTGAAGATTGGACGGCATTGCATTAAGATAGGGAAGATGTCAATTTCCACAAAAATTGTGAGGTGGCTTTCACAATTTTTTCTGAATCGGAATTATTCGTCCGGGTCGTCGTCTTCTTCGGGCTCCGGGTCTTCTTCGGGCTCCGGGTACTCTTCGGCGTCCTCTTCGGTTTCGATGTCTGATTCGGTGTCCCCTTCGGTGTTGAGGTCTGTTTCTCCGTCGATGTCTGATTCGGCCGATTCGGCAAAGCGCGCAAACCAGCCATCCTTTGCCACCAGTTCCGCCGGTGAGCCTGATTCTTCCACGCGGCCATCGGCCAGGACGATCACCTGATCGGCGTCCCGAACCATCGAAAAGCGGTGGGCAATGATGATGACGGTGGTCGAGTGACGGATCTTGTCGATGGTCCGCCGGATCTCTTCTTCTGTGGCAAAGTCGAGGTTGGCGGTGGCTTCGTCCAGCACGACGATCCGGGTATGGGCTGCCAGCATCCGGGCAATCTGGATACGTTGCCGTTCACCGACGGATAGCCCGATGCCGCCCTCTCCAACCGGGGTCGCCAGTCCATCCGGCAGCCGGTCGATTGTGGAATGCAATCCTGCGGCCAATGTGGCCTTCCAGACCTCATCGTCGGTAGCAGCGGGGTTCTTGTAGCGGATATTGTCGGCCAGGGTCCCGCGGAATACCGCGCCATCCGTTGACACCACGCCGATCTGGGCGCGCAAGGAGGAGGGATCGAGGGTACGAAGGTCCTGTCCATCGATGAAAATGGCGCCGGTGGTGGGTTCGTAGAGTTTCATCAGGAGGTCCATTGTGGTGGTCTTGCCGGCGCCCGACCCGCCGACCAGGGCGGTAACGCGGCCGGGGTAAAACGTGAAGGAAACTCCTTTCAATATATCTCTTTCTCCGGTGTAGGTGAAGCGAATGTCGCGAAAATCGATCCTGCCTTCGGTAAGCTTCAGATCGTGGCCTTCTTTTTCTTCTTCGCCCTTGTCGAGTAACCGGAAGGCACGGGCAATGGAGGCGACGTTCTGCTGGAGCTCTACCCAGAGGCTGGCCAAAGCGTCGATGGGCCCATAAAGACGGTCGAGATAAGCCACGAACATCACCACGTCGCCCGGCGTCAGCCTGTTTTCCAACGTCAGATATCCCCCGTAGCCGAAAACCAGCGCGGTAGAGAGATGCGAAAGCATGGTCTCCCAAAACACATATTTATTGGAAAGCTGCGCCCGCTTGATATAATCTTTATATGCGTTCCCGGCGGCGGCTTGCAGTCTGTTCACTTCGCGTTCTTCAGAACCGGAGAGTTTGACGGTCTTTATCCCGGTGAGGCCATCCTGGATGCGGGAGGAGACTTCTTCCCAGCGCGAATAATAATCGGCGAGACCTGTCTCCAATTTCTTTGCAGAATGCCAGGCGATCAGTAAGTAGACGGGGATGGTGATCAGGGCAACCCCCGTCAGTGCGATATTTTGCCAGAACATTATCGCGAGGATGCCAACCAGGCTGATCAATTCAGGAAGGATCTGTTGTGAAAATCCATTGACAACCCCGGTGACCTCTTCAGACTGGTCGATCTGTTTGGCGATCGCGGCGCTGGGTCTGCGGCTGAAGAACGAGAGGGGGAGCCGCAGAACATGAGCGAATGTATTTTGAATGAATCGTTGTTCGATCAGGCAGGAAAGCCGGATATTGGTATTCTCTGCGAGGCGCCATAGCAGGGTAGCAATGAGATTGATGACAAAGAGCCAGAAGACGGCCCACAGCAGAGTGTCGAGGGCCTGGCGGGGAGAGCGGGCCGCAACATGACCCCGGGCATGGGGCTCGGGGGTTTTTATGGATGGCGTAACGGGGTTGGAGACGGCTGAGTCCGGGACCTCCGATCGGATGAGAGACTGGATGCTGTCGACTTCGCCCGGATCGACCCCAAGGTCTTTCTGGGCGTTAAGCCGGGCTTGCCGGACGAAGAGGCCCGCCACATCGTTGATGGCCGTGCGGTAGATCAGCGGTTCGATGAGGCTGGCGCCGGTGCTAAGCAAACTCAGCGTGACAACCCATATAAATTTTTTCCGGTATGGGAGGATGAGCCGGAAGATATTTTCCCAAACGGTTTTTTTCAGTGTCTTCTTCATGGTTGCGCAGGGGCGCAAGATCGGAAAATATTTTTGGCTCCCGGAGCAAAAAAAATTACTTTGGGTCTCCGAACTTTTTTTTCGAATTCTTTTCAAAAATCTGACGATCATGAGCCATTCCCGCAGAACGTTCCTGAAAAATACCGCCCTTGCGATCCCTGCGATCAGCCTTTTGCCCCGTGGGGTTTTGGCCGCTTTCGAGACCGGGGCCGCCCTCAAAAAGAAAGGAGTAATTGGTGTCCAACTGTATTCGGTCCGGGAGGCGATGCACAAGGACCCGTCCGGGACGCTGAAGAAAATAGCCGATATGGGCTATGTTTATGTCGAGCATGCGAACTATGTAGGTGGGAAGTTCTATGGCTACGCCCCTAAAGACTTCAAAGCGTTGCTGGACAGTCTTGGGCTCAAGATGCACAGCGGGCATACTGGATTTGGGCCGACGGGATGGGATGATGGAAAGAAGGATTTTACCGATGCCTGGAAACAAACGGTGGAAGACGCTGCGATCTGCGGTCAACATTTTGTTATCAGCCCGTCGATGGAAACAAGCATGTATCAGACTTATGACAAGTTGCTCGGTACATTGGAAATCTTCAACAAGAACGGGGAGCTTTGTAAGCAGCACGGGATGAAGTTCGGCTATCACAATCACGCTTTCGAATTCAATACGGTGCTCAACGACCAGAAGGTCTACGACATCATTATGCAGCATACCGATCCGAAACTGGTGGCGCAGCAGCTGGATATGGGCAACCTATACAATGGGGGCGCCGTCGCGGCCGGTATTGTGAAGGAATATCCCGGGAGGTACGAGCTCATGCATGTCAAGGATGAGATCAAGGCCACTTCGGGAAATGAGAAATATGAAAGCACGACCCTGGGCGACGGGATCGTGGGAACCAAAGATATCTGCGACCTCGGCAAAAAGGGAGGCACTCAATATTTCATCATCGAGCAGGAGTCCTATCAGGGTAAAGACCCTCTTGACTGTTGCAAGACCGATCTGGAAACGATGAAAAAATGGGGTTATTGATAGGTAAACGTTGCCTTTTTATCGCCAATCATCGCGTCAAATTCGCCGGGTTCTGTTACCATGTGTAATTCAGCGTTCACAAAGGCCAGGTCGTTCTTATCCAGCGAGAAGCTAACGGTCTGCGAGTCTCCGGCTTTCAGCGTAATCTTTTTGAATGCCCGCAACCGCCGCATATTCGGGGTGATGCTGGCGTAATGTTCATGGGTGTAAAGTTCTACCGTGTGCTTCCCGTCGCGGCTGCCGGTATTTTTGACCGTTATGGTGACGGTGAGTTTGCCGGTTGCGTTTAGTTTGTCGCTGCTCAGTTTCAGGTCGCTGTATTCAAATGTGGTATAGCTCAAGCCCCAGCCAAAAGGGAATAATGGATCATAGCCCGCGCCGCGGTCGTCATTGAACACTTCACGAACGTCTTCGGTCGGTTTGCGATCGTACAGTACGATCTCGCCCATGCTTTTCGGATAGCTGAAGGGCAGGCGGCCGTCGGGGTTATAGTCTCCGGCGAGGATATCGCTGATCGCTTCGGCTGTTTTGCGGCCGCTCCAGTATGCCATCACGATCCCTTTCATAAGCGGCGCGATAGAAGTGATGAAGCGCGGCCTTCCTTCCGTCAGCACGAGGATAACGGGTTTGCCGGTCGATGCGGCAGCGCGGGCGAGCGCGAGTTGTTCTTCGGGCAGCACCAGATCGCGAATATTGCCGGGGCTTTCGGCGTATGCATTTTCTCCGAGGCAGAGGATGATGGCGTCCGCGCCTGAGGCGGCGGTCTTTAATGCGGTGGTGTCGTAGTTAGCCCGGCTGTTGAAACCCTTTTCGGCGGATGTGGTGACGTTGTCGGCGCCGAACTTGTCACGCAGGGCGTCGAGGATCGTTTTACTGTCGGAAGGGTACCAGCGTTCATCGTTCCCTTGCCAGGTATAGCTCCAACAACCGTTAAGGGCGGTGATGCTTCGGGCGGAGGGGCCTGCGACCAGGATCTTTGAGGTGCGGGCCAGCGGCAAGGTGTTGGCATCATTCTTCAGCAGGGTGATGGCTTCGTGTGCGGCCTGAAGAGCGAGGGATTGATATTCGGGGCGGCCGAAGTTGGCCGCAGCCGCGTCTTCGGGATAGGGATTATCGAAAAGTCCCAGCTTCTCTTTCAGGGTCAGGATGCGTCTGACGGCTTCATCGATGCGGCTCACGGGGACCTCGCCTTTTTGAACGGCTTCTTTCAGGAGTTCGAAGAAAGAAAAGTCATTCGGCACCATGCTCATGTCGATACCGGCGTTGATGGCCATTGCGACGGCTGCGCGCGGGGTCGCGGCTACGTCGTGGCGGGTATGGAGGCGAACGATATCCTCCCAGTCGGAAACGACCACTCCTTTAAATCCAAGTTCTTTTCGAAGGAGATCTGTCAGCAGGTATTTGCTGGCGTGGACAGGAGTGCCATTGATCTCCGCGGAGTTGACCATCAGCGTCGAGGCGCCTGCTTTTACCGCTGCGCGGAATTGGGGCAGGTAGTATTCGCGCATCTCTATTTCCGGCAGGTAGATGGGGGTGCGATCTTTTCCGGTGCGGGAGGCGGAGTAGGCAATGTAGTGTTTCATGCAACTGGCGACGGCCGTGGGTGTCTTCAGTCCGTCTTCCTCATAGGCTTTGATAGCGGCGGTGCCCATTGTCGTGCCGATATAGACATCCTCGCCATAAGTCTCGGGGAACCGCGACCACAATGGTTGCCGGCCGCAATCCAATACCGGTGCAAAATTCCAGCGTACGCCGGATGCCCGCAGCTCCTTTGCGGCCACTTTGGCGATCGCGGCTGCCAATTCCGGGTCGCGGGTGGCGGCCATCGCGATATTCTGGGGGAAGAGAGTAGCGTTCAGCGTATAGGTTTGCCCGTGAATGCCGTCCAGTCCGTATATCACGGGGATCTTCAACCTGGTCCTGGCGGCCTCATCCTGGATCCGGGAGATGACCTTTCGCCACTGGTCGACTGACAACGCGTGGTTAGTGACGTTGAGGATCGAGCCTACCTTGTATTTCTCCACGGCGGTGGCGAGTTTTCCCGTGTCCAGGACGCCGTCCTGTGGCGTGGAGACGACGCCCAGCGTCACTTGAGTCATCTGGCCTATCTTTTCGTCGAGGGTCATTTTATTCAGGAGGGCTTCGATTTTCGGGGAGGATTGGGTTTGGCCGTAGTGCGGAAGTAAGGCGATGAACCATAGTAGGATAGCAAGCTTTTTCATATATGTGCTAAAACGTTATTGTTAAAGATAAGGTTTTCCAGGAGACATGGCATGCTATTTACTATTGTATCTGTAAAATGCTATGCTATGAGCGAACAATCTTATATGCGCGACAAGCAAGCTATACGCAGGCTGCAGGATCTGGCAACGGAGATCAACATCTGTCTGTTCTGCTCGGGTTTATGCTCCGATGAGCGGGAGGGATGTCGCCCGATGGTGACCAGCGGAGTGGATGAAGAAGGGTCGATCTGGTTCATGAGTGCCCGGAGCAGTGAAAAGAATCGGGAGATTGCGATCGACCCCCGTGTGAAGTTATATTATTCGCATCCGGGGAAGGGCAGTTTCCTGATCGTAACGGGGATGGCAGACATTGTATATGACCGGGGGAAGATCAGGGCGCTGTGGAATCCGCTCGACAGGGCCTGGTTCAGCGAAGGCGAGGATGATCCGGCTATTTCCCTGATCCGGGTACGTCCGCAGCATGCGCATTACTGGGATGTGAAAGGAAACCGGATGGTGAATTTTCTCCGGATGGTGGCTACGGTTGCGACGGGAAAGACGCTGGCGGATGGACAGGAGGGAGATCTGGTGATCCATTGACGGGCGCTGGGATGCAATGCGGGTTGCTTAGTCGAGGCCTTTCAGGTTGCGGAGGAAATCGTACTGGAGGTCTTCATGAAGGGTGGCGATGAGGGAGCGGATCTTTTTCAGTTGCTGGCGATAGAGGTTGTTCAGCACCGGGCTTTCCTGTAGAGGGATTTTTGTGTTGCGGACTTTGTGGCAGAAGTGGGTGAGAAGTTCGACCTCGGCTTGGGGAGAGGCCATGTAGCGGATCTGTTTTGTGGTGGTTCGGAGGATTTTTCGGAGTGTCTTTTTAGTAAGGTAGAGATTTGGTTTGGGGAGTTCGGTGAAACCTTCATCCATTTCCTTTTTGACGGCGGCGATAAAGGAGGCTTCGTCGGTGGATTCGAAGAGCAGGTACGTGAGGAGTTCTTTGTTGTCTTTTTTGAATTTGGCGAGACGGAGGCACAGCTCGGTGAGTTGGGGGGCGGGGTGGTTTTTGAGTTCGGTTTTTAGGTCCTGGATGGTGGCGGTGCGCATGGGGGGAATGGGTAGTGTTGGATTTTCGAAAGAAATTTGTACCTTTGAAAAGGTCGGGGGGCTAAGGCCCGACCTTCGGCCATCAAATCAATAAATGAATGATAGCCAAAGCCAACTTGATTATCACCAGAATTCTGATGATGTTGCCCAGCGTTTCGCTGGGCTTTTTCTTGGCATTCATAAAAGAAAACGGGTGTTTTGTCACCCGAAAAACTTGCACACCCACCTGGTGGGCATGCGGTTTTTTACATCTTCTATTATGCCGCTATAGCCTCAAGAGCAAATCTTCCACAAACCAAGCCGCTTCGGCAAATATATTTTAAAAGATTTTTTCTCCTTGCAGAAATTTGCAAACCGGGATAGGCTGAATATCGGTGAGAGGGGCTAACGTCTGTTAGTTTTGTTATATTTGTGGATAATTTCTAAATCCAGGATATGAATAAAGAAGTCGTTATTGTTTCGGCGGTTCGGACGCCGGTCGGAAGTTTCGGCGGGGCGTTGAAGGATTTGCCGGCTACCCGGTTGGGGGCGGTGGCGATCGAGGGAGCATTGAAGAAGGCGGGGGTGCAGCCTGCGCAGGTGCAGGAGGTGTTGATGGGTTGCGTGCTTCAGGGTAATCTGGGGCAGGCGCCCGCGCGGCAGGCGGCGAAAGGGGCGGGGTTACCGGATGGGGTGGTCTGCACTACAGTCAATAAGGTATGTGCCAGCGGGATGAAGGCAGTGGCGCAGGCGGCTCAGAGTATTATGTTGGGGGATGCGGATATCGTGGTAGCAGGAGGGATGGAGAGTATGAGCAATGTTCCGTTTTATACGGGCCAGATGCGTTGGGGAAATAAATATGGTAATGCGATGCTGATCGACGGATTGGCAAAGGACGGGTTGACGGATGCCTATGATGGAAAGGCGATGGGAAATGCAGCCGAGCTTTGTGCCTCGACCTGCGGCATCAGCCGGGAGGATCAGGATGCGTTTGCGATCGCGAGTTATCGTCGTTCGCAGGCTGCGTGGGCGGAAGGGAAATTCAGTGAGGAAGTGGTACCGGTGCCTTTGCCACAGCGCAGGGGTGATCCGGTCCTGTTTGCAAAGGATGAAGAACCGTACAATGTCAAGTTCGAGAAGATACCCGAATTGAAACCTTCCTTTCAGCAGGATGGCACGGTAACCGCGGCCAATGCCTCTACGCTTAACGACGGGGCTGCGGCGCTGGTGCTGATGAGCCGGGAAAAGGCCAGGGAGCTGGGGTTGTCGCCGCTTGCGCGGATCGTCTCGTATGCGGATGCCGAGCAGGCGCCCGAGTGGTTTACGACCACGCCATCGCTGGCGGTGCCAAAGGCGGTTGCTAAGGCCGGTCTTCAAATGAAAGATATTGAATATTGGGAGCTGAATGAAGCGTTTGCGGTGGTGGGGATCGAGAATTCGAGGCGGATGCAGCTCGATCCGGCAAGGGTGAACGTCAATGGCGGCGCGGTGTCGATCGGGCATCCGTTGGGGGCAAGCGGTGCGCGGATCCTGGTGACGCTGATCCATGTGCTGCGTCAAAAAGGGGCGAGGTATGGAGCTGCGGGAATTTGTAATGGCGGCGGCGGAGCGTCGGCGATGGTCATCGAATGTCTCTGACGATGTTCACCCGAGGCTATCGTGGTCTTTTGGCGGAGATGATTGTTACTGGGAGATTTCAGGGTCTTTTGGCAGGCGGGCGCTGAGTTGTTCGATTTTCTGCTGCATTTCCTTAATTTCTTTCAGGACATAGGTCATGGCATTTAACGGTTCCTCAATCTTGAGCGGCTCTTTATCGTTGGGAATGTAGGTCCGGGAAATGTTGCCTGACCGGGGTGACGCCCCTTGTGTTTCGGCGAGATCCATTTTCAACAGGGTGTCGACGGGGATGTCAAAATAATTGCTAATTATAAGCAGCTCGTTTAGGCTGGGTTCGCTGATCCCATTTTCCCAATTACCAATGGTCGTTTGGCCCTTTTGGATTAGGGATGCAATCTCAGACTGAGTTCTGGAAGATTGCTTCCTGAGATGCCGGAGATTCTTTCCTAAAAAATGCATAGGTTATAGTCGGTGCCAAAGATGTTAGTATCTTTTTTATTGGGGTCTTTAGCAAATTTGTAGATTTGTGGAATATCTTGGCAAAGGTAGCCAAATATCTTGGTGAATTCAAATTTGTTTGGTACAAACCCCATACTATGAATACTTCGCTAACGCATGCTATGAATACGTCCGTGACGCACTTGTCGCCGGTTCAGCGTCAGGAGTTGGAAACCGCGAAAAGGATCATTATCCAGGCGGTCCGGCCAGAAAAGATCATTCTTTTTGGCATTTTCAGTGTCGAATCGGAGGCCCGGCTGTATTCCGAGCAGCTTCCGGCGGGGATTGGGGCGTATGATCTCCTCGTTGTGACGAGCCAGGGGGACAGGCGTTCCGACTACGAGTTGCAGGACTTCATCGAGAATCGGTGCAAGGGTGCGATTCCCGTCACGGTTTTGGTGCATGACGTCGGCTACGTTAACCGGAGGATTGCCGAAGGGCAGTATTTTTTTGCGATGATACGCCGCTCGGCGATTTTACTTTATGATGCGGGCAGGACGCCGTTGTCGAAGGCAGGGGATTCGGATCCGGTTCAGGTCCGGTTGATGGCGGAGCGAGATTTCGATCGATGGCGGCGTCAGTCCCGGGCTTTTTTCCGGAGCGCGGAGTTCAATCTGGGGGCGGGGGAATGGAAGATCGTCGTGTTTATGCTGCATCAGGCAACTGAACAGATCTATCAGGCGATCCTGCTGGCCTTTATGGGGTATAAGCCGACCACGCACAACCTCGATAAGCTAAGGCGCTATACGAATCGGTTCTCGATCGAGCTGGCGTTGCTTTTTCCCCGGAACTGCGAAGAGGAGGACAGGTTGTTCCGGCTGTTGTTGTCGGGGTATGTGGATGCCCGTTATAAAGAGGATTTTGTGGTTGCAGAGGCGGACGCGCGGCTTCTGACGGAGCGGGTGGGGAAGTTGCTGGAGATTGCGGAAAGGGTATGCGGGAACAGGTTGCTAAGCCTGGAGAAGCAGGCGGCGGGTCCTGAGTGAGGGTGGGAGGCCGGGGAGAGGGGGTGAGGTAAAGACGGGGAGTGACGGGGGGCGAGGGGGTGGGGTAAGGACGGGGAGTGACAGGGGGTGAGGGGGTGAGGTAAGGACGGGGAGTGACAGGGGGCGAGGGGGTGAGGTAAGGACGGGGAGTGACACGGGGCGAGGGGGTGGAAAGAGGCGAGGGCGGTCAGCCTCTGGCGAGATCGGCGATCGTCCTTTTTTCGAGGATCTTGAGGTTGGCGTCCCGGACCTGCGACATGACCAGGTGAAGACCACAGCTTTTTTCATCGCAGTTCTTACATCGTTCATAGAAATAGAGGGATACGCAGGGGAGAAGGGAGATGGGACCATCGAGGAGACGCATAACGGTGGCGAGAGGGACGTCTTTAGGGTTTTTGGCAAAGAAATAGCCGCCGCCTTTACCTTTTTTGCTTTCGAGGATATTGGCGTTCTTTAATTCGAGCAGGATATTCTCCAGGAATTTCAGGGGGATCTTTTTCTTTTTGGCGATCTCAGCGATGAGTACCGGCTCGTCATTTTCTTTTTCTGCCAGGTACATCAGCGCCTGAAAAGCATATTGGGTCTTTTTAGAAAGCATTGTTTATATCTCCTTGAGTTGTTGTTAGAATCCCAGTACGTCGCTCATCTGGTAAATACCTTCTTTTCCCCGGAGGAATTCGGCGGCCAGCACTGCTCCCATCGCAAATCCGCGGCGGTTATGGGCAGTGTGGGTGATCTCTATCGTATCGATGGCGGAGCGATATTCGATGCGATGGGTACCGGGAGCAGGGTCGATCCGTTCGCTCAGGATCTCCAGATTGTGTAAGTTATCACTTATATGATTGACCCATGCTTTTTTTCGGGGAATTTTTTCAAGGATCTGTTCCGCCAGGGAGATGGCTGTTCCACTGGGCGAGTCTTTCTTTTCGGTATGGTGGATCTCGGTGATCCGGACCTCATAGTCCGGATGCGGGGCCATTAGCTCCGCCAGCCGGCTATTGATCTCGAAGAAGATATTGACGCCAATGCTGAAATTGCTGGCGTAAAGAAAGCTACCCTTTTTCACGCGGCAATACTGCCGGGCCTCAACGAGCCTGTCCAGCCAGCCGGTTGAGCCGGAGACGACAGGGACCCCTGCATCGATGCAGCGGATAATATTGTCGAATGCGCTATGAGGGCCAGTGAATTCGATCGCCGCGTCTGCCTTTCGGATATTGTCGATCGTATTGTCTTCTACATTCTCGATGGATACTTTCAGGACGATCTCATGTCCTTTCGAACGGGCGATCTCTTCGATCGCGTGGCCCATTTTACCATATCCGATTAGGGCGATCTTCATGTAAGGGATGGTTTTGCGGCAAACGTACAATTATTTTTTGAGAGGGACCGGAGGGGTCATCGCATTGACAATAGCTTGTACCGGGGCTTGTGAAAGTCGAATACGAGGCTCAGGCCCGCGGCACCTGCGCCCGGAGCTATAAAGCCGGGGGAGGGCTGCTGCAGGTGCATGCTCAGCTTGTCGCTGACGTCAAAATACATCAGATGGGCGTCGACGGTAGCATCGACGACGTTCAGGCCCCAGAAAAGCAGAAAAAAGAGCGCCGAGTAGTCTTCATCTTTCCGGAATTCGTTCCGATAGTTACGCAGGGTATTCTCCTGACTGTAGCCCACCGTCACCAGGTATTGGATCTTAGAGGGCAATTTGTTGAGAACTGAGTCGGGAACGGCGGCGGCTCCCAGTTGGGCATAAGTATCGACGATAGAGATAGCTTGCTGATAATTATTGTACGAGGTACGGTTATAAAAGAAAGTATAGGCCGGAATGCCGATGGCCGCATAGACGATGGGCAATTTCCAGTATTTATGATTGTATATCTGACCCCAACCCGGGATAATAGCGGAGCGGATGGTGGCTTTGCGCGGATCATGTTGTTTTCGGGTAAGGGAATCGACGGAATAGGGGGATTTCTTATGGCTGCCCCGCTGGGTGCTATCGCTTTGGGGAAGAGTATCGGTTTGCTGACCAAGGCATGCAAGATGTATGATTAGAAAGCCGGCGAAGAGCAAGAAGTAGCGGACACGACTCATATCGGATGCTTAGTTGACGGAGACCCCCAGCTGATCCAGTAATTTGTTCAATTCCTGGAGCGAGTAATACTCAATAGAAATGCTTCCTTCGCCTTTCTTGTTGTGGTTGAGCTTTACCCTGGTGCTAAAATGAGATGCTAAGTTATCCTCTATTCTTTTGAATGCTTCGGGAAGTGTTGGCTTTACCGAATTTTTAACAGCGGTATTCTCCTTATACAATTGGCGGACAAGCTCTTCGGTCTGACGAACAGAAAGACCTTTGTGCTTTATCTCATTGAACAGATAAAGTTGTTTGTCTACCGTATCCACGTTGATGAGTGCGCGCGCGTGACCCATCGACAACTGGTTGCTGCGGACGGCTACCTGGATATCGGGGGGCAGTTTGAGCAGGCGGATATAATTGGCGACGGTGCTTCTCTCTTTTCCCATCCGCTCGGCTACCTGTTCCTGTGTATAGTTGAGCTCTTCCATCATTCGCTTATAGCTCAACGCGATTTCCATCGCATTAAGGTCTTCACGTTGCAAGTTCTCCAGCAAGGCCAGTTCGAGCAATTGCTGGTCGTCGGCCTGTCTTATATACGCAGGGATATCTTTAAGTTCGGCGATCTTCGCGGCCCGAAAGCGGCGTTCGCCGGAGACAAGGCGGTATTTGCCGGTGGAGAGCCTGGATACGGTCACGGGCTGGATAATATCGTGCAGGCGGATGGATTGGGCCAGCTCCTGCAGTGACTGCTCGTCGAAGTCATGTCTTGGCTGCCGCGGATTGGCCTCGATCTGGTCGAGGGGGATGCGGAGCATGTTGGTGACGGCTTCGACAACCGAGGATTTCAGCTCACCGGAAGTTGTTTTCAGGTCAGCGTCGATGCTCTGCAGGAGGGATCGGATCCCCTTTCCCAGCGCTTCTTTATCTTTTTTATGGGGGGTAGTCATGGTTGATTTGTATTACTCGAGTATCCGCTCCTCCTGTCTGATCTTTGTCATGTTGTTCTTCTGCAGGATCTCTTTCGCCAGGTTAAGATAGTTCACCGAGCCCTTGCTAAGTGCATCGTATAAGATCACTGGTTTGCCTACGCTGGGTGCTTCGCTGATCTTCGTATTCCGGTGAATGATCGTATTGAAAACGATGTCGTCAAAATGCTTGCGCACCTCGCTGACCACCTGGTTGCACAAACGCAGCCGGCCGTCATACATGGTCATCAGGATGCCTTCGATGGCCAGTTTGGGGTTGAGGCGGCTTTGTACGATCTTAACGGTATTCAGCAGTTTGCCAAGTCCTTCCAGGGCAAAGAATTCGGTTTGGACAGGGACGATTACCGAGTCCGCGGCGGTGAGCGCGTTGACGGTGATGAGTCCAAGAGAAGGGGAACAGTCGATAATTATAAAGTCATAGTCTTCCCTGACGGGTTCCAGGATACCTTTCAGCACGCTTTCGCGGTTGGGGTAATTGATCATTTCGATCTCATAACCTACGAGGTCGATGTGGGAAGGAACGACGTCCAGATGAGGGATCTCCGATTTCAGGATAAGTTCCTTTACCGGCACGTGGTTGACCATGCAGTCATATAGACTTTGAGTGACGTTATGCAGGTCGAAACCAACGCCTGTGGTGCTGTTGGCCTGTGGATCGGCGTCGACCAGCAGGGTCCTGAATTCCAATACGGCAAAGCTGGCCGCCAGATTGATCGCGGAAGTAGTTTTGCCGACTCCGCCTTTTTGATTTGCTACGCCGATAATTTTTGCCATAATTGTCTATGTCCGACAGCCTGCCGTTTTGGTAAAATTGTCACCAATCGTGAAGATGACAAAATTTAGTTTTGCCCACCCGGGATAATTCCGAACTTTGCCCGCCTGACTTTCGGGAAAAATCCTGACAGGATGGCAAATTTACATGCTTCGGCTTTAATTATGGGATATAAATTTCATTACCATGCGTAGCTGGCGGTATATATGGGTGGTCCCGATTATGGTACTTGTGCTTGATCTGTATGTGTTCCAGGCTGTAAAGGCCGTTTCCCAGGCAGCTTCGCCCCGGTTGCGGGCTATCATCTACGGAGTTTACTGGGTGGTCTCAATTCTTTCGCTGCTGCTTTTGTGTTTTCTTCCCAATTTGTACAGAAGGTTTACCTGGATGCAAGGGTATGCCTTTTTTGTGATCATCGGCTTTTACCTGGCCAAGCTGCTGACGGCGGTTTTTCTGATGGTCGATGATCTTCGGCGGGTAATCCAGTGGATTGCGGGCCGGCTCCTGTCGGCTACGAGGGGCGCCGTCGTGCCTTCGGATGGGATCTCCAGATCGGTCTTTATGAGCTGGCTTGGAATGGGTGTAGGAGCGGGTATCTATGCGTCATTATTGTATGGCTTTAGCAACAAATATAAATACCGGGTTCGTCGTCTTCGGTTGACCTTTGAGAACCTGCCAGCCTCCTTCAAGGGCTTTAGGATTGTTCAAATATCTGATATTCACACTGGTAGCTTGAAGAATCCGGCTGCGGTCAAGCGGGGGGTCGATATGGTCATGGCGGAAAAACCGGATCTGATCTTATTTACAGGGGACCTGGTAAACAATATCGCGCCGGAGGTGGGAGAGTATCAGTCTATTTTCGGCTGTCTGACGGCGCCGATGGGTATTTATTCGACGCTGGGGAATCATGATTATGGAGACTATTCCTGGTGGGAAAATGCCGAGTCTAAGAAGGCCAATCTCGACCACCTGATGCGCATCCAGAATGAGATGGGGTGGCGTCTTTTAATGAATGAGCATGTCGTGCTGGAGCGCGGCGGCGAGCAGATCGCCGTTCTAGGGGTAGAGAATTGGAGTGCAAAATCGCGATTCCCCAAATATGGCAAGCTGGATCAGGCCTACGCGGGTGCGGAGAAATATCCGTTCAAGATCCTGATGAGTCATGACCCAAGTCATTGGGATGCGGAGGTACGCAGAGATTATCCGGATATCGATCTCACCTTATCGGGGCATACGCACGGGATGCAATTCGGATTGGAGATGCCCGGTTTCAAGTGGAGCCCGGTGCAATATGTGTATAGGGAGTGGGCAGGGTTATATGAAGAGGGCAGGCAAAAGCTGTATGTAAACCGCGGATTTGGATTTATCGGGTATCCGGGCCGTGTAGGGATCATGCCGGAGATAACGGTGATCGAATTGGCGTGAAGCTGGATGAGAACGGCAGATCGGGGTGATTTAACGCTCGTTTTGCCGATTTTAACAAACCGATAAATTATTGAACTGTATTTTCACCGCGGAACCGGATGGAATCCGGTGCGTGCCGATAGACCGGAGTGAGCAATTTTTTTTCACAACTAATAAGGTATAACAAAACAAGAATCTACAATGAAATCCAAACTAGCTTTCGCTACCCTTCTACTGCTATCACTGATTGCTACGCATTCTTACGCTCAAAAATCCATGGAATGGGGATTGACGGCCGGAGGCAACGATTTTAAAGTGGGCGGCCGGTCTTGGGACCAATCGTATCGTATCAGCTTTAGCGGTGGCGCCTATGCGCAGCTCAACTACACCAAATATTTTTCGATACAGCCGCAATTATTGTTCAACCAGGTGCTGGCCAAGACATCGGCCGGCGACGCCAGTGGCGGCGGCTTCAACGGTATCTACAGCAACTATGGTGCCGTGAGCGACCAGTTGGTAAGCATCGATTATATTGCCGTTCCGATCCTGTTCGTCTACAAACCTGTCCCGATGTTGTCGATCCTGGTCGGGCCGCAGTATAGTTTTGCGGTTGGACAGACTTCGGGATTGTTGCAAGCGATGCCGAATAAGAACGTTTTCTCCCGCAGCGATCTGGCGCTGGTGTTCGGCGGTCAGCTGAACCTGGGGAAGATGATGATAGGGCTACGTTGGCAGGAGGGATTGACCAATGTCAACGCCATTAATTCGACCGATGACTGGCGGACGTATGGGCTGCAATTTTACGTCGGGTTCAAGATCAAGGATCACAAACTAAAATAAACCTTTGGCCGGGGCGACGGTCTAACACTGGCATATATGTTGAAATACTACATGCAATCCATTCACTCATCAAATCACATCCATCATGAAGAGGAACGCATTTGTATTGTCATTTTTGCTGGTGATCGCAGGCTTG
>DASZJO010000026.1:0-2854 GCA_035948015.1 Puia sp.
GTTTCTGGCTCAGCAAGCTCTCGAAAACTCGCTTCGACCGTCCTGTCCACCAATTCGGCAGTCCGCTCAGCCAATCCGGCAGGCGGGTCCACCAATTCGGCATATCCCTCCGCCAGCGCTTGCTTCAACTCAAACTCATTACGCCAGATCCCGCCCTGGTCAAATGACTTACTGCCGCCCAGGTTGATTGTCTCGCCGGCGGTCGTTTCAATGGATATGCCATCTATGATCCTGCCTGCCGTGTCCCAGAGCCGGATCGATCGGATTTCCGATCTGGGCAAACTGCGCCGTCTGAATTTCTGGAAAATGCGAAGCCGATCGGATTCAATCGTCAGGCCCTGGATAAAATACAGGATCCCGGTCAGCATCAGCGCGAGCAGGATCGAGGGACCAAGTACCGAGGTGCTTTTATCATGCGCATAATAGATCACAACGCCCTCCAACATAAACGGTAGGAAAACAAAAAAATAGACGAGGTGGTTAAGCTTACTGGAGACCATTGCGCGATTTATGCGCCATAATATTAATCACTTTTCCACAGAAATCATATTCCTGCGGATCGTTGGAGCTTACAATCACCAGGCGGCCTTCACCATATTGGCGGATCAGGCGCTGATATAGCGCAATACCTTCCGCATCGAGGTTGGTGCAAGGCTCATCCAGCAAAATAACAGATGTATCGGAAAAGAGTGCCTGCGCGAGCTTCAGGCGTTGCTTCATGCCAGAGGAGAAGAAGCGGATCTGTTTGTTAGCGGCACCGGCAAGGCCAACGACGTCGAGTATTCCGGAAACCGAAACCGCGGGCAGAAAGGGTTTGAAGGCGGAATGAAATTGAAGGAATTCTGTCGCCGTCATCTCTTCGACCAGATCAAGATAGGGTGCCGAGAGGGAGAGATAACGATACGCCCCGTCCGGCGCGATCTCCGTCGAACCCTCATATCGCACCGTACCCTCGCTGATCGCCATCGCACCTGCGATCACCTGCAGAAGAGTCGACTTACCGGAACCGTTAGGCCCCGTAATGGCATAATGTTGTAGGGGAAGGAATTCGTAACTGAGATGACGAAAGATCCAGTCGCGGTTGAAGCGCTTGCCCGCATCAGTCAGCGTAATCTTCATCAAAGCTGCTTTTGCTGTAGCGTTTAATGATGCCACGGCCGCTCTCCCGGATAAAGCCAATGATCTCATCGCGCTCGTCACTGGCAGGAAACTCTTCTTCGAGGAATTCAAGCGCCTGGCTGGTATTCATCCCTTTGTTATAGATAACCCTGTAAATATCGAGAATGTGATTGATCTTGTCGATAGTGAAGCCTCTCCGCTTCAGCCCGACAGAGTTGACACCGGCATAGCTCAACGGCAATCGGGCCGCTTTGATATAAGGAGGGATATCCTTGCCAACCAATGACCCGCCGCCGATAAAGACATGCGAACCGACCTTGACGAACTGATGGATCGCGCACATGCCGCCAAGAATGACCCAGTCGCCAAGAACGACATGACCGGCCACCTGGGAGTTATTGCTCAGGATGCAATTGTCGCCGATGATACAGTCATGAGCGATATGGCTGTATGCCAGTATCATACAATTGCTCCCTACCTTGGTCTTCCACCGGTCGCGGGTGCCGCGATGCACCGTGACAAATTCGCGAATCGTCGTATTATCACCAATCTCCACCGTCGTGTCTTCGCCGTCAAACTTAAGGTCCTGAGGATCAGCAGAAATAACAGCTCCGGGGAAGATCCTGCAATTTTTTCCGATCCGGGCCCCTTCCATGATCGTCACATTGCTTCCGATCCATGATCCTGCTCCAATCTGCACATTTCTATGAATCATTGTGAATGGGTCCACTTGTACATCGGCTGCTAGCCTGGCATCCGGGTGGATGGAAGTGAAGGAGTGGATCATTCTGCCGTCAATTGATTGATTTTCAGTTTCTTGGATCATTATTAACTCTTCCTTGCGGATCGCTGTTTTCTTCATAAAAAGTGCTGAGAAATACCCAGAATCTCGCAAAAATAAACTTATTTACTACAATTCGCCCATTTTTACTCGTCTTAACTTCTCTTTACGAGTTGCGCCATCAGTTCTGCTTCCGTGGGAATTTTGTTCCCTACATAAACGGTTCCACGCATTTCGCAGATGCCGCGCCGGATGGGATTGAGAAGCTCCATTTTCAGGATCATCGTGTCACCGGGGACCACTTTGTGTTTGAATTTGCAGTTGTCGATCTTGAGGAAGTAGGTATCATATTCGCCGGCGGGCATGGCGTTGATGCAGAGGATACCACCGGTCTGAGCCAGCGCCTCTATCTGCAGGACGCCGGGCATCACGGGGTTGCCGGGGAAATGTCCGACAAAAAAAGGTTCGTTGAATGTGACATTCTTGATACCGACGATATGCCGGTCGGTTAGCTCAATGATCTTATCGACTAACAAAAAGGGAAAGCGGTGGGGTAAAGTCTTTTCGATCTGCGGAGTATTAAAGACCGGGGGTTGATTGGGGTCGTATATCGGCGTATTCTTGAGGTGCTTGTTCTTTTTGATGTATTGCTTGATCCGTTTTGCAAAATCCACGTTAGTGGAGTGGCCGGGGCGGTTGGCGATGATATGGCCTTTGATGGGATAGCCGATAAGCGCCAGGTCTCCGATGACGTCCAGCAGTTTGTGGCGCGCCGGTTCGTTGGGGAAACGCAACTCCAGGTTATTGAGGTACCCTTCACTCTTGATCTCGATCTTGTCCCGTTTAAAGGCTTTAGCCAGTCGCGCCATTTCATCGGGAGTGACGGGTTTGTCGACGACGACGATAGCGTTGTTGATATCTCCGCCCTTGACGAGGTTGTGGTCGAGCAGCATT
>DASZJO010000027.1:0-22999 GCA_035948015.1 Puia sp.
GACACAACGATAGTTTAGGAATGCAAAGTAAATGGATGGGGAAGAGAAATTTTTTAAAATCGTGTTTGACTGAAGTGTGAGTGCGGGGAAGGAGTAAGAAAATTGTGAAGCGGGTATGGATCAAAAATTTTGGAAATGGGATGAGGGATCGGGGAGCGTAAATAAAAGAGGCCATCGGGAAGATGGCCTCAATCTGACTTAAGTCAGCAGATTATTTTTTGGAGCAACCCGGTTAAGCGAAATTAACCGAAGGTTTCCATGATTTATCTGTAGATAGCATGAATACCTCCTTTTTTTTGGTGAACGATAGGTACGAAGTTAAGAAAATTTGGGAAATTATGATATGGTTTTTTCGGTGATGCGGACCACATGGCGTTGTGGAAGGCGGATGGCGGGGATGAGGGCGAGGCCGACGACAATCGCGGAGGTGAAAAAACCATCCTGTAAGGCAAAGTGTTCGGCAAGCTGCGCCGGATATCCTTTATGAAGATAGTGGGTGTAGATAAATTGGTGGAGGACGCCGAAGACGGCGATGCCGATGGAACCGCCAAGCTGTTGGAGAAGGCTGTTGAGCGAGGTCGCGGTGGAGGTTTGGTCGAGGGTTACGGAGTTGAGCAAGGCAGTGGAGACGGGGGCGACGAGGAAGCTGATGCCGATGCCACGGATGGTCATGGGTAGGATGATAAGCCAAACACTCGCGCCTGCGTTGATCCGGGCGAAGAGATACATGGACGATGCGAGGAGGACGATGCCGATCACCGAGATGTTTCGGATCAACCCTTCATCGGCTTTCCGACCGGCGAAAGGTCGGGCGACCAGCATCATCATGGCATTCGGGAGCATCAGCAATCCCGACTGAATAGTGGTGTAACCGAGCAGGCCCTGTAGCAGGAATGGCAGGAAGAACATGCCGCCGAACAGCCCGATACTTCGAATGACGACGATGATGGCGGAGTTTACAAAGTTTACGGACCGGAAGACCGTCAGGTCGAGCAGGGGTTGGCTGGTACGACGGGAGCCGCGGATGAAGAGCCAGAGGAAGAGGATTGTTGCGGCAGACCCGCAGATGGTTGCAGGGATTTGGCCGTGCTTGCTCGTTGTAGAAATGCTGTATTGCAGGGAAACGATGAACAGGGAAAGCCAGGCGAATCCGCGAAAATCGAATGTCATAGGTGTCCATGTGCGGTCACGTAAGTAGGAGAGGTAGCGGTAAGTTAAGATCAAGGTTGCGATGCCAATGGGAATATTGACATAGAAGACGGACTCCCAGCCAAAATAATGGGTGAGAACGCCGCCGAGAGTAGGAGCGATGGCTGGGCCCATAACGTTTCCGAGCCCCCACCAGCCGATAGCTGTCCCGCGGCGTTCGGCCGGAAAGCTTTCGCTGAGGATGGCCAGCGAGGTTGGAGTGACAGCGCCGCCGCCGGTGGCTTGTATTACGCGGGCGGCGACCAGGAGCGGGAGACTATGCGAAAGGCTGCAAAGGAGTGAGCCGATGGTAAAAATAGCCACGCTGCCGGCATACAGATGAAAATAGCCGATCCTGCTCTTCAGCCAGGTGATCAGGGGTATGAAAAGCGTAAAGGAGATCATATATGCCGTGATGACCCATTCTACTTCGTCGACGTTCGCGTTGAACTGG
Organism: Puia sp.; assembly: GCA_035948015.1. GTDB lineage: Bacteria > Bacteroidota > Bacteroidia > Chitinophagales > Chitinophagaceae > Puia. The sequence goes on from DASZJO010000027.1 coordinate 1,643, forward strand.
TGGCGGATCACCGGGAGGGAGATGTTAACGATGCTGGTGTCGATCGCGGCCATGGAGGTACCCAGCATGAGGGTGATCAATACCATCGTGGGATGTCGTAACATGCACTCAATATAATGATACTTGGAGTGGCGGCAAAATCAGTTGAGAAACCGGCGTGGGGCCCATTTCCGGAGTTTGTCTATCACTTCCTCCAACTTAACGGGTTTGCCGAGATAGTCGTTCATTCCCGCTTGAAGACATTCTTCTTCGTCTCCTTCCATCGCGTTGGCGGTAAGCGCAATGATCACGGGCTGATGGCCGGCGGCGCGTCCGCGGATCATACGAGTGGCTTCCAGCCCGTCAATTTCGGGCATCTGGAGGTCCATGAGGATGATATCAAAATTGATGGTGGAAGCTGTATCGACGGCTTCGCGGCCGTCAGGAACGATTGTTGGGGTATAGCCCAGCTTTTGCAGGATATATTGGATCACCTGTTGGTTGATGACGTTATCTTCCGCGATCAGGATGCGCATGGGGATCTCGGCCGCTAATTGACCGGACATGCGGGACGGGGAGGAGTTGCCGTTCGCGGCTGACCGTGACCGATTTTCCAGGCCGGACAGGATATGCCGGAACATGGCTTGCTGCTTGATGGGTTTGGTCATAATGGCGCTGAACAGATCATCGTAGTTCTTTCGATATTCGTCGCCTATCGAACTAAGAAGGATGATGGGCACCCGCGGGTATCGCTCGCGGATGGTTGTTGACAGGCGGATGCCGTCCATGTAGGGCATTTGCATGTCGGTAAGGATAAGGTCATAGTGGCTGTCGGCAGCAAGGATGTTGAGGGCTTCGACGCCGGAGGCGGCGAGGGTGGCGTTCAGGTTCCATTGTGCCAGCTGATCCTTCAGGATGGTTCGATTCGTAAGGTTGTCGTCGACTACAAGCAGCTTTTTGCCGGCGTGTTTGGAGATATCGCCCGAGATGGCGGGCGTGTCGGCCTGTACACCGGTGCGGGTGGTGATGGTGAAGGTGAAGGTGGCGCCGGCACCAGGTTTGCTGTTTACCTGGATAGATCCGCCCATCAGCTTGACTAATTGTTCGGAGATGGCCAATCCCAATCCGGTGCCGCCGTATTTGCGGGTGGTCGAGCTATCGATCTGTGAGAATGCTTTAAAGAGACGTTCCTGTTTATCCACCGGGATGCCGATGCCGGTGTCGCGGACTTCGAAACCCAGGGTCAGCGTCCCGTCTTCAGCGGTTTCCACGAGTTGCACACCGATAAAGATCTCGCCCTCTTCGGTGAATTTGATCGCGTTGCCAACGAGGTTGGTGATGATCTGGCGCAGGCGCAGGTCATCGCCTTTGATCCATGCGGGCACCTTAGTTTCGATTTGGTAAAGGAGTTCGACGCCGGTTTGTGCGGCGCGGGTGCTGAAGATATCGAGGACATGTTCGATGCTTTCGTGCAGGTCGAAGTCGATGTCTTCGAGGTCCATGCTGCCGGATTCGATCTTCGAAAAATCGAGGATATCGTTGATGACGTTGAGAAGGGTCTCGCCGCAGGAAGTTATGGTTTCGGCATAGGTGCGCTGTTGTTCGTTGAGTTGTGTCTCAGACAGCAAGGAGGACATGCCGATCACGCCGTTCATGGGGGTACGGATCTCGTGGCTCATGGTGGCGAGAAAGATGCTTTTGGCCCGGTTGGCACGTTCGGCCTCCTGGCGAGCGGTCTCCGCGTTCAGCAGGGCGTCTTCCAGCGCGTCCTGATTGCGACGCCGTTCCTGGAGGATCCCGGCTTCTTTTTGCAGACCGGCCATTTGCACTGCCTGCGTGATCTGGATCTCGCCGTATCGTTTCAACTGGTAAGACCACAGCCCGCAAATGAAGACGATAATAGAAGTCAGGGCTATGTGTATGACAAAGGTGTTAAAATCCAGGTAATCGAGCCGGGTGAAATAAACGGCAGAGTCTCCGATGTACTGGAGATAGTCGAATATCGCGTGATGCAGGACGACAAAAATGAGCAGGGGGATCTGCAATTTCCAGTTCTGGTACGTGATCAGGATCGCGCAGGAAATGAAAGCCACGAAGTGCATTTCGAACATCCCATGCATCTGGTAAATATATTGAGCCATAAACACCCCGATCACTACGCTCAGCACGTACTGATAAAGATCGGAGCGGGGAAGGGCGAGCTTGACGGAGTAATAGGCGATGATTGAGAGGCCGCCGACCCCGAACGCAATAGTATAGGTGTCAAAATAGTGGGCGAGATAGATGCCGACGAGGAAATAGCCGATGAGAAAGTAGTTCATGAGCCGGTCGGACCGACGCCGGACGGCTTTGTGGAAGAGGGCTGTCTGCGTCTTCAGATCATTTGAAGAGGCGGAGGCCGGCAGGCCCGGAGGATCGGGTATCGTCATGCTCTTGATCATGCGACGACGAGGCCCATTTTCACAGACTTATTGGATTTCAACGACATATAGGAAATAGATACGGATAAGGCTTTGGTTACTCTGCGGTATTAACCAATATAACGCCGGAACGGAAGATTTATTTAAGTGGATACGCTTATGTTTTCCACATTTCTGTATTTTCCGGGTATGAAGAAAACTATCCTTTACTTATTGCTGATTCCTGGAATGATGGCTGCGAAGGCACAGGAAGCATATCCGGTGGATTCGGCGTCGGTCCAGCATGCGGGGGTGCCGAAGGGGGAGCTCATCAAGTGTAGTTATGAGCATTCGACGATCTTTCCGGGAACGCGACGAGACTACTGGATCTATGTGCCCGCTCAATACAAGGCGGATCGCCCGGCCTGCGTCTATGTCAACCAGGATGGAATGCAGTGGAATGCGCCGACTGTCATGGACAACCTCATCAACAGTGGAGAGATGCCGGTGACGATCGGGGTCTTTGTGAATCCGGGAAGGGTTCTGGCGGGGGATACCAGTGCTGCCAGGGACCGTTTCAATCGCAGTTATGAATATGACGGGCTGGGTGATGCCTATGTTCGGTTCCTGTTGACGGAGATACTGCCGGATGCGGAGCGGCATCAGACCGTTGATGGGCGGGCCATCCGCTTGTCACATCAGGGCAATGACCGGGCGATAGGAGGGTCCAGCAGCGGGGCCATTGCCGCTTTTACGGCTGCGTGGGAGCGGCCCGATGCATTCACGCGGGTCTTTAGCGCGATCGGCACTTACGTTGGGTTACGTGGCGGGGACCGGTATCCGATCCTGATCCGCAAGACCGAGCCCAAGCCGATCCGGGTCTTTTTGCAGGATGGTTCCAACGATCTGAATATTTATGGCGGTGACTGGTGGATGGCGAATCAAACGATGGAGCGGGCGTTTGAGTTTGCCGGTTATGAGGTCCGGCATTTATATGGTGAGGGCGGTCATAACGGTACGATGGGGGCGGCGGTATTTCCCGAGGCCATGCGCTGGTTATGGAAGGGTTGGCCGCAGCCTGTGGCGAAGGGGCGTTCCGCGAATCCGGTCCTGCAGCTGCTGAGCCCGGGTGACGAGTGGGAATTGGTCGGAGAGGGATATGGTTTTACGGAGGGCGTGGCGGCGGACGCAACGGGGGATGTTTATTTCCAGGATATTCCGGCGTCAAAGACTTATCGGGTTGCCGCTTCCGGTGGCAGACCGGAGCTGGTGTCGGCGGGGGCGCAGCGGGCGAGCGGGACATGTTTTGGGCCTGGTGGGTCGCGGTATGAAGTTGCGGGGGGGTCGAAGCAGGTCATCCGGTATTCCGCAGGGGGTGGCGCTACCGTTATCTCGAACAATATTGCCGGTAATGATCTGGTGGTCTGTTATAACGGAAATGTGTATGTGACAGCTCCGGATGGTCCGGAGCGGCCGGGTAAGATTTGGCTCATTCGTCCCGGTGGGCAGCCGCTGGCTGTGGATTCGGGGTTGAAGTTTCCGAACGGGCTTTGCCTGGCACCCGACCAGACGCAGCTTTATGTGGGTGAGTCAGCCAGTCATTGGATCTGGATATATTCGATTCAACCGGATGGGACGCTGACGAACAAACAGCGGTTCGGCTGGCTGCATGTGCCGGATGATAAAGAGAATGCATGGCCGGACGGGTTGAAGTGTGATCGGAACGGGTTGGTCTATGTGGCGACGAATATGGGTATCCAGGTATTGGACCAGTTGGGGCGGGTGAATGCTATTCTTCCGATGCCACCGGGTGGGCAGCAGCCGTCGAATTTATGTTTTGGCGGCCCGGGTTTCGATGTGTTGTATGTGTCGGCTGTGGGGAAGGTTTGGAGGCGTACCCTAAAGGTGCGGGGGTGTAATCCGTTCGAGGCGCCGGTGAGGGCGCCGGCGCCGCATTTATGAAGGGGCGTTTTCTTGGAGAAGGGTCAAACCTGGCTGTGGCGGCGTTCGGAGCGGTAGGCGGAGGGGATGCGGTTGAATTCGTCTTTGAAGTATTGGGAGAAGTTCTTGGGGTTGTTGAAGCCCACGCTATAGGCGATCTCGGCGACGGTGAGCTGGCTTTTTTCCAGCAGTTCGGCAGCGCGTCTGAGGCGGATATGGCGGATGAATTCAATTGGCGTTTTACCCGTGAGGAGCAAAAGCCGCTTATAGAACGTACTGCGGCTGCTGTGGAATTGGGCGCTGAGCTCGCTGACGGAAAGATCGGGGTTGCCTATATTCTTTTCGATATGCTCGAGGACGCTTCGTACGAAGATAGCGTCGGCGGATTCGATCTCCACTGTCGCCGGTGCTGCCTGTACCTGGCGCTGGTAGGTCCGTCTAACGGTGGCTGTATGCGCCAGGACGTTTCGGATGCGGGAGAGGAGCAATTCGAAGTTAAAAGGTTTGATGATATAGTCGATGGCGCCGGTGCGGAGGCCGTTGAGTTCGGCGCCTTCGCCCGTCATGGCCGTGAGCAGGATCACGGGGATCTGGGCGGTCCGTTCGTCGGCCGCGATCTTTTTACAAAGTTCCATTCCATTCATGGCGGGCATCGAGATGTCGCTGACGATGAGGTCGGGATGATCGGCCAGAGCTTTTCGCCAGCCTTCCCTGCCGTCGCCGGCTTCGATGATAGAGTAGAAGTGGCGGAGGTTGTCTTTCAAATAGAACCGGAAATCTTCGTTGTCTTCGACGATGAGGATGGTGGGTCGTCTCGTCGGGTTCGCGGAGGATGGATCGGGGTGGTCGTCAAGGGGGGTGCCGTTGACGGGGCTGCCTGTGATGGGGGCGCCATTGAGAGGGCTGGTTGGAGCCGTAGGTTTATCGGCGATGACAGATGCTGTGGTGAGGGGGGTGAAGGGCAGGCTAACGGTGAAGCAGCTTCCCTTATTGATCTCGCTATCCAGCGAGAGCCGGCCGTGGTGCATTCTTACAAATTCCTGAGTGATGGCGAGGCCGATGCCGCTTCCCTGGTTGAGGATGGTATCCGGGACATCTGACTGGAAGAAACGTTCGAAGATCTTCTCCCGGATCCCGGGGGCGATGCCGATACCGGTATCTTTTACTTTGATGCAGAGGATAGTCGTGTCAGCGGCGGGTTCCGTGGACACGTTTACGGTGACTGCGCCCTGGGCGGGGGTGAACTTGAAGGCGTTGGAAAGGAGGTTGAACAGAATGCGTTCAATTTTGTCGTGGTCGAATGAGGTAAGGAGGGTTTCGGCGTCGCTGTGATAGGCGAAGGAGATATGTTTGCGCTCGGCGAGGTCTATAAACGAGTAAGAGGTCTCTTTAATAAATCTGAGAATGTCGCCCTGACGGGGGTTGAGCCGAAGTTCGTTGACCTCCATTTTACGGAAATCGAGAAGTTGGTTGACGAGATGGAGGAGTCGGCGGGCGTTGCGGTAGATCATCTCATACTGCGGGTGCGGGTCAGGATCCGGGGTGGCTGGTGTGGGTGTCGGATCAGGATCCGGGCCGGCCGGTGTGGCGAGGAGTTTCTCAACGGGTGCGAGGATCAGGGATAGGGGGGTACGGAGTTCATGGCTCATATTGGTGAAGAACCGGATCTTCATCAGGTCGATCTCATGCAGTCGTCGAGTTTCGCGGCGTTCCTGTTCGAGGGCGAAACGTGAGCGGGTCTTCCGGATAATCATCCCGCGGGCGATCAGCAGGATGGCGATCAACGTCAGGGTGTAGACGACATAGGCTAGGGGTGTCTTCCAGAATGGGGGAAGGACAATGATCTTCAGGTCGGCTTCGCGGTCATACCACTGTCCGTCCTCATCGGAGGCTTTTACTTTAAATGTATAGGTTCCGGCATCAAGGTTTGTATAGGTTGCCTTGCGGGCTTTACCGTCGGTAACCAGCCAATTCTTATTGAAGCCTTCGAGCGTGTAGGCGTACTTGTCGCCGGAATTGTCAACAAAGTCAAGGGCCGCGAATTCGATCGAAAAGACGTCTTCGCTGTGGGTCAGGGTGATCTCCCGGGTTTCGGAGATGGATTGATCAAGGACGACATGATTGCCCATTTTTTCGCCGATGTGGACATTCTGATCAAAGATATCGAGACCGGTCAGGACGATTGGCGGTGGAGCGGGGCTATTGGTGATGTCTACCGGCCGAAAGAGGTTGAATCCATTGGGACCGCCGAAGATCAGACTGCCGTCACGGGTGCAGAGGGCGGTGCGTTCGTTGAATTCACGGCCCTGCAATCCGTCTTTTTCGTGGAAGTTGCGGCAGCGGATGCGGACGGGGCCGGGGCGGTCGCCGTTGGTGGTTACGCGAATGCGGGAGAGGCCGTTGGCGGTGCTGACCCAAAGGTCGTGGTCCTGGTCTTCGACGATACCACGGATAGTGTTGTCAGGCAGGCCGTTGTCGGTGCTAAAAGATTGGAAGCTATTCCTTTCCGGCAGAAACAGGTTCAGGCCATCGCGGGTCGCGACCCACATTTTGTTATGGCTGTCGCGGAAAAGGAGGCTAACGTTGTCCGTGCTAAGCTGATTGCTATCCGAAGAATAATGGGTAAAGCGGCCGTTGCGCCTGTCCATAACGTCGATCCCGTATGCGGTTGCGATCCAGAGATTGTGTTCACGGTCTTCGAGAATGGAGGATACATAATTATTCTTGATGGAATTGGGCAGGCTGCTTTTGAAATGCTCGAACCCGTTCTTTTTACGGTCGTATCGGTCCATTCCTCCTGCCAGGGTGCCCGCCCATAGATTGTGGTCGCTGTCTTCGTAAAGGCACATGACGCGATCGTCGGCCAGACTCGCGGGGCGGTGGTCATCGTGGCGATGGTGGACAAATCGTTTCCCGTCGAAGCAGTCGAGGCCGCCGAAATAGGTCCCGATCCAGAGGCGGTTGTCGTGGTCGACCAGCAGGCTCACGACGATATTGTTGGCAAGGCTGTTTGGGTTGGCGGGATCGTTCAGGTATTGCCGGAAGGTATTGTGACGCCGGTCAAAATAGAGGAGGCCGCCGCCGTTGGAGCCGATCCAGAGATTGCCGGCGGAGTCTTCGACGAATTTGTTGACGTCGTCGAAACTAAGCGAATGCGGGTCGCGGGGGTGGTGGCGAAAGAGGGGAATCTGGATACCGTTCTGGTGATAATAGTTGACCCCGCTTTTGAAGGTGCCCATCCAGACTGTTCCGGTGCTGTCGCGGATCATTGCGGGGATGCTGTTCTCCGCCAAACTTTTTCGGTCGTCTTCGATATGGGTCAGAGTGGTAACGCTAAGATCGTTCTTATCGAGGACATCGACCCCTCCATGGTCTGTGGCCAGCCAGATCTTGCCTTTGTCATCCTGCAGGGCGGTATAGATAACGTTGCTGCTCAGGCGGGCGGGGCCGGAATCCGCGGCGAAATGGGTAAAGGCTCCGGTGGCGGGGCGATACCACCAGACTCCCTTAAAGTAACCGCTCGCGAAAAGCCAGATGTCATCCTGATTATCGATATAGAGGCCGCAGGGGAATTGGTTGTTCCCGAAGACATTACGCAAAGCAGTTGTCCGGAAGACCACGGTGTGAGTTTGCCGGTCGACCTTTTCGATCAGGCCGTTCTGGTGAAAAACCCAGCAGTTGCCTGAGTGGTCTTCCCGGGCGTCGGAGATTGGCGCCGGGGAGAGGCAGCCCGGCCGGGTGCTATCCTGGTGGACGGCGATGACCTTTCCGTCGAAGTTCATGTGATAAATCCCGCTGTCCCGGTAGATGAACCAGTAGCCGGTGGCCCCGCGGTTGATACCAAGCAGCCAGAATTCCGGGAGGGTATGTTTCCGGAGGTAGCCGGCATAGTCACGGTCGAACCGATCGGTTGCCAGGTCATAGATATTAAAGCGGCTGGATCGGGACTGGACCCACATCTTTCCTTCCGGGCCTTCGAAGATCTGTTCGATATAGTTATCGCCAATGGAGTGGGGGTCGCGCTGGTCGTTACGGAAGACCTTGAATTCATAGCCGTCGTACCGGTCGAGGCCGGACATGGTGCCAAACCACATAAAACCACGGGGGTCTTTGTAGAGGCTTGTGATATGGTTGTTGGACAGCCCACTGGAAAAATTCAAGGTAGAAAATTGATATTCAGTCGACTGTGCATAGAGTCGAGGCAGTGCGAAGCTGAGGAAGAGGATCAACAAGGTCGTATACTTCTTCATAGCCGACTGAAAAGGCGTGGCAAGGTTATAGAACGCAATCATTAAAGCAGTCGTTAGTAAAGATACCATTATATGAGACGAATTGAACATTTGGATACCCTTTTTGACGATTTTGGGTCCCCTGGCGATAATGGAATCTTCCTATTTTAGGGGCGAAAATAAACCGATTGCATCAAGTTAGTCAATTTTTCTAACTTTATAATTAAACCGATTGCATTTTCTCTGGGGAAACCAATGTTTCCCGGGAATTTAACCAACTCTAAAAAGATCCATATGAATCTGACTGCTTTTGTGGGAGTCCTTTTCGCGTCTTTAATTACCCTTTCTTTATCGGCTCAATCGCCTGGCGCCCATCGGGTCACCGGGAAGGTTGTTGACCAACAGACCAATGCGCCTATTCCGGGGGCGACGGTCACGATAAAGGGAACGAAGAATTCGGTACAAGTCGATGCGAACGGGGATTTTGTCATTATGGCGGCGCCGACGGAGACGCTGATCATTTCCAATGTCGGTTATTCGCCGAAGGAAGTAAAAGTCGGCAATTCATCGACGCTGACCCTAAGTCTGTCAACGAACTACGGCCGGATGGATGATGTGGTTGTCGTAGGGTATGGTCGGATGAAGAAGTCCGACCTCAGCGCAGCGGTCGGGACCATTTCCAATGAAGACCTCAACAAAACGGTCAACGTCACACTCGACGATGCCTTGCAGGGGAAGGCCCCCAACGTATACGTATCGCAGACCAGCGGGGAACCCGGTGCGGGCGCTTCCGTCATTATACGTGGTATCAGTACGGTAACGGGTAACTATCAGCCCCTGTATGTGATCGACGGGGTGCAGATCCGGCCCGGTCTCCCGACGGGCGGTGCATACAATGTGACGCCCAACCTGTCGAATGAGCTCCAGGGATTGAACCCGGACGACATCGAGAACATCAGCGTGCTCGAAGGCCCGGCAGCTACCTCCATTTATGGTGCGGCGGGCGCCAATGGCGTAGTGATGATCACTACCAAGCAAGGGAAGCAGGGGCAAACGAGGGTAGCGGCCAGCGAGCTAGAAAGCCTGCAGATGAGACCGAAGGAACAGCCGGTGATGAATTTGCAGCAATATGCGCAGTATGTACTGAAGCTGGAGAACCTTGGGTTGGTGCCGGGCGAGCCGAATCAGCTGAGCGATCCGTCGCTTCTCGGGCCGGGTACGGACTGGCAGCATGTAATGTTCAATAATGTTTGGCTGCAGAAGCACACCCTTAGCCTGAATGGGGGGAACGATAAGACGTTGTTTTATTTGTCGGCAGACTATCTCAACCAGAACGGCATTGCGGTCGGGTCAGGGTTCAAGCGCGGCTCGATCCGGCTGAACCTGTCAAACCAGGCCAATAAATGGTTAAAGATCAGCACCAATATCTCCGGCTATGGGGACAGAGAAAACGTAAACGTCTTCCAGGGCAACCTGATCAACCTGGCTTTGGGTCAGAACCCCACGATCCCGGCGAAGAACCTGGACGGGAGCTTTGGCGGCCCGGACCCGGCGCAAGTGCTCTATTCCAATACCAACCCGCTGGCGGTGGCGGAGCTGGATAATAACTATAATACCAACTATGGCGTGATAGGCGGATTGAGCGTGGATATCACGCCGATCAAGGGGCTGGTGTGGCATACGGAGACCAATGGAACGTATAATTTCGGCTATACCTATCAGTTCCAGCCTTCGTATCAGATCGGCGCCTATGTCAATCCCAATGCGACGATCGCGCAGGGGGCGAACCACAATTACTGGTATTCGCTCAATACGAGATTGCAGTATGACTGGTCGATCCAGAAGCATGTGATGGCGGTGATGGTGGGACACGAATCCCAGGTCTATCAATATGAGAGTCTTAGCGGAAACGGTATAGACCTGTCTACCAATTCCATCCAGGAGCTGAGTGTAATCGGTAATATCGGGACTTATCCAAACAGCGGCAAGGGCGACGGAGCGCAGGAATCCTATTTCGCCCGGGCCAACTATAGCTATGACAAGAGGTATATTTTGCAGGGGGTGATCCGGCGGGACGGCAGCTCGAATTTCGGTACGCTAAACAAGTTTGGCTGGTTCCCGGCGGTTTCCGGCGCCTGGGTAATCTCGCAAGAAAAGTTCATGGAGGGGATCAGCTGGTTGAATGACCTGAAGGTCCGGGGCGAATGGGGCATTTCGGGTAATGCAGGTCCGGGGGGTGCGATCTATGCCAACCTTTATTCTGCCCCGACGGTTTGGGGCGGCGGTTTCCTGCCGGGCAACTTTCCGAACATCGGTTTGAAGTGGGAGCAGGATCAATCCTACAATGTCGGTCTGGATGCACATTTCCTGAACAACAGGATCGAGCTCGTCGTTGATGCTTACAAGAAGACGATTTCCAACCTGATCCTGCCCTTTGTCACGAGCGAGTACTTTGGCGGTTATCCCAGCGGTGGTTATAATGGACAGATCCAGTGGCCGGTGGAGAATTTCGGCGCGATGGAGAACCATGGGATCGGATTTACGATCAATACGGTAGATTACACGTCGAGGGATTTTACCTGGAAGACGGGTGTAAATTTTTCGATCGACCGCAACAAGGTTACCCGGCTGTATCATCCGATCACGTTGCAGTATTACGCTACGACCAACAGCAGGCAAGCTGAATTCCTGACCGAGGTAGGGCAGCCGTTGAGCATGATCACGGGGTATATTGCGGAAGGGTTGTTCACGGACTATAAAGATATCGCCGGCCATGCCATCCAGACGGCCAATGGGGTGTTGACGGTCGATCCTACCCAGGGTAGCTGGCCGGGAGATGTGAAGTACGAGGATGTCAATCATGTCAATCATGACAGCGTGATCAACCAGAATGACCGGACGATCATCGGCAACCCATGGCCGAAGTTTACATACAATTTCAATACGAGCATCAGTTATAAAGGATTCGAGCTGAATCTGTTCTTCCAGGGAGTCTATGGCAACCAGATCCTGAACATGACGAGATATGAGAATGAGTACCTGCCGCTTGGCGTAGGTCCTTATGCGAACCACTTCAAGAGCGATCTCAATTTTGCGGTCCCGAGCAGTATCAATCCTGCGGATGCTTTGACCGTCACGCTCACCAATCCCGGCACCAAGATCCAGCGGCCTTCGACGGCAGATGCCAATGGCAGTGCCAGAATTTCGCAATGGGATGTGGAAAGCGGGTCGTATCTGAAATTAAAGAATATACGGCTGACCTATACTGTACCGACGAAATATGTGCAGATGACGCGTGTGATCCGTGGGGTAAGCGCTTCGGTGCAGGTACAGAATGCGATAACCTGGACACATTATTCGGGATACGATCCCGAAGTCGGGATGTATCAGTACGGGGGTTTAAATATCGTCGGGATGGATGAAGGCCGGTATCCTCAAACCAGGTCGTACGCCTTCAGCCTAAATCTAAACTTCTAATAAAATCATTTACGCAAAACCTGCAGCAATGAAACAGAGAATAAAGATACTTGTCCTATTCCTCCTTGGCATTTCTATGATGCCGGGTTGTAGTAAAAGCTTTTTGAACCGCCCGCCGTTGGGAGCGCCCACCTCAGGTACCTTCTACCAGTCGGATGCCGAGATCCTGGAAGGGACGGGTCCGCTGTACGATGGCAGCTGGGGAGGTTATAACGGGACATCGCTCCAGTATATCGGGGATATCATGGGCGGGAACAGTACGACCGATAATTATCAGGGACGCGGCGCCTATCTGAATTTCGCGGTCAACTCAACGGACCCGAGCGGCGCGCTTCAAAGCGCCTATCAGGCATTATGGTCGGTGGTCGCGAATGCGAATGTCGTTGCCTTTAATATTAAGAGTGCCGGCCCCGGCGCGACTGCGGCCGGAAAGACAGAGGGTTTGGCGGAATGCTATTTCATGCGGGCGGCCGCCTATTATTACCTGACGCTGATCTGGGGCGAAGTCCCGATCGTTTACGACAATATCAGTCAGCTGAGCGACACGACGGTTCACCGGGCGCTGTTGACGGATGCCTGGCAGTTCCAGATCAATGATCTTACATGGTGCGCCCAGAATCTATCGGGCACGCCGGCCCAGCCGGGCCGGATCACCAAGTGGAGCGCCGAAGGGATGTTGGCAAGAGCCTATATGGTGCGATCCGGGCTTACCGGGACCGGCGGTCAGCGCAACCAGGCGGATCTGGACAGCGCGTTGAAATACGGGCTGGATGTAGCGCAGAACAGCGGAGCGACGCTCGATCCCAGCTACTACGATTTGTTTACGAGCGGGAGTTTCAGCGGAAGCAAGGTGCCTTCGGAGTGTCTCTTTGCGTTATTGTGGGTGCCGAACGGCGGGTATTCCGAACAAAACCATATGCAGGCGAACCTGGCTTATTCGCCGTTGATCACGCAGACGGGTGATGGCTGGGGTGGCGCCTTTGGCGGTTCGCCGAGCCTGATGAACTGGTATTTCAACGTCGAGCCGAACGACACGCTCCGCAGAAGGGCCACGGTATTCATGCCGAATTCTTTCTACCCCGATATCAACAAGGCCGGCGGCGGCTGGCTGGTGGATTCGACACTGTTCAACAACGCGCAGATCACGTATAAGGGTCAGCAAGGCAACGGGTATGGCAACGACCATGCGTATGTGAAGAAATATGTGATCGGGTCGCCCGCCGACAATGGCGGAATCGGAGGTACTCAAAGTGAAAATCTGAATACGTATATCTTCCGCCTTGACGACGTCTATCTTAACCTGGCCGAGACGATCCTTGGAAACGGTGCGTCGACGAGCGATCCAACGGCGCTACAGTATTTCAATGCGATCCGGACGCGCGCCGGGTTGACCACTAAAACCTCTATTGCTTTCAGCGATATCCTTGCGGAGAAGAAGGCCGAATTCGCTTTTGAAGGTCATGCTTACTATGACTGGAAGGAATGGTATTATTTCGATCCGACCGATGCGAAGAACTATTTCACCAACCAGGACCGGGGTACCTATAATATCACCTATAACGGGGGGAATTCCTTTATCACTTTTTTCGGGTCGAATGGTTTGCCGGGAACGTTAATGTATCCGGTTACGGATCAGACGGCCAATCTGCCTTATCCCGAAGCCGAGCTGCTGGTATCGCCCGCGTTGGCAGAGGCTCCGGTGGCGTTTGATTTCAGCAAAGTAAAATACAATTGATTGCCGTATCAAAATAGTTAATATGAAAAAATTATTGTTATTCTGTATCATTCTGGTGGCGGTGTTCCAGTATGCCTGTAAAAAGAATAATACGGGTGCACCGGTGATCAAGGATGTGCGAACGGTAAATCCCGCGCAAGCAGACAGTTTCTTCACCCAGGCCTTGCCGGGCGCGCTGATCGTGATCCAGGGGACCGGGTTCGACGGTCTTCAGGCTGTCTATTTCAATGATTCGTTGGCGGCGGTCAATCCCGTTTATGTGACGAATACGAATATTATCGTGTCGATCCCTTCGGGTACGCAGACGGCTGCTACCGACCCGAAAGTGCCGAACAAGATCAAGGTAGTTACCTCACATGGGACGGCCACCTTCACCTTCAAGGTGGTGTTGGATCCGCCGGTGATCACTTCCATCTCATTTGACAATACCGGGACGATGCTGTACATCAACGGGAAGAACCTGGTGGGGATCAGCAAGATCACCTTCCCCATCGGGGCTACGGGCAACTATGATACTGCGACCGGTTATACGATCAATACCACATGGACCCAGATTGCGGCCGGGGTTCCGCCAGGGACGGCCTGGAACGATTCGCTAAGGGTCTATTGTACGTTCGGGAACGCCTCCTTCCCGTATCCGCCGCCGATGACGATCTCAGCTGTCTCGGATGAGAATGCGACCGCCGGAACGACGATCACGCTCACGGGTACGAATTTTATCGGGGTCAATCAGGTTACTTTCCCCGGCGGGATCGCAGGGACCAACCTGACTAAAGTAGATGTCAATCATATGACGGTCAAGGTGCCGGCGGGGATAACCGCGCCCGATACGCTTCGCATTTCGGGTCAGCTGGGTACGGCGGCCGCCACGCAACTGTTCGATTCGTATATTACTTATACGTCGCCGGGGTATCTGACGACGTTCGAAGGCGATGGTGCTTCCAACAATACGGGATTTATTGGCTGGACGGGTGGTTTTGCGAATGCCGCCGCGGCAACCACGGCTTATCCGGGGAATACGGGTGCGGTCGGGGTACTGGACCAGGGCAGCCCGATGGGTAACAATGCGGGAGCCACTTCGCAAGGCAACCCGGGGTTGCTGCAGCTGAATGATGGTCCCTGGGTATCGAATACCAGCGCGTCGATCACAGGATATTCGTTGAAATTTGAAGTATTCGTGGCCAGCCCCTGGAGCAAAGGTGAGTTGTGGATCTCGGTTGGTGACTGGTATACGTGGACCAGCTATACGGCGCGTTATGCTCCATGGCAAGGTACACAAACGGGGACGTATAATCCCACAGGCTGGCAGACCGTAACTATTCCGCTGACCGGTTTCCATAGCGGCAACCAGTTCTGGCAGACGTCATATAATGCCAGCGGGACAGGGCCGAATGTTTTCACCGATTTTCCAGCCACGAGTCTGGTCTTTATGATCGCGAACGATCAGGCGACTGCGGTGCCGGCGGGCAGCATCAATGTGGCGGTAGACAATGTGCGGATCGTTAAAGGGCAATAAGCTCATTAATTTAATCTTACTGTTATGAAGATCGTACAATCCAATCCTGTCCCTTTTCTGTGCGCAGTGCTCCTGGTTGCCGCGGGATGTGGAAAGGGCGTTAAAGGATCGAATAACAACAATAATAACGGCGGTGGTGGCGGTGGAGGTACCGTCACCACTGATTCCATCTATAACCCGGTAGATCCGGCTACTCCGGCGACGGTGGGTTTTTTTTCAAATAATTGGGTACAGCGGACATTTGCAGGTCCGGGCGATGCCGGGAGTTCGCCGTTGACGACGACGAGTACGGTAACGGATTCGCTGACGATCAATGTCAACAAGGTGCTGGCAAAAGTGCCGCCGACGGTCTTTGGCAACAACTCCAATCTCTGGATGGGGCAGATCGTCACGCAGGCCAATCTCCTGCAGTATATCACCGACCTTTCGCCCAATGTCATCCGGGGTCCGGGGGGGAGTATCAGTGATGTCTATTTCTGGAATGGGACAACGGTCAATCCCGCACCGGTGGATGTACCCGACAGTATTTACACAAATGACGGCACGCTGGGGCCTACGGGACCCTGGTATGGAGGCAAATATGGAACGGGGACGCCGGGAACGCTGACGCTCCCAAATTACTATAGTATGCTGGCCTCGGCGAAGAGTCAGGGTCTGATCACGATCAACTATGCTTATGCCCGGTATGGTACCGGGCCAAATCCGGTGGCGGCGGCGGCGCATCTGGCGGCAGACTGGGTCCGGGATGATAATGGCCAGACGAAATACTGGGAGATCGGAAATGAGGACTATGGCAACTGGGAAGCGGGTTGGGAGATCGATGTGACGAAGAACCATGACGGTCAGCCGCAGTATATAACGGGGGCGCTGTATGGTCAGCACTGGATGGTGTTCGCAGATTCGATGCGGGCGGCGGCACAGCAGATCGGGGCGACGATCTATATCGGTGCGATCCTTTATGGTACCGCGCCGCAGAGTTATGATTATCCGTCGATCCAGACCTGGAATCAGGGGGTGTTGCAGAATGCGGGCGCGGGTGCGGACTTCTTTATTATTCATGATTATTTCACCGGGTACAATGCCAATTCCACGGTGCAGCAGATCTTCGCGACGGCGACGGCCGAGGCTCCGGCGGATATGGCTTTTATTACGGGGCAGATTTCGGGAGCGGGGGTGACAGCGAAGCCGATCGCGCTGACGGAGTGGAATATCCAGGCGACAGGATCAATGCAGAATACGTCGTATATTGCGGGGATGCATGCCGCCTTGACGCTGGGGACCTTTATCCGGAACGGGTTTGGCGAGGCCTCCCGATGGGATCTGGCCAACGGATATGCGAAGGGGGATGATATGGGGATGTTCAATGTCGGGGATGAGCCGAATGCGCCTTTGTGGAATCCGCGGCCGGCCTTTTATTACATGTATTATTTTCAGCGGTTTTTTGGCGACCGGATGGTCTATGATACGCTGAAACGCAGTAACACGGACCTGGTCGCGTATGCTTCGACGTTCAGTAGCGGGCAGGCGGGTGCGGTCGTCATCAATACGGGAGGGTTGAACCACGTCTTGTCGATCGACTTTCAGCATTTCCCGGCGGGCACGAATTATCATTATATAGTATTGGCCGGGGGTACGGATAATCCGCCGTTCTCCAGCCAGGTATATGTGAACGGGACCGGACCGGCGACGTCAACGGGTGGGCCGCTGAGCTATTCCACGATCAAGACCTATAGTGCGCCCCTTACCGGCACGATCAAGATCACTGTGCCGGCCATGAGTGTCATCTATCTCGTGGCGGATGGTAAATAAATGGTGTTTAGAAACAAAATAACCGGAAGCGGGCTGATCTGTCTCTGGCTTTGCGTCTTTTCGTGCACTTCGGTGGACAGGAGGACGGGGCTTCATTTTACAGACTTACCGGCGTCTGCTACCGGGATCGACTTCAAGAATACGATCACCGAGAATGATTCGCTGAATATGTTTGTCAACGAATACACCTATATGGGCGGTGGTGTCGGGGTGGGGGACTTCAACCGTGACGGGCTTCCCGATCTCTTTTTTGCCGGCAACCAGGTAAGTTCCAGGCTTTACCTCAATAAAGGCAGGATGCGTTTCGAAGATATTACGCAAAGGGCAGGCGTATCCACCGATACGTGGTGTACGGGGGTAAGTGTTGTCGATATCAATAATGACGGCTGGCCGGATATCTATGTGTGTGTATCCGGCAAGGGGCCGGGAAAGCGGCGGAACCTGCTTTTTATCAATCAACACGATCTGACATTCAAGGAAGAGGCGGCGCAATACGGGTTGGACGACAGCGTCTATTCCACTCAGGCCGTATTCTTCGACTATGACGGGGATGGCCGGCTGGATATGTATCTCGTCAACCACACGCTGGATGATATGCGGCCCAATGATATCCGGGAGCGCAAGGTAGACAGCAATGCGATTGCCGGCGACCGGTTGTATCATAATGAGGGCATCCCGCCGGGAATGGATCATCCGGTATTTAAAGATGTGACTCGCCGCGCCGGAATTGTGGAAGACGGCAACGGACTGGGGGTAGTAGTGAGCGATTTTAACGGTGATGGATGGCCGGACATTTATGTCTGCAACGACTATATCCGCAACGATCTCTTATGGCTGAATAATGGGGACGGGACCTTCACCAACTGTATTGCTTCGGCCCTGCGGCATCAAAGTTATTCAAGCATGGGGACGGATGCGGCTGACATCAATAATGACGGGCTGCCGGACCTGATCACGCTGGATATGCAGCCCGAGACGAACGAGCGGAAAAAGATGATGTATTCCTTTCTGAGCGATCAGCGGCATCAGTTGGAGATGGACAAGGGGTATGAGCAGCAGTATATTCACAATATGCTCCAGATCAATAACGGGGTCCGGCCGGGTGGGCATGGGGCGCCATTCTTCAGTGAAATTTCCGAGATGGCGGGTCTTGCCGAGACCGACTGGAGCTGGAGCGTGCTCATCGCCGATTTTGATAACGACGGCTGGAAGGACGTGCATATCACCAATGGGCTTGGACGGGACCCGACAAATATCGATTTCCTGGAATATGCGCACAATACGGTGTTGGAGACGGGGATCCCGGAGAATGAGATCGGGCAGCGGCGCAAGTTCATGGCGAAGCTGACGGAGCGGGGACCGCTGATGCTGAGAAATTATTTGTTTCATAATAAGGGGGGAAGGGCATCCGGCGGGTTACAGTTCGAAGATATTTCGGACAGCGCGGGGATCGGGGGCGTCTCTATCTCTAACGGTGCGGTTTATGCGGATCTGGACAATGACGGAAAACTGGATATCGTCACCAATAATATCAATGGGCGGGCATTCATACTGCATAATGAAACCGGTGGCGGACATTACCTGACGATTCGGCTGGATGGGGATAGTATGAACAGGGAGGGGATCGGCGCGGTGGTGACGGCGTATCATGCCGGGACGCGGCAGGTGGTGGAGCAGTATCCGGTGCGGGGGTATTTGTCGACGGTCGATGAGCGGCTGCATTTTGGTTTCGGTGGGGTTGTGGTGGATTCGTTGCGCATTGTCTGGCCGGGTGGCAGGCGGCAGGTGCTGACGCACCCGCCGGTAGATACGATGCTGACGCTGAGGTATCGGGATGCGGGACCCGCCGTCGCAAAAGCTATGGCGGGCGAGGGTGTGGACCCGGCCGCGGGGGCTGCGCCCTTGTTCACGGATATGACGGAGAAGGTAAGAGCGGACTTTACACATAAGGAGACCTTCTTTTTCGACTATAAGTACCAGCCGCTGTTGTTGCAAAAGTTTTCGCAGGAAGGGCCTTTTATCAGTGTGGGGGATATGAATGGGGACGGGCTGGAGGACTTTTACATCGGCGGGGCGTTCGAGCAGTCGGGGAAGGTCTTCCTGCAGCGGCGGGATGGGACGTTCGCCGGCCGGGCCCTGGTAAGCGGGGCAAAGCATGAGGAGGATATGCAGAGCGTATTATTGGATTTTAATGGAGACGGGTTTCCCGATTTGCTGGTGGTGGGAGGGAGCAGCGAGTTCGACGATCATTCTTCCTTCTATATTCCGCGGTTATACCTGAACGATGGGAAGGGCAATTTCCGTAAGGACAGTCTGGCCTTTTCGCCGTTCATCCGCACGGCGGCCAAATGTCTGGCGTTGGGGGATATGGATGGGGATGGCGATGAGGATCTTTTTATTGGCGGAAGGGTATCGCTCGGGTCTTATCCGAATCCGCCGCAGAGTTATTTGTTGAGGAATGATCATGGGAGGTTTGTCGATGTGACGGCGAGCGTTTGTCCCGCGTTGCAATATGTCGGGATGGTCAATGCGGCGGTATGGGCGGATGTCGATGGCGATGGAAAGCCTGATCTGATCGTGGCATGTGACTGGAAGCCGATTCGAGTGTTCCGCAATAATGGGCGGACGCTTACTGAGATAACGGATCAGACGGGGCTTGCGGGTCTGCCCGGGTTCTGGCGCTCACTGACGGTGGCGGATGTGAATGGAGACGGGCATCCCGATCTGATCGCGGGCAACCTGGGGTTGAACAATCCGTTCCATATCGATACGGCGAGGCCGGCGGAGCTGGTGGCGAAGGATTTTGACGGAAATGGAATCTCCGATCCGGTGTTGTGCTATTATATCAGGGGTAATGACGGGAAGTATCAGTTGCAGGTTGGAGTTGCAAGGGATAATTGGGCTGTGCAGATGCCGTCGATCAAGAAACGATTCGACGACAATGAGAAATATGCCAAGGCTTCGATGGATAAGATCTTTACTTCGGAGATGATGGCCGGGGCTGCGGTGCTGCAATGCAAGGAAGTGCGGAGCGGGTGGTTCGAAAATGACGGCCACGGCCGGTTTACTTTTCATCCTTTTCCCCTGGTGGCGCAGGAGGCGCCGGTCAATTCGGTGCTGTATACGGATGTGAACGGGGATGGGAAGGCGGATCTGATCCTGGGCGGGAACGAGTATCAGGCTTCGGTGATGACGGGGCGGTATGACGCGAGCTACGGGCTGTTGCTCGAAGGGGATGGGAATGGGGGATGGGTTGGAGTTTCCCCCGCCGGATCCGGGCTGATCCTCGACGGGGATGTGCGGGATCTGAAGGTCATTGGGGTGGCGGGTCAGCGGGTATTGCTGGCGGCGGTGAATGATTCAAAAATGAAAGCGTTTAAAATCAACGGAAGTGGGAATAAATAATATTGCGATCGCTATCGGGTTTGGGTTGATGCTGTTTGTGGCGCCTGCCGCGCTGAAGGACCCCCCGGTGGCGCCGACGATGGGGTTCTTTTTGGATAATTGGCGGCCCAGGAGTTGGGTTACGCCGGAACGGATGGATATTGGCGCGCCGGGGACGGGCCCAGCCTTCGCTGAAGCTTCGGCGGGCGAAGTAGTGACGGTGATTATCGATGCGACGAAGGTGATTACGAAGATTCCGCCTGCGATATTTGGACATAATGTGGACTCCTGGGTGACGGGGATGATCACGGAGCCGGCCTTTATGCAGCATGTCAATGATCTGCGGCCGCATGTGATCCGGTGGCCTGCGGGCAGCGGCAGTGATGGGTATTGGTGGGACCGGGCGCCGGGTGATCCGCCTGCGGATGTGCCGAAGATGGTCTTAGACAAGAGTGGGATAAAGAAATCTGCGTTCTATTTTTACGGACGTCCCCCCGGGGCGCGCAGCGGGTCCCTGGACGCCTACTATGAGATGCGGCGGGAGACCGGGAATGAGGGGCTTATTACGGTGAATTATGGCTATGCGCGGTATGGGACGGGTCCGCATCCGGTCGAGACGGCGGCGCATTATGCGGCTGATTGGGTCAGGTACGATAATGGACGGACGCGTTATTGGGAGGTAGGGAATGAGAACTATGGCGATTGGGAGTTAGGGTATCGGATCGATACGACCCAGAACAGGGATGGGCAACCGGAGTTCCTTACGGGGCAGCTATATGCGAAACATTTCAGGGTGTTTGCGGATTCGATGCGGCATGCGGCTGCTGAGCTGGGAGTTACGATCTATATCGGTGCGGTGACGGCGGAGTCCGGGCCGATGAGATGGGA
>DASZJO010000028.1:0-9602 GCA_035948015.1 Puia sp.
GAGCATGGAGCGTACCGAAAAGGTTCCCGCCGGGACGGTCCTGAACCAATACCTCCCCTGGTACTATTGGGGCTGGTACGGCGACTACCGGGAAGACCGCAGAAACCTGCTGGAGAACAACACCGACTTCCTGCTGTCATACAACAAGGACTTCGCAAAAGACTGGCATTTGGCTGCTAATCTGGGCGCCAGCGAACGTTCCTTCCGCTATAGCTCCTTCTACGGAACCACCGTGGACCTCGCTATTCCGGGCGTTTACAGCTTATCGAACTCTCAGACTCCTTCACTCCAATGGAACTGGTCCTCCAACATGCAGGTCTATAGCGGGTACTATACCGTGGATCTGGGTTATAAGAACTATTTCAATCTTTCCACAACCGGCCGCGAAGACCACCTCTCCACCCTACCCAGCGGGTACAATACTTTCTTCTATCCTTCTGTAGCATTAAGCACCTCTCTCACCGATTACCTCCATCTGCCTGAAACGATCAGTTACTTCAAGCTAAGAGCATCTTTCGCCGAAGTGAAAGGTGGCCAGACCACGGCCCAGGCCCCATCTGCTTACGCCCTGGCCAACAACTCATCGATTGGCAACCTCCTGGGTTATGGTTTCGAGAATTATACTTCCTATGACGGGCCAACTTATGCCAACCAGAATCAGTATACCTTAGGTACCTTATACAACAACCTGCCGGAGGCTAACTATTCGACAACGCTCGCCAATCCAACGCTGAAACCTTTCGACGTTAAATCCTATGAGGTGGGTGCGGATTACCGCATGTTCCATAACCGGTTGGGGTTGGACGCCACCTATTTCATCACGGAAAACGGTCCTCAGGAATATCCCATTTTAGTTCCGTCATCCACCAGCTTCCAGAGCCGGAACGTCAATGCCATCATAACAGAGAAAAAAGGCTGGGAACTGACCTTGAACGCTACCCCGGTTAAGACCCGTAACGTAACCTGGGATGTGATGGTCAACTGGTCTACCTATGTCGAGCGGTTGAAATCCTTAGACGCGCCTATCGCCGGCCTGCCCGGAAGCAACGGCAACCACCTCTATCACCCCGGGGAACGTGTGGATGATTTCTACAGCACCGGTTTTGTTTACGATGGTCAGGGGCATATCGTTTATAGCGGTGGAGGACCTCTCTCGTCGCCCGGCGGCATCGACAACATGACCTACCTCGGTCACCTGAACCCCGACTTCGTAGCCGGTATTACCAACCGGATCGCTTATAAGAACCTGACCTTCAGCTTCCAGTTTGACGGTCGCTTTGGCGGCGTGATTTACGATGACGTTTGGTATCATGCAGATAACGGCGGTACTGCGATCGAGACCGACCAGGGCGCCTTCAAGACCGCGCGGAATCTGGAGTGGCAAAGCACCAATCAGGGAACTCAAGCCATCGTCCCCGCGTATGTAGCCCCCGGCGTGATGATCACAGGCGGAACACCTACTTATGCCAATGGCCAGATCACCAATCTGAAAAGCGTCACATTTGCCACGAACAACCAGCCTACTACGGTTCAGAACTATTTCTCCAGCTCCCTGGGAAGCAATTTTGACCAGTATTACATGATCAGCAGAACATTTGTCAAGCTCAGGGAAGTACAGCTTGCCTACGCTTTCCCACAGCGCGCACTGGGCAGATCCGGGTTTAAGAGTGCCACAGTCTCCTTTGTCGCCAGGAATCTCTTGTATTTTGCAAAACGGAAGGACTTTGACATCGACCAATATGCCAGCGGAACGAACGTAAGCAACGCCGGGATCCAATATTCCGGGACTTCCTCGGATGTAACCCTTTCGTCACCCAGCTTCCGCCGGTGGGGCCTCAATCTAAACCTTGGTTTTTAATCAACTGATAAAAGAATTATTTATGAAAAAAGCAATAACGGGAATTATCTTATTATCCGGATTGGTCTCTCTGAGTCTGGTGAGCTGCCAGAAAGGCGACCTGCTCAGCAACCCCAATGCGGCCAGTACGTCGACCACCGTTCCGGTTACCCTGCTACTGAACCGGATCACAAACGAGATGTACTACGGCGGCGGCGTGCTCGACGGCGTTAACGGCAACCAGAACGAAGGCCCCTGGAATCAGATCATGCGCTGGAACCAGTATTTTGTGTCTAACTATCCCTATTACTGGGGAAATAACCAATACACCTGGACCAACACGGCCACGGCCTATCCTATGCTGAAGTATGTTAACCTGATGGTCCAGCAGGCCCAGTCGCAGTACGGTAGCACGCCGAACGCCTATACAGCGCTGGCCAAGTTTTTTGAAGCCTATAGCTTCATTTGGTATACGCAACGCGTGGGCGACATCCCGATGGCTCAGGCCGGCAATCCCGCGCTCTACCCCCAGCCGAAATACGATGTGCAGAAGACAGTTTATGTTAACTGCCTGAACCTGCTGGATACTGCTAATACCCTGATGGGCGCCCTCGTGGCCCTCAATGGTGCAGGTACCCCTCTGGATCCGACCGGTGATATCTTCGGGCTGACTTATCTGCAATGGCAGAAAGTGATCAATACTTACAAACTTCGGGTACTCATCAGCCTGAGCCGGAGGGCCCAGGATAACTCCGACATGAATATCCCCACCCAGTTTGCTGCGATCTACAACAACCCGACGAAGTATCCGATCATGACCGGCAACTCGGACAATCTGGCCTATCATTACCTCGGCAGCCCTTCCAGGGATAACTACCCCCTGTTCCCTAACTATACCCCCTACGTCGGGTATGAGGATATGTCCAGTACAATTATGAACCTGGTAGCCGGGAACAACGATCCCCGGACTTTTGTCTTTGCCACACCGGCTCCGGCGCAGATCGCCAACAACGTATCTTACAAAAGTTTTGCCGCATATGTCGGCGCCGATATCGGCCTTGGCTATTCGGCGCTTACGGTAAACAACTCCGCCGGGATGTATTCCTACAACAACTATCTCCGCTACTACGGTACGGGGAGCGGCCCGAATGTCAGCGGCGCCACTTGTGAACCCTATATGGTGATCGGCTATCCGGAACTTTGCTTCAATATCGCCGAAGCCGCCAATCTCGGCTGGATCCCGGGCGTTTCCGGCAGCAGTTGGTACACCAATGGTATCCAGGCCGACATGAGTTGGCTTGGCCTCTCAGATGGCGCTACCGTTGACGTGGGCCTGCCCATTTTCCAACCGACCAATTTTTCCAACGTCCTGGGTACCGTAACCGTCAACGTGACCAATTACCTGGTCCAGCCTCAGATCGTATATGCCGGCGACAATGCCGCCGGATTGACCCAGATCCTGACCCAGAAGTATATCGCCTTCTGGCAGAATTCCGGCTGGGAAGCCTATTACAACTGGAGGAGGACCGGCGTCCCTACCTTCTCTCAGGGCGGGGCCGGGATCGGAACGCCCAATCTCCAGATCCCCATCCGCTGGCAGTATCCGGTCGACGAGCAGGCCTCCAATACCGCCAACTGGACGAGCGCCGTTCAATCCCAGTACAGTGGTAACGACGCCACTACGGGCACGATGTGGCTTATCAAATAAGCGCCGTCAACCTTGGACCAGACCCGCCGGCAAAGTGCGAAAGCGCTTTGCCGGTTTTTTGCCAAAATCTTTTCCAACCTTTCATTCACGAACTCATGCACCGATTTTTCTTTCTCCTTTTCATCCTTCCACTGCCCGGTTGGGCCCAGATCGCCGATAGCTCCATCCGTCACGTCCCGCTCCGCGGCGCTATTAACTTCAGAGATCTCGGCGGCTACACCACGAGCGACGGCCGGCACGTAAAATGGAAGACCATCTACCGAAGCGCCGACATCAGCAAACTCACATCCGCTGACCTCGACACCCTCAGGGCCCGCCATATCTGGTACGACGTCGACCTCCGGGGCATAGCCGAATCCGCTCAAGCTCCCGACCGCAAGAACCCGGGCACCGATTATATCCTATGCCCCGCCGGCAGCGACAGCACCAATACGATGATGGGACGCCTCGCCGGACTGCACGCCGGCGGCGACTCACTCATGCTCTCCTTCTACTCCAACACCACTTACCTGACCGCCCGCTACCAGCCCTTCTTCTCCAAGCTCCTGGTCATGCCCGACACCGATGCGCTCGTCTTCCACTGCACCGCCGGCAAAGACCGCACCGGCATCGGCGCAGCCCTCCTGCTCTACGCCCTCGGAGTTCCCTATGCGACGATCGAACAGGACTATACCGCCACCAACTACTATCGCGCCGCAGACAACGAAAAAAGCATGGATTTGATGGTGAACAGATACCACTTCAGCAAAGAGGTCGCCGAAGCCATGATGGGCGCCAAACCCGATTATCTCAAAGCCACCTTTGACGCCATCCGCAGCCGTTACGGTTCGATCGACCGCTACCTCGAAGCCGGGTTGGGCCTGACACCGGACAAACGCGATCAATTGAAAAATAAATTCCTCACCGATTAAGCGGTCCCCCGCCGGATCTCTAACTGACCGGTCCGGCTTCCTCCACCAATCTCGCCACCTTCCGCTTCCGGTACGCGGAGGGTGTATACCCTGTGATCTTTTTGAAGTAATTGTTGAAAGAAGACCGCGAATTAAACCCGCAATCAAACGCCAGTGAAAGTATATTCACTTCCGCCGCCGGGTCATCCAGTTTGGCGATCGCCACCCCGATCCGGTATTCATTGATAAAACTATAGAAATTCTTCATCAACCGGTCATTCAACAGCTGTGTGAGATGATGCCTGGACATCTTCAGCCTTGACGCCAGCGCATCCAGCGACAAGTCCGGATCGAGATAGATCCGGCTCTTTTCCATAAAGGCCATTAGCACAGCCGCATATTCATCCAACTTCGTCCCGTCCAAACCCGATTTCTCATACCGCCGCTCGGCTATGGCCGCCTGCTCCGCTTCCCCGACCTCAGTGACCTCCCCGACCTCGCCGACCTCCCCGGCACTGACCTTAGCTTCATCCGCCGCGGGCCGCTGCAAACGGTACCGCAGGATCAATAAAGGTATCGCGGAGAAACAGATATACGGCAACATCCGAAGATCGGTCCCGGTCATCCTGACCCCGGCCCAACGTACCAGGCTGAACAACATCCCCGCCCCTACCCCCGCCAGCAATACATTGGCGATCTGCCCCAGCAGCCGGCCTTTCCCGCCTTCACTCCCTGCGGCCCGGCGCCTCCCCCGCAGTAAAACCTTTACATACACAGGGTACCCGACCAGCGAACCCAACACCAGCCATTCATACCAGCTCGTATACTTCAGCATAGCCGGCCGCGAAACCCAGCCTTGCAAACCACCCACGACTAAAAAAAGGTACATTATCGAGAAGACGAGGAACGGCAGGAACTGGGAAAGGATCATCGGTCGCCTCATCGGTTGGCCAAGCCAGGACCGGACCGTGACCAGCAGCAAAGGTCCATAGGCTAATCCGAACCCCGTTGGGATCTGAGTATACATAAATACATCTCCCAAAACCCCCAGCAACAGGAACTTCACAGAAAGATGGACCAACAGCATCAGCAAAAGGACTCGCAGACTTTTATCCACGTCATCTTCGACCCGCACCGTATTCAGCAGGAAAATGGCGACCGCCGTCTGGAAAAGTACGCAGGTAGTGATCAAAAGACTCCACATCGTAGTAGCAGTTCTTGTCCATAAAGCTAACCCCCCAGTATTACCGGAATATTAACGCCTCGCTATTTACCGATCTATATTGGCTTTTCACCAAAAACGCTGATCCGTTTCACCCTATCATTGATCTAATTCAGCCTTTTATAACAGTTCGTCCGGCAACAGTAAACGACGGACTATTTTAGCAGCCAGTCTGTTCATCTCCATTTTGGACGATTATGAGAAAATCCGGCGTACTCCTCTTCCTCCTTTCCCTGTGGTTTATCCACCCAGCCTTCTCCCAGGAGGCCCATCCCCCCTCATCCCAACGGGTCAAAGGATCCGTCCGGGGCAAAGTGGTTGACTCAACCGGCAAACAGGTCCTCAACGACGCTACGGTTAGCATGACCCCGGAAAAAGATTCCACCGAGCCCGAATATGCCATAGCGGACAAGAACGGAAATTTCAGCTTTCGCAACCTCAACCCCGGCAGCTATCGCCTCCTTATTACGTTTGAAGGTTACCGTCATATTTCGAAGAAGTTTACCATCAGCGCCGCCAATAAGGACCTCGATCTCGCAACCATCAATATGCAACGGGCGACCGACATCCTCCAGGAAGTCATCATCCAGCGCCCGCCCATGCAGATCAAAAAGGACACCGTGGAATACAACGCCGAGATGTTCGCCACCAAACCAAACGCCGTTGCGGAAGACCAGTTGAAGAAGCTCCCCGGCGTCCAGGTGGACGGCAGCGGCAATATCACCGCCCAGGGTGAAAAGGTGCAGCGCGTCACCGTCAACGGCAGACGCTTCTTCGGCGACGACCCTAAGCTCGCCACCCGCAACCTTCCACCCGAGAGCATCGAACGCTACCAGATCTTCGACGACCTCGATGACCAGAGCAAATTCTCCGGATTCGACGACGGCGTTCGCATCAAGACCATCAATATCGTTACCAAAAAGGACCGCCGCCAGGGATATTTTGGCAGGGCTGTTGCCGGGGGCGGGACCAACCAGTCCTATGACGAAAGCGCCAACTTCCATCGGTTCGACAATAACCGGCAAATCTCCCTCCTTGGCCAGGGTAACGATGTCAACAAACAGAATTTTACCGTGCAGGATATCCTTGGGTCCTCTGGAAGCCGTAAAGGCAGCGGCGGGGGACCCGGCGCAGCCACCAACCAGAGCAGCCCCGGTATCACCACCGTATGGGCTGGCGGGGCCAACTACCGCGACGACTGGGGCCCGAAGATTGAAGCATATGGCAGCTATTTCTATAATTTCAACCACGTCTATAGCGGCACCCAAAGTCTGACGGAAAAATTCTTCGACCAGCAGGGCGATACCAGCAATACCACCTCCGGCTCCAATTCCGCTATTGCCCGCACCACCAACCAACGTATCCAGTTCAATCTCGAAGACAAAATCGACAGCTTCAATTCCTTTGTTTTTCGACCCAACATCGCCTGGCAGACGACAAGCCCAAATGCATCATCCTCTTCATTCACCGCCGACCAGGACAGCAACCGGATCAACAGGTCCGTGAGCAACAGCAACAGTACCAACAGCGGGTTCAATATCAACGGCTCCAACCTCACCCTCCGCCATCGTTTTCACAAACCTTTTCGCACCATCTCGCTCGACCTGACCGGAACCGTTAACGTTAACAATGGCCACGGATACCTGAATGCCGTCGACAGCCTCTACGCCCTCGATTCCGTGCAGATCTTGCATCAATACTATAACGATTCGCTCCATTCGATGAACATCAGCCCTACCCTCTCTTATACCGAGCCCATATCGAAGCATTCCATCATCGAGATCAGGTACAACCATACTTATAACAAAAGCACCACCATCAACGATACATTCGATTTCGACAGCGCCTTCAGCAAATATGACCGCTTCGACAGCCTCTTCAGCAATTCCTACAAATTCCTCTCCAATGCCGACCAGTTGACCCTCAGCTACCGTATCCAGAACCCCAAATACAATATCAATATCGGCAGCGGCGGCCAGGTGACACACTTCAACAGCCTCAATATCACAAAGAACAAAGACGTCGACCGGACATACTTAACCCTGAACCCCACCGTGAACTTCAGCTATTCATTTTCAAACTGGCAGCGGCTTCGTTTCTACTATACCGGGAGGACCGGGACGCCCAGCCCTTCCCAGCTTCAACCCCTGACCACTACCAACGACGAGATCAACTATACCACCGGTAACCAGAACCTGAAGCCGCAATTCACCCACAGCATCCGCATTCTCTACTCGTCGTTTAACCCGGGCAACCAGAACGTCCTCTTCGCCACCCTCAACGCCAGCACCATCGTCAACGACATTCAAAGCGAACTCGTCCCAAACCTGAAGGGCGGCGACTCGAGCACTTTCGTCAACCTCAACGGGACCTGGAACATCGCGGGCTATTTTGACTACGGATTCGCCCTCAAGCATCCCAAATCCAACCTTAACTTCATCACGAATATTAATTACGCCCAAAGCCAGACCCTCGTGGCGCCAACCCCCGTCCCCGAAAACTTCCAGCATGACTTCACCCGCACCACCGGCCTCTCCGAGACCATTTCGTGGACAACCAACATCAAAAAGAATTTTGACATGAACCTCAGCTCGGCCTCGAATTATACCATCGCCCGGAATTCACTCCGGCCAAGCGCCAACCTGGACTATTTTTCAGAGGTCGTCAACGCGGAGATAACCGCCTATACCAATAGCGGCTGGCTGATCGCCACCAACTTTACCTATACCTACAATAATAACCGGACACCCGGCTTCAACGCCAGCGTCCCCCTGCTGAGCCCGAGCGTCGCGAAGGAGATGTTTAAGAAAAAGAATGGCGAACTCCGGCTGACCATCTTCGACCTGCTGCATCAAAACACGTCCGTCAACAAATCCGTTTCGCTCAACCAGGTCTCCGATAGTCGAACAACCGTACTTACCCAGTACGTTATGCTCACGTTCACCTATAACCTGAATAATTTTGCCGCCAAAGGGCAGCGGCGCATGCCCGGCGTATTCCCCCCGGGTGGCAGGATGTTTCGCGCCAAATTCTAACCCTTATACGCCTTTTCCAACGGCGCAATCTCGATCTTCGTCATTTTCATCATGGCCTGCATGACCCTGGCCGCTTTCTCCGGGTCTTTGTCGCTTAGCATCTTCCGCAGCACCGGCGGCGCGATCTGCCACGCTACCCCATATCTGTCCGTCAGCCAGCCGCACTGTATCTTCTGGCCCCCGGCAGACAGCTTCTCCCAATATTCGTCGATTTCGTCCTGGGTATCACAATGGATCAGGAGCGAATTGGCCATCGTAAAGTCGAATTGCGGATTCCCGTTCAGCGCCACGATCTCCAGGCCCCCGATAGTGAAGCTTACGGTGATTGCCGATCCTGCTGGTCCCGGACCCCCTTTGGCCGCCCGCATGATCTCTGTTATTTTTGCACCCCGGATTATGCCTACATAAAAATTGGCTGCTTCTTCCGCCTTGTTATCCTTATACCAAAGGAATGGAACGATCTTTTGCATAAAATGATGTTTTATTGTACCCACAAACCTAATTCCAAATTCCTGCACCCATGTGGTGCATATCCGACATACTCACGGGCTAAATCCGCCCTTAAACAATTACCGCCCGCTGATCTTCGCCGCGCACCCGCCCCACCCCATCACCCCGCCAATGAAAAACCCGGTCCGCTGCGGAACCGGGCTGATCACTGAATCGATGGATAAAATAATGCTAGACCTTTGAGGAAAGGATCGCTCCGGCCTTGAACTTCGCAACCTTTTTCGCTTTGATCTTGATCGCAGCGCCGGTCTGCGGATTACGCCCAGTGCGCGCCGCTCTCTTGGAAACGGAAAAAGTACCAAACCCTACAAGGGTGACCTTATCACCCTTTTTCAACGTCTTTGCAATCGTGTCCGTAAAGGAATCAAGTGCTGCAGTAGCCTGTTTCTTGTTGATCCCG
>DASZJO010000029.1:0-11659 GCA_035948015.1 Puia sp.
AGTCGCTTTCGATCGGACAATTCACAAAAGCATACCTACCTTTCCGCAGAGAACACTACTATATATCAAATCAAAACAACTGTAAATGAGAAGACCACTCTTAGCGGTCTTGGTCATATGCTTTGCCTGGCTGCAAGGAATGGCCCAGACTACCATCACTGTCACCGGTAAAGTCACCGACGATAAAGGTGCAGCCGTCGCCGGAGCTACCGTAACCGAAAAAGGAACCCGCAACGCCACCACCACCCTCGATGACGGGACCTTCAGCATCAGAACTAAATTGAAAGCACGCCTTCTCATCAGCTACATCGGCTATGAGCCTTATGAGGTCGACGCCAAACAAGGTCTCAGGATTTCGCTCAACCCCAGTAGCCAGGCGCTATCCGATGTCGTAGTCACCGGAGTAGGTGTCGCTACCAGCAAAAAGAAGGTACCCATCGACGTGGCTACCGTCAACTCCAAAGACTTTGCCGCCAGCGCAACCACCAACGTCCAGCAACAGCTCGACGGCCAGATCGCCGGTGCGAATATCCAGCAGACAAGCGGCACTCCCGGCGCCAGCTTCCTCATCACCCTCCGCGGTATCAACGACCTTTCCAACGCTAACCCGATCATCCTCGTCGACGGCGTGCTGATCGCTAATTTGAATAATATCGACCCGGCTATCGTGGACCGCGTGGAAGTGGTCAAAGGTCCCGCCGGCGCCATGCTCTACGGCGCTAAAGGCGCCAACGGCGTCATCCAGATCTTTACCAAAAAAGGCAGCCTGAACGGTAAACCCACCATCACCTTCAGCTCGAAATCCGGCATTGACAATATCCTGACAGGGAACCACCAGATCCTGTCCAAATTGCACCATTACGTCACCGATGCCAACGGTAATATCCTCAGCCTGGCCAGCACCCCCATCTCGATGGACGCCACCGGTGAATGGAGCGACCCGCAAGTGCCGGATCCAACTGTTAACCCCAATCTGCAAAACAACCTCAAGTTCAATATTCCGATCTACGACCACCTGAAACAAGGCTATCACCAGGCGAAGACCTTCACCAACTCGGTCTCCGTAACCGGCGGCGGTAACATTTCTGACTATTCCTTCACCGCTTCTCAACTGAACCAGCAGGATGTCCTGAGCAATCAATTCAGCCGGTCGAATGTCACGGTGAACCTGGGCCTCCACCCATTCAAAGGATTTACCTTCCGAACCATCACCCAGGGCATCGTCGGCTATGAAGACCTTCTCGCCGGCGACCGCTTCAATCTGCTGACCGCTTACCCCTTCGTTAATTTCGGCTGGAAAGATTCGACCGGTCATTACCCTTTCAAAACGAATATCTCCTCCAATGGATACAACACGCTCTCAGAGAACCAATGGCATCACGTAAACGACCAATCGCTGGAGATCTTTCAGAATTTCAATCTGAATTACAAGTTCCCGCGCTTCTTCGAGCTCGACTTGAAATACGGCCTCGAATACAGTTCTGTCGACCAGGGCAACGACTGGGCGAACCAAACCAGCGCACTCCAGACCAATGTGTTCTGGGGCCCGAGCCGGAACGGCGCGATCTTCAACCAGTTCACCCGGAATTTTAACCAGGACGGTCTTTACAGCGCCTATTTCCGGACCGATTTCCAGAAGGACTTCCATTCCAGCCTGCCGATCAGGACAACAACCCAGGTTACCTACGAATATGTCCGCGGTGACCTGCGCCAATATTTTGCTGAAGGCGTGGGACTGCCCCCCTATCCGCCCTCTTATATCGGCAGCGCAGCGATCAAGACTGCGGGCGATAACTACTCGACACAGGTGACCTTCGGCGCGCTGATTAATCAGACCGTGGAGTGGGGTAACCTCTTCGGAATCTCCGGCGGCCTTCGGTCCGACTATGGCAGCGCTTTCGGCTCCGCCGGCAACGCCGCCAACTTCCCCAGAGGAACCGCATACTTCCGTCCCTCGGAGCTGATGGAGAAACAACAGTCCTGGCTTCCCGATTGGAAACTCCGCGCCGCATATGGCGCCGCCGGCGTCCAGCCCGGCCCTTACGACCGGCAGATTACCCTGCCCAGCACCACACTGGGTTCGGGCGTAGCCCTTTCCCTGCCCACCACGAATAACAACAACGCCCTCCTGCTAGCCACTAACTATGAGCTGGAGCTTGGAACAGACGCTACGTTTGCCCCCTTCTCCGGCGAATGGGGCCACAAGTTCGTTCTGAACGCCACCTACTGGCACCGGAAAATCAATAAAACCTACCAGGCCGCAGTCGACGCGCCGTCCACCGGCTACGGCGCCCGTCTGGACAACCTTACCGATATTTCCTCGCACGGCGTCGATCTCGCCCTGGACGTATCCGTCTATAACGGCCCTAATGTCACCTGGGACCTGAGCACCCGGTGGGGTTACTACCGGGCAACCGTTACCAGGATCGCTAACGGCGCGTCGATCGTTGATGGCGCCTTTGCTCTCATCCAAGGCAAACCGATCGGCCTCTTCTATGCGCAAACCTTGCTGAAAAGTGTAAATCAACTGGGCGCGGATGGCAAAACACCCATAATCCCGGTCGCCAATCAGGGTAACTACACCGTCGCCAGCACGGGCTTCGTCGTCAACACAAAAACGAATGCAGCCGTATACACGCCCGCCAACGATCTGTCGGTCGTCGGTCACGCCTATCCCGACTTTACATCCTCCCTGATCAACCGGGTGACCTTGTACAAGAAGTTTACCATCTCCTTCCAGTTCGACTGGACACACGGCAACAGCATCTACAATATCACAAAACAATGGCTTTACACGCCGGTCGGCGGCTCCGGCGGCCAGGGGGCTAACTCAAGCGACTTCGACAAGGCTATCACCGTCGGCACTAACCGCGGGGCCTTCGTCAACTACTATCAAAGTCTCTATAACCTCGTGCTGCCGAGCTCGCCCTTTATCGAGAACGGATCCTTCATTCGCCTGAAAGACCTCTCCCTGACCTATGACCTCAGCCGGTACGTCGCAGCCAGCCACGCCATCAATCGCTTGACCGTAACCGCCTCAGCGCGCAACCTGCTGACGTTTACCAAATACTCGGGCCTGGATCCGGAAAATACCGGCGCCTTTGACGCCCAGGGCAATAATTTGTCCGGCAATAGACTTGGCGCCTTCGCCGGCGTCGACTATTTCGGGACGCCAAACCTGCGCTCCTATATGTTAACCCTAAACGTCGGTTTATAATTGATCAACACAAACTATCAACCACTATGACAATCAAAAAATATAGCTTCTTTTTTGCATACACGCGCCTGACAACAGGTTTCTTGCTGCTGTCGGCCCTCCTCTTTTTGGGATCCTGCAAAAAGGGCATCCTTCAGCTCAATAACCCGATCCAACCGACCCCCGGCGGATCCCTCGTGACGGAGCCCGGCAT
The DNA here is from genome assembly GCA_035948015.1 of Puia sp. Classification (GTDB taxonomy): domain Bacteria; phylum Bacteroidota; class Bacteroidia; order Chitinophagales; family Chitinophagaceae; genus Puia. Next base: position 3,411 of record DASZJO010000029.1, read on the forward strand.
CGACGCGTTCGCACAAGGCATCTTCGCCAAATGGATCGCATTCGAGACCGGCGACGGCAACCTTAACTTCTTCGATATCGCCTGGCTGATGGAGGCCAACATGGGCGACGAAGACTTTTCTCCTTATTCCAATTTCGGCGGTCGTTATCCGATGAATATCGCCCAGATCGCTCTTCCGGCGCCCTATAATAACGTCATCAATAACCCCTCCGGATTCGCTACCCAACTCAATATCCTGGAGGCCGAAAATAGCCGGACCGCAGGCGATGGCAACTCGATCCAATACGAATGGGATTGCTTTTATTATGTCAATGCCCAGGCTAATTACCTGCTCCATTCACTCAAAAACCCGGCCCTCACCCTCAGTGGAGACGCCGCTACTAAAATGAAACTCCTCCAGGCCTGGGCCTACTATTGGAAAGGTTATGCCTACTCCAAGCTGGGGTCCATGTATCTCGCGGCGCTTATCGATGACTCACCGGACAGCACAGCCCTTGGCCTGACCAGCAATACCTACATCGTCCACGATAGCGTCATCTCCGCCGCCAACCGCAACTTCGAGACCGCTGTCTCCATTTTCAACAGCATCAGCGAGAATGCCGACTACGACGCTACTTTCCAGGCCATCGTTCCGAGCTTTAACCTGCCGAACAAGATCATCACGCCGGCCATGTGGATCCACCAGATCAGGTCTTTCGAAGCCCGTAACTATATGGCTAATCACAAGGTCGCCAGTATGACCGCCGGCGACTGGCAAAACATCCTGAACCTGGCCAACCAGGGTATGCAAACGGGCGACCTTACCCTCCAGTGGGGCGAAGCCCCAAGCGGCATCAATGACCTGTCCTCCCTCGGCGGCTTCGTCTTCCACCCGATGGAACGCATTACCGTCCAGGGCGGCGCCCTGACCTTCGTCAGCGAACGGCTGATCCAGGACATCCAGCCCGGCGATAACCGGTTTACCAAAGGATTCCAACTCTACCCCGGCGGCTCTGTAGTAAACGTCCGCAACCGCGGTATCCAGTTTGGGACCCGTTACGGCGTCGTCGACATCGAGAACGGCGGACTCTATGGCACCGAGAATTATCAGGGCACCGTTCCCATCGCCCCAACCTGGGAAGAGACAGCCCTGATGATCGCCGAATGCAATATTTATATGGGCAACACCAACGCCGGCCTGCAATTGATCGACCAGGTCCGCGCTTCCCAGAACGCCGGTCTCCCTGCCCTTGCCGGTTCCGGCATCTCCCAGGACTCGGCAATCGTTCAACTCCATAGCGAACGACGCATTGGCCTCTACCATCACAATGTTGCCTGGTATGACGCCCGTCGCTGGGGCATCAGCGCGCCCGCGGCGCAAGGCGGCGGCAGGTTCGGCAATATCCTGGTACCCGGCAGCCTCCTGGGCAGTAACCCCACCCCCCCTCCCGCCATTCTCTCCTGCTTTATCAATTACAGTTTCTCCGACTATTGGGACGTCCCGCAGAACGAACTGGACTTCAACCCTGCTTCCGCAAGCTCCGCCCCGATAAAAAACTAAACATAGTCGTCACACAATAAAAAACCCGGTCGCCTGACCGGGTTTCTCGTTTCATATCTCTCATTCGGAAACTTCGCTCCGCTCGAAAGCTTCGTCGAAACTTCGCTTCGCTCGATTCTATTGAAAACTCAGCGTCACATGACCACTGCTGTTCGAAACCTTCACCGGAACCCCGCCGCCATTCAACGTCCCCTCCAGGTTGTGGTTATCCATCGTGCCCGAAAAATTGTTCAGCTTATCCGTATGGATCTTGTCCCCGGAGATCGCCAGGTTATAACCCTGGCCGTTGGGTAACGTCAGATGGATATTACCGCCGGAATTCTCCAGCTCCAGGTATTTCCCCATCGATTTCATCGTCACATCGATATGCCCGCCGCTGGTCGAAGCATTCAGGCTGCACGTCATATTGTCCAGGTGGATATTGCCACCGGAAGTAGACGTTCTCAATTCACCAGATATGCCGTCGCCGTCAATATGACCTCCCGAAGTCGTCGCATGTATCGTTCCCTTGACATCCTGTAAGCTCATATTTCCACCAGACGTCTCCATCGTGATATTCCCGTCACAATGTGTCGCATGCATGTTCCCGCCACTGGTCCGCAACTCGATTTCATTCTTGGAATCGGCGATCGTCACATTGCCGCCCGATGTCGTGCCGGTTATCTTCCCCGACAAATTCTCCAGGTGCAGATTCCCCCCGCTGGTTTCAAAATTCTCCGTCCCGGTCAGATCACTGAGATGTATATTTCCTCCACTGGTCTGGAGATCGCTGGAAACCGTTTCAGGAACATAGATAACAAACGATACCGACACGCCACGCCTCCAGTTGTCATCCCACTTATCTTTCCGCTTGGCCGTTGCTTCGAGCGTAGTCCCATTCACCGCCACCGTCAGCTCAACGGTTCCATCCATCCGCTGCTGCGCTTCATCATGCGTCAGATAGCGCCCCCCGTCATTGGCGCGAACATAGACTTCTACCTTGGCATCCCCGGTGGACTGCCCGCTGACATGGATATTTCCTCCTGAGGTCGAAGACCGCAGTTGTTTTACCTGGTCGCGGGAAAAACTCTTCACGAGATAGGGCGTTTCATTACTGTCCTGCGCCGCAGCCATAAACACCTGCATGCCGCAAGCCAGCACCAGCGCCGTCCGTTTGAAAGTTGTGCAATTCATGATCGTTTGATTTATAATTTAGTTCTCAATAAAGTCAACCCCATGAAAAAAATGTTGCACCAACCACCCCCATCTCCTGACCCCCGCTGCGCCCCCGTACCTTTTTGTCCGCCAGCGAACACCTCCTGTATCATTATCGGACACCTCTTTACCGCTTTCCCCTCCTCGCCGCGAACTCAACCCGCTCTAACTCAATAGTTGCAACACCGCCCCTCTACCATAAAGGACAATTACCATGCTGAATTATCTCAATCCCGTTGCATCGATATCGAAAAACCCTTTTTCACATACCTGGCAATATATTTTTTCTCCATTGCCTCAGGCAACCGCTTTCCATTTACCATGACCTCATCGGCATTCACCTTCAGCCAATGGACGCTCGCCCTGTCCGGCACAATGCCGTCGGCAACCAGGTCGTTGATCAGGCTGTCCATTATCCTCCGGTCTTCTTCCGCCCGGATCCGGTCCCTCTCCGCCTGCTCTCTGTCCCGCCCTGCCTGCTCACGATCACGCTCGGCCTGCTCCCGGTCCTTTTCAGCCTGTTGCCTGTCCCGCTCGGCCTGCTCCCGGTCTCGCCCCGCTTGCACTCTGTCCTTTTCCGCCTGCTCCCGGTCTCGCCCCGCTTGCACTCCGTCCCTTTCCGCCTGCTCCCGGTCCCGCCCCGCTTGCACTCTGTCCCTTTCCGCCTGCTCCTCGGCTTCCCTGACCCGGTCCTTGATCTCATCGATCACTGCCTGGTAATGCCGAAGACTATCCCTGGGAATATTCCGCCCATCCACACTGAAGGTCAGGATCTTACCCTCCTCCATCTGAACAACGTAGAGCGGACTGTTCTTGTAAACGACCGTCGTCACCCGCGGAGAATCATCGTTGACCCGATAGACGTTGATATTAAAAAAATGGTCGCCACTGGTCATCATTGTTTGACCAAATGAAGTTCGAATACTCATCACCGTTAGTAAAAATAGCGTAACGGTTCGCAAAATGCCTGTTTGCATACTGTTAATTTTTAGTGTTGATCAATCTGTATAATTGCCGCTTCTGCTGCGCCTGCTGCCTATCCTTCTCCGCCTGCTGCCTGTCCCTCTCAGCCTGCTGCCTGTCCTTCTCAGCCTGCTGCCTGTCTTTCTCAGCCTGCTGCCTGTCCTTCTCAGCCTGCTCCCGATCCCGATCGGCCTGCTGCCTGTCGCGGTCGGCTTGCTGCCCGTCTCGCTCAGCTTGCTCCCGGTCCAGCACCGCCTGTTGCCTGTTCTTTTCATCCTGGTCCTGGTTCAATTTCACCTGCACTTCGTTTCGCCGTGCCTGTTCCATATTCTGCTCTGTCTGCTCCTTAACTCTCCCACCCCTCTTTCTAACAGCCCCCTTTTGATGCAGCCGGTCGAGCTGCGCCTGCACCCATTCCATATTTTCCGCCACCTGCTGCCGCGCCTGCAGTACGGAAACCAACTCGACCTGGACCGGCGCCACGGCTGTATTCCCGACCACTGCTACCTTGGCTTCCTTCTCCTCCACTTTCATTGTCCCTACTCTCGCCGCCAACAGACACAACAACACCAGGCATCCCCCAAGCAATATCAGCCGCTCTCTCCCGCTCAACGTCTTGTTCTCCTGCTTGGAGATCCGCAGGACCCGATGCAACAACTGCCGCCTGTCCCCGGGGAACGCGAGGGCCATTCCCCGCAAACTATGCTCCTTGAACCGCACCAGGGCCCGGACAAATTCCACCCGGTCCCGCGTATGCGCAATCGCTATATCATCACAACTGTTCTCCCGCTCCTCCCGCAACAAGGAAGAGATCCAAAGAAACCCCGGGTTAAAAAACAACAAACACTCCGCCGCCTGCTGCATCATATTCACCACATAATCGTACCGCCGGATATGCGCCAGCTCATGGACTAAAACCGCCTCCATCTCACCCGCCGGCAAATGATTGATCAATCCCAGCGGAACATAGATGATCGGCTTTAACTGCCCGATGACCACCGGGACCCGGACCAAAACACTCTCCACCAGCTTTACCGTCCGCCGGATACCCAACTGCCGGCTCAACGCATTCACCTTTTCCACCCACAAGGCCGGCGCCGCCAACCCTTCCCGCCGCATCCGCCGCAGATAACTCCACCCCGCTGCCATCCGCACCGACTTGCCGGCCGCAACTACCAGCCAAACCGCCACTACCTCGTACCCATGCACGGAACACCACTCCCCAAGCCAATTCATCGGGATCCCCGACCCATCGCTCGCTTCTCCGCCGCCGGACAATATCGCCCACTCATAAAAAAAAGTCAGCCCCACACCTGCCAGAAAAAGACCCGACAACCCGCACAATAACCGATACCGCACCGCCGCAGCCGACCGCTTCGTGCAAAGGATAACCCCGCCGCCGGCTAAGGCCAGCAACACACCCTGCCAAAGAGAATGGATCAATACCCAGCAAACGGCCTGTATCATAAAATAAAATTATTTCACCTTCCCATTGCGCCGGCCTCACTCCCTCACCCCCGCTGACCTCACCCCCAACCATCACCTCTTCCTCTCCATCTCCGCCAATAGCTCCTTCATCTTCTGCAGATCATCCTTCGACGTTTTCTCATTCCCTAACAAAGCAATCATCATATTCTCCACCGACCCCTGATACATCGTATCGATGAACTTACTCAACAGATGCCCCTTCGTCCCCCCCTCCTCCAACATCGGATAATAAACATGCTTCATGTTCGTCTCATCACGCCCCAGCATCCCCTTATCCGCCATGAGCTGCATCAGCTTCAATGTCGACGTATATTGCGTCGCCTCCTTGCCCTCATTGAGCGTGTCATGTACGAATCGTACCGTCGACGGCCCATACTGCCACAATACCTGCAGCACCGCCAACTCCCCTTTCGTCGGTTCCGGATTCTCTCCCCCGCCCTTTTTTAATTTCTTCATAAAATAGCTCCTTTTGATCTCTTCACATTAAAATATCCTCCTCCTCTCTTCACATTAAAGTCTCCTTCTCCTCTTTCCACATCGAGGCGTCTTTTCATTATGAAGGTACGTAAAAAAACGTACGTTCAAAATAATACCTCAACTTTTTTTTCTCCACCCCCATCACCCATCCCCCATACCATCCTTCACATCGCTTATTTCTGTTACGACATTTTACTTTTTACTATCAATAGTCAAATGGTTCGGCCGCCACCCCATATCACCCTCGCAGCCCCGTCTTCACAAACTCCCTTACCTTCGCCTCATGCCATTTAACCGCACCGAAACCCTTGCCTCCTTATGCATCGCGCTCGGTCTGATGCTGCCAATCCAGGCCACAGCAACCCCCTCCCCCAGCAGCCACTCAGCCTCCGCCACCAACGAACCCGTCTTCAAATTAACCTGCAACCCTACCCCGGAATCCCCCACCTCCACTATCCAGCAAGCTCTCGACTACCTCAATTCTACTCCCCTCCCCGATACCAGCGCCTGGTGGCCTAACATCCGCAGCAATCTCTTCCTCGAAAACCTGAAAGCCAATCTGCTCACTCCGTACCGTCTCTACCAGGGCACCAACACGAACTTCTGCGGCTACGCGGCCTTGACCTGGCTGCCCCTGCACGACGACCCGCTGACTTATGTCCGTTTCTTAATGACCCTCTACACAGATGGTAACGCGACCTGGGGACCCATCCACTTCAACCCCTCCCCTGAGATCTATAACGCCGCCGGAACCTTGCGCTTCAAAGGCATCCTGGACATCCGACCCGCGGACCAACTCTGGTTCCTCGTCCTCGCGGACCATTTCAAAAGCTACCTTAACTTATTCTTCCGCCACTTCCACCCGGGCTCCGAAGACACCTTCTGGGCCGCGGTCAATTACGGTAAATTCAACCGCATCATCCGTGATATGCTGGGCTACCATGTTGAGGCTACAGGCTCCGACCTCCTTCGCCCCCATATCCCCGACCTTTTCACCCGTCTGAACGAATGCCTCCAAACCGGCCTCACTTACCTTTACGTCAACAACACCTACCTTCATAAAAAGGATCACAACAAATTCAAAGGGCGCTTCCCTACCCACTTCATCATCCTCGACCAGATCCGCCATATCCCCGACCAACCAGATAAAGTAGATATCATTTACTGGGACTACGGCGGCCGCACCCTCCGCCAGGTCAGCCTTCGCTTCCTCAAAAAGATCACCTTCGGCATCACCGTCTGCACAAAACTAAAATCCACCCTATAGCTTATGCTATCCACTTCACGATATGTATTCTTTATGTGCGCCGCCCTTCTCACTTCCTGCACCAGCCTCAACATCACCAACTACTACCACAAACACAACTTTACCCTCGACGGCATGGCCCGGGTCTATCAAAAAGCCTGGCACAACCGCCACTTCTCCATCGAATTCACCGACCGCTCCTTCGACCAGGTTTCCCTCGAATTCGATACCGACACGCTATCCTATATCTATGAATTTACCGTGGGCGAACCCCGGATGCAGGACAGCATCCTCAAATATGGCTATGACACCGCCGCTATCAACAACCTTATCTTCAACATGAAGTCCATGGAATGTACCTGGATCAACGACCTTGACTACTACACCGACACAACCCGCCACTCCCTGGTCTATATCTCGCTCTGGCCAAAGACATTTAACCTGCCGTTCGTAAACAAAAAATACTATATCCTGACCTATTTTTCCCAACCGCAGTATTTTGACGCCGACGGCAACCTCATGACCGGTCGCAGACTGCGCCGCATCCGAAAGATCAACGGAGAGACATTCAAAAAAATAAATGATAAAGTCTGCTACACCATCACTGAGCAATTTCGATGAAGCCCCGGCCCCCAGAAGTCCAGGCCGCGATGAAGTCGCAATCCCGATAATCAACCATTCTTGAGATCGACCACCACATTGATCGTCAACGCAACGATCACCGTATTGAAAAGAAAGGAAAGTATCCCATGCATCAACGCCACCCGACGTATAGTACGTGAGGAGATCTCGATATCCGAAACCTGGAAGGTCATGCCGATCACAAACGAAAAATAAGCAAAGTCCAGGTAGTCCGGCCACAACTCATTCGGTATTTGCAACCCGACCGTATGCAGATCCGGGTCGAGCGGATGATCACCATAATATAATAACGCATACCGGTACGCGAATATCGTATGCAAAAGGAACCAACTGCAGATCACCCCGGTGATATAGATAAAAGTCTCGACCCCCTTACCCAACAAAAAGGCCTTACTCCCCAATAAGATCATCACCCCCATCAGGCTGCCGATCGTCGCCGCCAGTACGATCCCGAATACCACGATCCGTCCCGCATCCTCCTGTTTGGCCAGCAACCGGATCTGCCGGGGCCGCATGCTGGAAAAGATCACTATGCTGATAATTAGCATACATACGCTGAAAACATCCCACCCGATCATCACCCTGGTCATCGCCTCCATCCGAATAGGCATCAATACCACCGATACCACCGTCGCGACACCAAAAGATACAACCAGCTTATATATCGACGGCAACCGGTGAAACCAGTGCGGACATTTG
>DASZJO010000030.1:0-30761 GCA_035948015.1 Puia sp.
CGCAAGTCCTTTTTTTCGTAACTTCCTTTCGTGACCGAACTTCCTTCCTCGACCAACCAACCGACCTTCTCCGCCGCCCGCTGGTGGCGATTGATCCCAATCGTCTTTATCACCTATAGCCTCGCCTACCTCGACCGCGCCAACTTCGCATTCGGCATGGCTGGCGGCCTGCGAAAGGACCTTGCCATCACTCGCAACCAATCCTCCCTCCTCTCCGCCCTTTTCTTCCTCGGCTATTTCTTCTTCCAGATCCCCGGCGTCTACGCTGCTGCGCGAAGCGCCCGCCAACTTATTTTCTGGTCCCTTCTCCTCTGGGGCGCACTAACTGCCGCAACCGGCATCGTCACGAGCCTGCCCTGGCTGATGATCATCCGCTTTCTGCTGGGCGTTGCCGAAGGCGCCGTATTCCCTTCTATGCTCGTGCTCCTCAGCCGCTGGTTTATCCGCTCCGAACGTTCCCGCGCGAACTCCTTCCTGATATTCGGCAATCCCGGCACCCTTATCTGGATGTCCATTATTTCCGGCTATCTCCTCAAGTCATTAGGCTGGCACTGGATGTTCATCCTCGAAGGCCTCCCCGCCGTGGCCTGGGCGTTCTGCTGGTTGTACCTCATCGATGATCGTCCCGAAAAAGCCGTATGGATGAGCGGGGCAGAGACCGCCGCCCTGCAAACAGCCCTGGCAAACGAACAACAAGCTATCCCCCCGGTCAGGAATCTCTTCGCCGCATGCCGCTCCTCCACAGTATGGGTGCTTTGCCTGATCTATGCTTTATGGAGTCTTGGAGTGTATGGTTTTGTCCTCTGGCTGCCCTCGATCCTCCTCTACGCCCCGAAGGTCGATATCGTTGGTGTCGGCTGGCTGACCGCCATCCCCTACTTTCTCGCCATCATCGCCATGATCATCGCCTCCTGGTTTTCCGATGGCTCCGGCAACCGAAAACTTGCCATCTGGCCCTTGTTCCTTATGGGTGCGATCTCCTTTTACTGCGCCTCACTCTGCGGTCCGGACCATTTTTGGCTGGCCTTTATTCTCCTCTGCCTCGCCGGCCTCTCGATGTACGCCCCGTATGGCCCTTTCTTCGCCTTGATCACCGATATTCTCCCCGCCAACGTCGCAGGCGGCGCCATCGCTCTCATCAACAGTTTCGGCGCCCTCGGCGCCTTCGTAGGAACCTATTTCGTCGGTGACCTCAGCGGCACCACCGGCAACTTCAGCAACGCTTACATTTTTATGGCCACCTCCCTCCTTGTCACTGCCCTCCTGGCCATGACCCTCCGCTCAAAACCCCCCAACTCGAGATGACCCTGATCAGCACCCGCCAATTCACCGTCGGCTTGAACAGACAATAACGGTCGCCCGCTGTATCGAAAACGCACAGTCCAACTCCTCATGATTCACCTAACCGCTTGATCGCCGCCCGATTGCAAATCCGGCATCTTTCTGGCCGACATACCGGTATCTTCCCATGCAAATCGTCCTCATGCTTAGGAACTATTTTAAGATCGCCTACCGGAACTTGCTGAAGAACAAAGTTTTTTCCCTGGTCAATATCTTCGGGCTCGCCATCAGCATGGCGGCCTGCTTTTTTATTTTCCTCTACATCCGGTTCGAATTAAGCTACGACCGCGTTCATCCACAGGCCGACCGCCTCTACCGCGTACCCTTCACGTTCACCGGCAGCCTGGCCAACAATGGCACCCTGGCCACCAATCATCCGTCCGTTGGCCCCGCCCTGAAAGCCGAATTCCCGGAAGTCATCGCGGAGGCGCGGCTCGCCCCAACCTCCATTTTTTATAACGCCTCTATGCTCTCCTATACGGAACAAGGGAGCACCCGGACATTTGATGAAGAAAAGACCTATGTCGCCGATTCCTCCTTCCTGACCATGTTCTCCTTTCCGTTTACCAACGGCGACCCCGCCAAAGCGCTAGCCAATCCCAATTCCGTCGTGATCTCTGTTTCGACGGCGCGAAAATATTTCGGCGTAGAAGATCCCCTCGGAAAAACCCTCACCCTCAACGGGCAAACACCTTTTAAGGTCACCGGCGTATTCCGGGATATACCCGAGAATTCACACCTGAAGTTCAATATGCTGTTTTCCTTTTCAACGTTCGGGCCGAACTGGGGTCATGACGACTGGACCTTCCCGGAATTCTACACCTATGTCCTGCTCACCCCCGGCGCCGACCCCCGGAAAATTGAACAAAAATTCCCGGCCTTCCTGAATCGGCATATGCAGGCGCTCTTCAAACAGCTGGATTACGACGCTTCGATCCAGTTGCAACCGGTCACCGATATCCACCTCAGGTCTAACCTGGGCAAGGAAGCAGAGGCGAACGGCAGCGAAAAAGAGATCGGGTTCCTGTCCCTCATCGGCATCTTTGTCCTCGTTATCGCCTGGATCAACTATATCAATCTGTCGACGGCAAAATCCGTCGAACGGGCTAAGGAAGTCGGCCTGCGAAAGGTCATCGGGGCCGCCAGGGTCCAATTGGTCACACAGTTCCTCATGGAGTCCGTCATTATTAACCTTCTGGCGCTGGCCATCGCCACCACCTTGGTGCTGATCTGCTTTCCTTATTTTGGGCGGTTTACCGGGGTCGCCATCGACAGGGAATTTATCTCCTCCGGGTTGCTGAGCCAGCCCACATTCTGGCTGATACTGGTAGGATCGTTCCTCGCCGGCGCCTTCCTGGTTGGCGCATATCCCGCATTCATCCTTTCAGCTTTCCGACCTGCCCTCGCCGTCAAAGGCCGGATCTTCCAGTCAGCCAAAGGCATCCTGCTGAGAAAGTCCCTGGTCTCTTTCCAGTTCGTACTCTCCATCCTGCTGATCGCTGGTACAATTACGGTGTACAGCCAGCTCTTCTACATGCAACACCAGGAGCTGGGGTATAACAAAGATCAGATGCTCGTGGTCAACGCACCGGAGATCTATGATTCCGCCGCCTATGGCGACAAAATGGGGGCTTTTAAGATGGAACTGCTCCAAAACCCCGCCATCACCGGCATCAGCACTTCCAGCGAAGTGCCCGGCAGGACCCCGTTGTGGAGAAACTCGGCCCGTAAAGCCACCGAGGACCAGACACATAATTTCACCGCCTCCCAGGTAGCAGTCGACGAAAATTTCATCAAAAATTTCCAGATGAAAATGGCCGCCGGAAGGAATTTCTACCCGGATGAACAATGGAACCCGTCCGACAGCCAAAAGACGAGGGTCATCATCAACGAACAACTGGTAAAAGGCCTGGGCTACAGCAGCGATGAGGCGGCGGTCAACCAGGATATCACGTTCAGGCTTGGTAACCAGGATAAGCAAGGCACCATCATCGGCGTAATCAAAGACTATCATCAGCGATCCCTGCAGCAACCTTATGAACCGATCCTATATTTTTGCCCCGTCTGGAATTACTGGAAATTTATTTCCATCCACACGTCATCAGATCATCTCAATGGCGAGATCGCCTCTATTGAAAAGATATACAAGACCATTTTCAGCGGCAACGCGTTCAGCTACTTCTTTCTCGATGACTATTTCAACCGGCAATACCAGGCCGATCAGCGCTTCGGGAAGATTTTCAGCCTTTTCACCGGCTTTGCTATTTTCGTGGCCTGCCTGGGCCTGCTGGGATTATCGGGCTTTGTAATCCGGGTCCGGACCAGGGAAATAGGCATTCGGAAAGTGCTGGGAGCATCCGTATTCAGCCTGCTGCAACTCTTTTCTATGGACTTCATCCGGCTGGTCTGCCTGTCCTCGCTCATCGCCCTGCCGATTATCTGGCTCTCCGCTTCCCGGTGGCTGGACAACTACGCCTTCCACGTCCGGCTGAACTGGCTGATGTTTGTCGCGCCGCCGGTCTTCCTGCTCTCGCTGGCCCTGATTACCATCTGCCTGCAAAGCCTAAAGACGGCACTGTCAAACCCGATTAAGAATTTGCGGACGGAATGAGCGCAATGTCCTTTTCCCGACCGTGAACCGCGCACTACCCACCCGTTCACCGCTTGATCATTTTATCCTTGACGATCTCCCCCACCACCTTCTCCCGCAAGCTCTGACTGATCGTGATCTTCTCATTCCCGATATTCAGGATATTCCCCTCGATACTCCTTACCTTTCCGATGTTCACAATAAAGGACTTGTGAACTTTGATAAACTGATCCGCCGGCAACTGCTCCTCGAGACTTTTGATCGTCACATAGACCATCATTTTTTTCGTCGCCGTATATAACATCACATAGTTGAGCATGGCCTCCGCATACAACAGGTCGTTATATAACACCTTCTCGATCTGATTATTCGATTTGATAAAGAAGTGATCGCTGGGCTTGGGCGGCTGCCCCTTGTCAAGCCTCCTTAGCTCCGCCGCCTCCCTCGCCTTATTACAGGCCTTGAGGAACCTGTCAAACCCGATGGGCTTTACCAGGTAATCCAACACATCCAGCCCATACGACTCCACCGCATATTCCGCATAGGCCGTAGTGATGATGATACTCGCCGTTGTCCGGGAACTTTTCAGAAAATCGATCCCGTTGATCTTGGGCATATTGATGTCGAGCAAAAGGATATCTATATCCTGCGCATTCAATATCGTCATGGCCTTAAGCGGGTTCTCGGCCTGCCCCGCCAGCTCGAGGAAATCGATCTCCTCGATATACTCCTGCAATACCTTTCTGGCAATCGGTTCGTCATCGACGATCACGCATTTCAGTTTCATGACAGATCAATAGTTAAACTGGTTTCATAACAATCATAGTCGCTGTTTACCGACAACTCATATTTGTCGTTGTACAATAACTCCAACCGCCGCCGCAAATTGGCGATCCCGATCCCATTGCCCGCCGAAACCTTGGCATAGGCGGGCCCCTTATCCCCCACCGTAAGCTCCTTCGTGTTTAGAAAGGTGGTATAAAGCACTGATCCCTCGGTATGGATCTCAATGCAGATCTTATTGGGCCGATCCGCGAAATTACTGACGAACTTGAAAGCATTCTCTATCAGCACCACCAGCATCAGCGGCGCAATAGTAAGCCCTTGCCCGATATGCCCGACTTTGAAATGAACGATCAACCCCTCGTCCTTCCTTAACCGCTGAAAAGCTACATAATTTTCAATATACACAAGCTCCCGCTGGAGGCTCACCTTATCGGCCGCACAGTCATATAACTGGTATCGGAGCAATTCGGAGAATTGCAGCAAAATATTCCGCGCTACCTGGTTGTGCTTGTCGATATGCCCATAGACCGTGTTGAGGGAATTGAAAAGCGCATGGGGATTGATCTGCGCTTTCAGATAGTCGAGCTCACTCTTGATCCGCTCCTTCTCCAACGCCTCGAGCTGCTGCTGGGTCTGCATCCTGTCCACCAACATCTTCCCAACCGTCACCACCAATACCCACAGGGCTATATTGATAAATGACCGCAGATACAACCCGCCATAATCGATCTCACCCGCAACAAAAAAATAATGCCGGCTCATATAAAGCGCCACCCACGCCCGTAGCGCCGCCGAGACCGCAATCGTCACCACCACCGCGGCCACAAACGACAAATACCTCTTGCGCGCAAGCAACCTCGGCACCGCAAAAGAATTGATCGCATAATAATCCGCCGTAATAAAGGCGAGATAACAAAACTCGATCGTCATCGTCCGCGTGATCGCCACCGAATAGCTCCGGAACAGCAATATCCATAACAGATAAATGCTCGCCCAGACAAGAACATGTTGGAATATCTTCCTGCCCCTTACCATTCAGTTTTTTGCAAAAATATCGACAATCCCCCAGTTTGATAATTTATTACACGAGCGAACCCATTTCCTTGACCATCCATCCCCGCCCCCCAATTCATCAAGTAAACCCGCTGGATGCTGTAAAACATTTCGCCCGCCACCCTCTCCGGAGGACTTTTACAGAAAATAAAGCCTAAGAATGAAACAATTAGTGCACTGGATACTCACCCCGCCCGTCACCGGCCCCTCCAACATCCTGATCATCCGATGGATGATGGCAACTGTCTGTATCTGCGAAGGAATATTCGACTTCTTCTACGGAACTGCTGCCCTGTTCGTTGCCATCGGCGAGATCCTCGGCGGTCTTCTCCTGGTCGTCGGCTTGCTCACCCGGCTGGCCTGCCTGTACTTGATCATTCAAACTATCCTTCAGGTATCCCCGGTACCGCATAACACCGCCGTCATCGCGGTCCTTCATGACGTACGTGAACAATACTCCGAACTCCTCACCTGCCTGTACCTCCTCATCCAAGGGCCCGGCCGCCGATCCCTCGACTTCCGCATCTCCACCGCAGGCAAAATATATCGAATGTCTTAAAGCTCATCCACCAATTCATGCCCCATTACCGAAAAGAAAAAGTTCTGCAGCTGATGATAATACTTGATCGGAACAGCCCCCGGCGTGGGCTGTCTCAACTTTAAACCCTCATCTGTAAACGTAAAATCAATATGGGTGTTCCCAAGCGAAAAAATCCATTCCTCCCGGACGAAATTCCGGAACCCACAATTCTCCAACACCTTAGGCGTCAGTACAATGGGCTCCACTTCATCATAATCCGCCTCTTTCACTACCTCGACATACTGACTGGCGTAGGCCGTTCGAAGCGAACCACGGACCGCGGCAACCTCCCGGTTCACCCTTATCTGCGTATCGTAGATCAATGAATTTCCCAGCAGCTGATGGACCGTTATCGTCTCCCCATCTCTTGTCTGGACTTTGTTGCCGAAGCGAAGGTCTTTTGCGTGTATCATAGAGTCTATTTTAAATACCTGAATCACAATGGATTATAAACCGGTATTTCAAGGGATAGACTCCTTAGAGGATCAACATAGAGGATCAACCAAAAGGCTAAATTAATAGCCGGTGCCCATATTTGCAAGACCCCCGCCTTGCCGAATTATCCACATCAGGACTTCAAACTTCGTAAGTACTTAATACTCTGTGGCACAGGCACCGCCGGATCCACAGATTCATCTTCTATAAAGAAATGTGAAATCCCGATTTTCCTGGCCTCCTTCAAAATCGCCGGAATATCCTCCTCCCCCTGCCCCAGCGGCACATCATTCTCCGGCCCCGTAGACCCGGTGAGATTCTTCGGCGCCCCCTTGCGCAGATCTTTCAGATGCATCAGCTTCCACCGCGACCCGTATTTTTTCATCAGCCCCACCGGATCCCCGCCGCCAAACGTGATCCACATGATGTCCATCTCGAATGACACATACTTCGGATCGGTATTCGTAATGATATAATCCAGCAACGTGCCGCCCTCGTAAGGCTGGAACTCATACCCATGGGCATGATAACAAAAGATCAGCCCATCCTCAGCCAGCACCTTGCCCACCCGATTGAAATCCTCCACCGCCTTTTTCGCATTCTCAACCGTCAAGACCCCGTCGTTATGCGGGATCCACGCACACATCACATATTGAGCCCCCAATATCTTCGCCTGCCAGATGACCGAATCCGGATGCTGCAGCAGACGATTATAATCCGCGCCAATCGACGGGATACTGATTCCCCGTGCCTCACAAAGCTTGCGAAATTCATGCGGATCCATCCGCGCCCCGCCCTCCAGCTCCGTAAACCCCAGCATCTTGATCGTGTCCAACGTCTGCTCGATCCCCCGCGGCCAGCTATTGCGATACGTATAACCTTCCACCCCCAGCGGCCAGGTATACAATGGCTTCTGCGCCATCGCCGCCGACAATCCCACCACCAACCCCCCAACCACCCCTAAACACTTTTTATTCATAATTATATATTCTCCAATTTCACTGCCATTAGTGAGTCCCACGCACTCAAGGCCGGCTTAGCAACGAAATTTGTATCCACCACCCCGATGAACGCAAAAGCCGCTAACCCCGCACTATCCACCGACCCCCACCCGGAAAGATCGATGTCCGTATAAGTCAGCTGGAACCACCCGATCGCCTTGACCTGCGCTAACAGCTGCCCCTGCCGGTCGATATAGGCCGCCTGCACCGCTGGCCCACCAAAGGCCGCGGCCGAACTCCATCCACCCTCGGAAACAAACAGCGGGACCGAATGGCCCGCTACGATCCGCGAATAGTAATTCAGCGGAATCACCGAAGGAGCCACGTACCCTGCCAGGTAGGGATAGGAAGAGATCCCTAGCTCCTGCAAAAAAGGAAAATCGGTAAAATCCTGCTCCACGCCTACAAAACTCGGTTGCCCGGGAAAACCCCACGCCACCTCGGCCTGCACACTGACACTCAACGGAACGGACCGGTCGACCGCCCGAACATCCCCCGCCGCCGCATTGACCGCCGCCTTGACACCCTGATAGATTGAATCCGGCGCCGCCAACCGGATCAGATTGGTCTCCAACGCAAGTCCGAGATGATCCGGCCGCAACATACTGTCCATGACTACGACAAACCTTCTGTATAGCTGCTGCATCGCCGGCTGCGCGATACTCTTTCCCAACGCCACCAACGGATAGGAATCAGAAGCCCGGTTCAACCCGTTCTCCGGATCGATATACAGCCATAACTTTAAATTCTTGGACCGGTACACCGCTGCCAGCTGCACATACTCATCCGTAACCAACTTCACCGGGTCCTCCCCACTGATCAGCGAATCCCACGGCACTTCCGTACTGACGATCGCCGCATCCGCATGTGCCGTCCAAAGGTTGAGCGACTGCAGGATCAGGCTGAGATCGGGCCTGGGAGCCGAATTCGCAAACCCCATCCGATAGCTCCGCCCCGAAACCATCCCCGAACCACCCATGTGCTTGCTGCACCCTTCAAACACAAACCCGGTCCCTGCCACCAGGACCAACGCCGCCGCAACCCGAACCTGCCGCTTCCCCCAAACCAGGGCCGCCACCACCCCATTGAACAACAACAAATACGCCGGGAACAACATATAGATCAAATCATGATGATAACAAATGATCAACGCCAGCGTCGACGACACCACCCCGAGCAGCCACGCCGCAGAGCGCTCCAACGCCGGCTCGCGATATGCCTTAACTATGGTCGGGATCCCCAGTAACGCATCGGCAATGATCGCAAATACCGTCGTGACCCACGGATTGTCGAAAACCACATAAACCCCCACACACCCAAGACCCGCTATCAAAAACCCCAGATCACCCCGCCGGAACGAAAAATTGCCGCTAAGCCACGCCACCCCCGCAATCATCAAACAACCCACCGTGGAACTCGCAATCCCCGTCATACTCCACTGCCAGCCATCATGATCGATCTGCGAGACCAGGCTGGTTCCCATCAGACAAGCCCAGCCAAACCATGACAACACACTCGGCGTGATCTTCTTTCGCAAACAATTGATCACATAGATCACCTGCCCGGTACTGATCACGATGCCCGCCAGCAAACCCAATATTCTTTCAACATTCATTTAGGTACCGTAATAGTTATGTTTCTATAGTCAATCGGCCCATGATCCCCCTGCAAATAGATCGGCCCCGGCTCCCCCTCCCTGCTATCCAACGCCCCACCGGTTATCCCCGGGATCTCCGCATTGCAAATGACCGTTACCCCATTGAAGACGATCGTCACCAACCTTCCGACCAGCGTAATATCATAGGTCTGCCAATCCCCCGGACCCTTCGCCGCGGAAAAACTCGGCGGCAGGAACCCATACACCGCGCCAATCACATCATTCGGGGGCTCCGCGCCCTCGAGATCCTCGATCTGTACCTCATATCGGCCACGCAGGTATACGCCGCTGTTACTTTCCTTCGGGTACCTGAACTCGATATGAAGCTTGAAATCCATATAACGGCCATCCGTAACGATATTCGATCCCGAATGCGGACTGCGCAACATCCCATCCTCCGCAACCCATTGGTTCTTGCCCGACGCATGCCACCCCGTCAATGTCTTCCCATCGAAGATCGCAACCGGATCACCCCACGCCGGCTCCGATGGCCGCTTCAACGCCGGCGCCCGACGCCCCACCCAATTGAATGTCTTGCCACTCGGCACCACCATCGTCCCAACCAAGCTGTCCCCCTGGAAACGCCCCTCGACAGTGAGATCGCGATTCTCATTCTCCCATTGCGGCGGGATAGTAAAGCTAAACTTTCCGTCGACAAAATAATACCTCGAGACCGGTCGCGCACTCCCACCACCGCCAACGAATCTGCCCACCAGCTGGCGCGAACCCGACTTGATCACCTCGAACCACGACGGCACCGGCCGCCCATCCATATTTACCGTAAGATCCCAACGCCCCAACAACGCCGCCGTATCCGATGGACTCATCGCGGAACAACTCACAACCAGGCACCCAACAAACGCAATCGTCAAAAACAAGCTTTTCATGAATAGATATTTTGAGGAAATTTACGGGAAATACGGGCAAATGTACCAACATTTCTATCTCGCTGCTCTCCTCTTCCTGCTGCTCATCGGCGGCCTCTTCCTGCTGATTAAAAGGAACCGCACCCTGCAACGCTTCACCATCGACCTCGATATCGGCGGCATCATCTATGGCGGCATCGTGGCCGTATATTCTATCCTCCTGGCCTTTATCGTCGTCATCGTCTGGCAACAATACCAGAATACCGGCGACCGCATCCAGGAAGAATCATCCAAAGTATTTAACCTTTACCGCGCCAGCTACGCCTTTCCCGACTCCACCACCGGTAAGAAGATCCGCACTACGGTGATCGACTATGTCAACTCCGTGGTCACCGACGAATTTCCCGCAATGGAGCACGACAGTACCAGCAGCCATACACAAAAAAAATACAACAAGGTCTGGGATATGGTCTACTCTATCCACCCCGTGACCGAAAACGAGAAGATCTGGTATGCGTCGATGGTCTCCAGCGTCAATCAATTCGGCGAAGCCCGCATCATCCGCATCTCCGACATCGAACCCTCCCTCCCACCCCTTATGTGGAAGATCCTCCTCGCAGGCGGCTTCATCCTCATTCTCTTCGCCATCCTTTTCAAATCCCCCAACACCTGGGCCCACTTCGTCAAAATATTGTTCTTCTCCATCGTCATCGTCTGCAACCTGATGCTCGTCAATCTCCTCGACCACCCCTATAAAGGCCTCCTCAAGATCGAACCCGAAGCCTTCACAAAGATCCTGAATCACTATAAGCAGGAACAGAAATAAATCCTCGCTTAACTCGCTTGCCCAAATCCAGGTAAAAAGGCGTTATCGAAAAATCAATACGCCAATCATTTTAGCCGGTTTAACTAATTTTATTAGTAAATTTAAAGCCTAATACTTTAGCCTATGACTTCATTAATGCATTTCTTTGAAGATATCAGCAAAATCCTGCTGGAAGCCAAACAAAAGGTATATACTTCTATAAACTCCGAAATGGTTATGGCTTATTGGCGCATAGGGAAACGAATCGTCGAGGAAGAACAATCAGGGGAAAAACGGGCGGAATACGGGTCTTTCCTAATTAACCAGGATTCAGAAAGGCTTTCCAAAAAATTCGGCAAAGGGTTCTCAGCCGCTAACGTCAAAAATTTTCGCCAATTTTATCTGATTTTCCCGGAAAATGAAATTGGCTACGCACTGCGTAGCGAATTAACCTGGACACATTATCGGAGTATAATGCGGATAGAAAATCCCGACGCCAGAAAATATTATATCACGGAAGCCGCGAATCAGAACTGGGGCACAAGGCAATTGGACAGGAATATAAACACTCTTTATTACGAACGTCTCCTTTCAACAAAAAATAAAAAGGAAGTTCTTCTTGAACAGCAAAATATGATCAAAGCATCTCCCGGGGATATCATCAAAGACCCATATGTTTTGGAGTTTTTGAGCATAAGCCACCCAAAGGAATTTTCGGAAAACGACCTTGAAACAGCGATTATTTCCAATCTACAGGAATTCTTGCTAGAGTTGGGCAAGGGATTCTCCTTCGTTGGGCGACAATATCACATGAAGACAGATACTAAAAGTTATTACATTGATCTGGTCTTTTATAACTTCATTTTAAAATGCTTTGTATTAATTGACCTGAAATTGGGCGACCTGACACATCAGGATATCGGTCAAATGGATATGTATGTTCGAATGTTTGAGGATTTACATACTACAGAAGGGGATAATTCTACGATTGGGATCATACTCTGTGCAGAAAAAGATCAAACATTGGTTAAGTATAGTGTCTTGGATGAAAATAAGCAAATTTTTGCCTCGAAGTATAAATTGGTTCTTCCGACAGCAGAAGAGTTAAAAGCGGAACTAGAAAGAGAAATTCATCTCCACAAGAAAGTGCAAGACAATAGGAGTGAAGGCATTCACCCTGTCACTCCGTCCTAAGACTCTTCGACGGATTGGCAACGGCCGCCCGTAACGCATGGAAGCTCACCGTAAGCATCGTGATCAACAGCACCGCCACCGCCGCCAGGAAGAAAGGCATCACCGACATCTCCGCGTGATAGGGGAAGACGTTCAGCCATCGGTCCATGAAATACCAGGCTATTGGGAAAGCGATGAAACAGGAGATACCTATCAGCAACACGAAATTTCCCGTAACCAGGGGGACAATAGTGCCGACACCCGCGCCCAAAACCTTGCGGATGCTGATCTCCTTCCGCCGTTGCTCGGTGGTAAACGCGATGAGGCCAAGCAGACCCAGACACGTGATGATGATCGTCAGAACTGAAAACGTGGTGAAGATCTTCCCTCGCCGCTGGTCCGCTGCATATTGCGACTCGAAGTCGCGGTCGAGGAAGGTATATTCGAAGGGGAGGTCGTGGAAGATGGCCTTCCATTTCGATTCGATGGCCGTCAGTGCGGCCGGGATATCCTGCGGACGGAGTTTCAAAGATACCGTATTGTTGCTGCGGGGCTGATAGAACAGCACCAGCGGCGCTACCGAGTCGTACACCGACCGCTGATTAAAGTCCTTAACAACGCCGACCACTTCCAGGAAGAATGCGCTCGTATCACCCGGGTATTTCACCCGCTTGCCGATGGGCTGGTCCCAATTGTAATATTTCACCATGTTCTCATTGACGAGGATGCGTGAGGAATCCGCCGGCCCTGCGAAATTCCTTCCTTTTATGATCTTCATCCCCATCGTGGAGACAAAATGTTCGTCGATGGCATAGTTGTCGACACCCTTTTGGACATAGCCCTTGTCGGATTGTATGGAGAACAGATTGAAACCGACTCCATCGCCTGGTACAGCCTGGCTTGAGCTGACCGATCTCACCTGTGGGATCTTTGCGACCTCGTTCTCGAAGGCCTGTACCTTCTCCCCCAGTGGCTGCCCCGACCTGGGCCTTATGGCCAGCACCTGGTCCTTATTGAACCCGAGATCCCGGTTATGCAGGTATTTCAGCTGGCTGTAGACAATGAGCGTACAGATCAGCATGATCATGGAGATCGAGAACTGAACCACGACGAGCACGCGCCGCAGCGCCACATTGCCGCCGGCCGTCGAAACACCGCCTTTGAGCACGTTCACCGGGTTGAGCCGGGAAAGGTAGAAGGCAGGGTAGCTGCCCCCCGCGAAACCCACGAACACAATCAGCACGAGCAGGATCAGGTAAGTGTCCGGCTGCAGCAGTATCCGGAAGGAGAAGGACTTGCCGGAGAGGAGATTGAAGGTTGGCAGCAGGAGCGCGATGAGGGCCATGCTGAGGATCAGCGCCACCAAGGTTGTGAGGATCGATTCGACGAGGAACTGGGCGACCAGCTGGCCTTGCGTGGACCCCGTCACTTTGCGGATGCCGATCTCCTTCGCGCGTCTTGCCGACCGCGCGGTCGTCAGGTTCATGTAATTGATACAGGCGATAATGAGCATGAACAGCGCCACCGCCGATAAGATATAGATATAGGACATACTACCCTTTTGTTCGGGTTCGTTCACCGTCTCGGTATGCAAGTGAATGGAGGTCAGCGGCGCTACCTTATAACGGATCTTGATATTGTATTGCGCGAAAATGGGGGCCATGTATTTGGCATACAGTGGCTGTAACTTGGCCTGAAAGGCCTCCGGCCGGGTATTTGGCCTTAGCAGGACATAGGTATAGAGGCCGAAGCCGCCCCAGTTGTCATTGGTCTGCACCTGCTTTGGCAGCGAGGTGAAGGAGAGCAAGGCGTTAAATAGAAGGTGCGAGTTCTTTGGCACGTCCGCGATGACCCCCGTCACCCTGAAGTTCACGGTGTCGCTTACCAGGCTGCGGCCCAGCGCACGGGCACCGACGCCAAACAGCATGTCGGCTGTGCTCCGGGTGAGGACAATAGTGTGGGGTTCCACGAGTGCCGTCCGCGGGTCTCCTTCGATAAAGGACCAGGAGAAGACCTTGAAGACATTGCTATCGACCACGAATACCTTGTCGATATACAAATGGTTATCCCCGATCTTGTATAATTGTTTCCCCGCCGGAATGAAACGTGTCGCCTGTTCTACCTCCGGGAAGTCCCGCTGGAGCGTTGGTGCAAGTGGCCATTGCGTCACGGCCCATTTCATCTCCTCCCTCTCAGGCTCCTTTGAATAGCCGTTGACACGATAGATGCGGTCCGCATTGACATGATAGCGGTCAAAGCTCAGCTCCTCCCGGACATAAAAGATCAGGAAGAGGCTGAAGGTGAGCCCAATGGTCAGTCCAAGGATATTAAGGAGGCTGTACCACTTGTCCCGTTTGAAATTGCGAAGGGCGACGCGGAAGAGGTTCCTGACCATAGATCGTGTTTTAGGATGGATGATAGGGTAATTTACGAATATTTTCGTCTATTTGCAGACATGCCCGCTCGCATGATTTCTGGCTTTTCTGTATATTAGCCGACATGAAGTTAACCTACTCTGTTCTCCTCATCCTCGTCAATTGCGCCGCCACCGGCCAAAAACACCCTCCCATCCAGAAAATTGAACACTGGTACACCTTCGAATGGAAGGAATGCGATGCTTCCCACGCGCGCTTTTACTCCATCGCCGTGCATAGCGATTCGGGCTGGCATCGCCGGGACTACTTTGTGCACGGGCCGACCATCCAAATGGACGGCTGGTATGAGGATAGCAGTTTCAAGATAAAAAACGGAAACTTCGTCTACGCCTATCCGGATCAAAAGCGTGAAAACGGCGGCCGCTATGTCCACGGGCAGAAAGAAGGACTCTGGATCAGTTACAACTACAACGGCATGCTGAGCGACTCTACCGTCTACTCGAATGGCCATCCGATCGGCACCAGCCTGAGCTACTATCCCAGCGGGATCATCAGGGACTCGAGTGTTTATCAGCCCGACGGAAGCGGCGTCCAGATCACCTGGTTCAGCAATGGGCAGCTCTCCTCCGCCGGTGTCATGGCAGCAGGCCGCAAAAAGCACGGCAAATGGAAGTTCTGGCATGACAACGGCAAGTTTGCCGCCATCGAATTATACCGTTACGATACGCTCCTTGAACACCAATACTTTGACGAGGACGGCAACCCGATGGACACCGCCAGACAGAACCGAAAGGCAACCTTTGTCGGCGGAACGGACGCCTGGCTAAAATGGTTGGACCGGAGGCTGATCTGGCCGCCAAATTATGAGCTGGTCAATGGCGACGAAGCCGCTGTCGTTATTAGCGGGACCGTTGACGAATCGGGTACGATCACGGATCTCTACGTCAGTACCCCATTTTACCCCGCTTTCGAAAGAACAGCATTGAACGCCATCCAGCACTCCCCAAAATGGGAACCGGCGATCGAAAACAACCGCCGCGTGCAATCCCAATTCAGACAGCCTGTTATTTTCAAACAACACGAAGACTGACCACCATCTCCCCCGACCCCCGCAACCCCATCAACCCACAACCCCAATTTTCCTTACCTTAGTAACCATGAGAAAACTACTGCTATTCACCCTGGCGACAGCCATAACCGCCGCCACCGCCTGCGGTCCGCTCCCGGCCCACGCCCAACTTTCCCCCACCGAAATGAAGCTGACCGACTACGTCGACGCCCACCTGAACGCTTCCATCAACCTCCTCATCAACTCGGTGAACATCAACAGCGGTACACTCAATATCGAAGGCATCCGGAAGGTCGGCGCCCTCTACGCCGCCGAATTGAAAAGCCTCGGCTTCACTATCGAATGGGTCAGCGAACCCGACTCCCTCCACCGCGCCGGCCACCTTGTGGCCACCCACCACGGTAAAAAAGGCAAACGCCTCTTTCTCATCGGCCACCTTGACACCGTCTTTGAACCCGATATGCCGGCAGGACCCTACACCGTCCTGAACGATTCGACCGCCACCGGCCAGGGCGTCAACGACATGAAAGGCGGGGACGTAGTCATCATTAGCGCACTGCAAGCCCTCGCCGCGGCCGATCGACTAAAAGACATGAATATCATCGTCTATCTTACCGGCGATGAGGAACGCTCCGGAACGCCCCATGCCGTCGCAAGACATGATTTCATCGAACGCGCCAGGACCTGCGATATCGCCCTGGCATTCGAGACGGCCAAAGGCCTCAACACCGTAGCGGCCGCCCGTCGCGGCGCAAGCGGCTGGACCCTGGACATCACCGCAAAAACCGGTCATTCCGCCGGCATCCTCACCGACTCCGCGGGCGACGGCGCCATCTATGAGGCGGCCCGCATCCTCAACAGCTTTCGCGAACAATTGGGCCACGAACAATACCTGACCTTCAACCCGGGCCTGATCGTCGGTGGCTCCGATATCCAGATCGACCCACAAGACGCCAGAGGAACCGCACTCGGAAAAACGAATATCATCTCGCCGGCTGCCCACGTCACCGGCGACCTGCGCTTCCTCTCCAACGGCCAGAAGGATAGCGCCCGCCAAAAGATGCAGGCCATCGTCGCCGCCAGCCTCCCCGGCGCCCACTCCACCATCCGCTTTGCCGACGGCCTCCCCGCTATGCCGCCTACCGCCGGAAACCTGCGCCTGGTCAACGTCATTTCACAGGTCACGACCGACCTCGGCCTGGGCCCCACCGTTAGCGGGGACCCCGGCGCCCGCGGCGCCGGCGATATCTCGGATATCGCACAATACCTCGATTGTCTGGATGGATTGGGCGCCTCCGGGACCGGAGCCCATAAAGCAGGAGAAACAATAAACCTCAGAGAATACCCCTGGCTGATCAAACGTGCGGCAATACTACTAGCACGTCTGGCTGACTAACCCCGGAATCTCCCATTCGCCGACCGCCGCCTGACCCGCCTGACCCGGCTAATCAACATCAGGAAAAGATTCAGCACAAATAACACCTGCGCCACCACTACCAACAGCGCCATCACCTCGTATCCGCCGCTCACGAATTGATACTTCTGGAACTCATGCCACTCCAGATATCCTCTGACCTCGTACGCGGGATTAAAATACCTCATCCACAACATCACATACAATGCTGCCTGCGTCACAAAAAAATGGATAAACCCCAATGATTTATTCATCCTCGGCCACTGGTAATAGATGACGCCGATCAGCGCATACAGTATCACCACTGCGCCAATCGCTTGCAGGCGCGCAATAACAAACATAGTGTCATACAACCGGATATCCACCGTCTGCCTCGGGTCCATCAACCACCCATATCCCCCCTCGATCACCCACGCTACCGCCCCGATCATAAACCAGTCCCCCGGCTCCAACCCATTATTCCTTCCCACCCACTTTCGCAACCCCTTCCCTACTAAAACCACCACGATCACCAGCACAAACCCGATCCCAAAACGGACAACATAAGTCTGAACCAGATCATTACCCGACATCAACAACTCCCGGACCTTATCCAGATATGTCCCGATCGCAAAGACCAACACCCCCCAAATGAGAATAGCCCAGACCTTTTTCATGCTTATTTTTTTTCCAGTACCTCCGACAACTGATCCCCTGGTGGCACCAGGACGATCCTTGTGCCACTACCCGCCTCCCCGTGACCCGCCGCCACCAGCCGCGCGCCCGAAACATTATATCTATTCTGCAACATACTTACAACAGAAGCCGCCCGCCTGACCCTGAGCTCCCATCCATCCACTTCCGATCCGACCGGCAACCCCGTATTCACCGCATTCACCGATCCTGCCAGCAACCCGGCCCGCACCGAATCCCGCAGCATCCCCAAACTTACCGAATCCAGGCTCGGACGCGTCATCTCCAAACTCACCGAATCCAGGCTCGGACGCGTCATCCCCACACTCACCGAATCCGACGGCGTCAACCCCATACTCACCGAATCAGACGGCAGCACCCCCGCACTATACGTCTCTACCCTGCACCCGATATCCGGCTGATCCCTCAGGACCCTCCCAAGCCGCACCAACAAGTTTTTGCCCTTATCCGTCACTATCACATTCGAGCTGTCATCCCCAAACAGCAGGGCATTCGCAACCGTCAAACCCACCACCCCATGCGCCACCTTGATCGCTACCACCGTGTCGCTGAAACTCCCAAACGCCGCCTTTAACTCCAACAGCACCGCAAGGTTCATCGAATCCCGCCGCGACAACGCCGTCCGCAGTTGCTGAAGATACCGATCCTTCACCCCGCTATTATCGATGGATTTCCGGATAATCTCCGCCTGCGCCTTGCTGATCCCCGAGAGATCATCCAGCTGCTTGTGCAGCATCATATTGTTTTGTTTGACGGCATTCAATTGGAGGCTGAAATCATTGACCGAATCCTTCAACGCCGATTTCTCTTTTACCAGCCGGTCATTATTACCCTGACTGGTCTTGAGGCTCGCCATCGCCCAGGTGTACAGCGAATCGCTCTTGGACTTCTCCACCTGCAAGGCCTTATAAGTGCCGGTACTGACACAGGACACAACGGTAACGGATAGAATGAAAAAATAGCAATAAATTGGTCTCATAGATCAAAGATAACCATGGAACCCTTATATATAAATAATGAAAAAATAAAGTCTCTTCTGCCCATGGATGCCTGCATCACCGCGATGGAGACCATGTTCCGCGATCTTGCCGAAGGCCGCATCCTGCAGCCGCTCCGCTCGCTGATGTGGCTCCCCGACCGCAGCGGACTCCTCGGCATGATGCCCGGCTACGCCGAAGGCCCCAATATTATCGGGGTCAAACTCATCACCATCTTCCACTCCAACGGCACCGCCGGCATCCCCTCCCACCAGGGCGTCGTGATCCTCTTTGAAGCCACCCACGGCAAACCACTGCTCCTCCTCGACGCCGCCGAATTGACCGCCATCCGTACCGCCGCCACATCCGCCCTGGCCACAAGATTGCTGGCTCGCGAAGACTCCACAACCCTCGCCATCATCGGTACCGGCGAACAAGCCATAAAACATATCGAATCCATCTCATTGGTCCGCCCGATCGAAACCATCTACTGCTGGGGCCGCAATCCCGCTCATGCAAAAGCCCTCCGCGATCGCCTCGCCGCGTATCCCCACCAAAACCCCGCCTCCGGCAGGCCCCGCTACTCCATTCAACTCACCGATACCGCACAAGCCGCCGCCCGATCCGCGGATATCATCTGTACCGTCACCGCTGCCGCACATCCGGTCCTCGAAGGCCGCTGGCTGCAACCCGGCACCCATCTGAACGTCGTCGGCTCCTGCACCCCCCACAACCGCGAAGTCGACACCGAAACGATCCTGAGATCCGCCCTCTTCACCGACCGCTACGAATCCCTTTTCAAAGAGGCCGGCGACTTCCTCATCCCAAAAGTAGAGGGCCTTATCACCGAATCCGACGTCAAAGCGGAGATCGGCGAAGTCCTCACCGGCAAAAAACCCGGCCGCCAAAACCCGGCCGACATCACCCTTTTCAAATCGCTGGGCATCGCCGCGGAAGACCTCTACGCCGCCTGGCATATCTATCAGGCGCTTCTTCCTGCCCGATAATCAGCCCCTCACTAATAAGGCGTATACCGCTCCCACTGCCACGGGATCGTAACCCCCGCCACCTTCTCAAATATTTCTTTGAAGATCCGCTCGCCATTACTGCTATTCGTCATCACCACGACCGCTTCCTTCGTACCCGGCATACACAGCGCAAAATTCTCCCACCCGTCATCATGCCCCTCTTTAAAAAACATCCGGCCTTTACTGCCCGTAAAAAGCCCCCAGCCCAGCCCATACCCCAATCCGATCTTATCGTTGTCTGTCGTCGTCGCCGTATCCAGCGAAGGGAACTGATGAGCCGAACGGATCGGCACCTGCATCGATATCATTTCCCTCCAGGCCTTTCCCGACAACCCCTTTGCCTGTACCGCCGCGGCAACAAACCGCGTGAAATCCGCGATCGTCGTCTCCATTGAACCCGCCGCATTCGCGTTGTTCCGCTTCTTCTTCGGTATCGTCGATTCATCCTCCAAATGCCCCACCGCATAGTTATCTTCGAAGGCAGGCTGCCAAACATAACTCGTCCGCCGCATCCCGAAAGGAACAAATATCTTCTCCTTCGCAAGCAAATCCAACGGTTTTCCCGTTATCGTCTCCACTACCAGTTGCAATAACACCAATCCCTCTCCTGAATACCCATAGTGTGTCCCCGGTGTATAGAAGAACTCCAGCTTATTATTCCCCCGCGGGTTGAACCACCTGAAATTCGGGAACCCCGTTGTATGATCAAGGCATTCCCGCGCCGTAAGGAGCTTCCACCGGTCATCCCCGGCAAGGTCTTTGTAATTGTCATACTCGGGAATTGGCTTGGGTAGATAGGCATACACGGGCTTGTCGAGGTTGATGACGCCCTCATCCACCAGCATCATCACCAGGTAAGCGAACACTGCCTTGGAGAACGATGCCGCATAGAAACAGGTAGCCGTATCATTTTGCTGACCTAACGGCTTGTTTTTATACCCATACGCCTTTACATCCGTGATCTTCCCATCCCTCACTATCCCCAAACAAAGCCCGGTGACATGCGCCATATCCATCAGCCTTTTCACCAGCACGTCGGTTTGCTGCCCGCTTGCCCGAATCCCAAGTACAATCAACAAAAAATACAACGCCCTTTTCATACCCGGAATATACAACAAAAAAACCCGCCTCATAGAGGCGGGCCGTTCAGGTAGATCCAATATGTTAAAGTGTCTTTATCATCGCTACCATCCTGTCCGCATCAGCCTGCTGAAAATTGGTCAGCTCCCCATCCCCGCAGCTCAGTGTATAACAAGACCCCTGACCTTTTACGTCGATCCGTTTGATCGAATAGTCCTTGAACTTGGCGATATCGCCCGTACCCCCTTTCTTCAACGCGGCAAGCGCCTTCATGAAATATCTTAACTGCTCCATATTCCCGAACCGCAGGTCCGACATGTTTACCACACTGCTGTACTGCTGATCCCTGAATTCGAGCACATAACAGGTATCCTTATCTCTAATGATCCGTTGCAATTCCATGGGCCATGACCCATCCCGAACCTGCAACAGGCTCGTCGTCGAAGAATTGGTGATGGTAAACTGCGCCTTCGAAATAAATGGCACGATGAGCACAAAAAAAATGATGATCTTTTTCATAGCGGAAGTTTTCTTTTCGTGTTACAAGTTTGTAAAACGTTTTACATATGGGTTTATTATCTCAGTCCGGTAATAGTTTTGCACATGATATCCGCCTCCGGCTGTTGAAAATCGGTCAAACCAAACTTGATCCGCAGGATATACCAAACGCCGCCATCGAACTTCTTGTCCGCCCGCTTGATCGAATAATCTTTAAAATTGGCAATGTCGCCGTTATTCCCCTTCTTCAAGACATTCAGCGCCTGGCCGAAATACTTCAGCTGCCCCAGGTTCTCGAATTCGAGCGTATCCATCACCACCACGTTCTCATACTGCTGATCCCGGAAGATCAGGGAATAAGAAGTATCCCGCCGGTCAATGTCCCTTTCGAGATTCATCGGCCACACGCCCGTCCGAACATCCGCCAGGTTAGTAGCAGAAGGGTCCAACGGCAGCCACGAAAAAATGGTTAGGGGAGCGACAAAAAAGAGAGATAGTTTTTTCATAGTTTCAATGGATGACCCAATATATAAAACAAATTTTGTACCTGCAAAGCCTCCGCATTTACATCGAAAATATTTAACATTTAGTATGAACGCCCCGGAAATAATATCCTCATTACCCCCCTCCAAACCCACCTGCCGTCCCATTTTCAAACAAACATTGTGCGAAATCGAACAGTACCCACCCCGTCCCCTCCTATAACCCACTAACATTCAACCCCTTCAAACTCTGGCATATTTTTCCTCCCAAAAATGCCAGCGACCAAAACCCAGCACCCATGCTCAATAGTTTCTTTACCACCGCCTGGCGCAACCTCATCAACAACAAAGTCTATAGCGCCCTTAATATCATCGGCCTCGGCGCCGGCATGGCGGTCGCCCTCCTCATCGGCCTCTGGGTACTCAACGAATATTCCTACGACCGCTTCCTTCCGGGATACCAGCAGGTCTATCAGGTGGAAATGAACCGGACCAGCGACCTCGGCCTAACCAATACCACATCAATCGTCAGCCTTCCCCTGGCCGCCAGCTTACGTAAAGACATCCCGGAGGTCGCCGCCGTAGCAGAATCGGATCCCGAGAACCACGACCTCCTCGTGGGCGACAAAAAACTCTACTCGGACGGCGCCATGACCGGCGAAGATTTCTTAAGCATCTTCCACTATCCCATGCTTCAGGGTGACCCCGCCGCGGCATTGCATGATCCTTACTCCATCGTCCTTACCGCATCCAGTGCCAAAGCCCTCTTCGGCGACACCGACGCGATGGGCAAGACCGTCCGCATCGACAACGAGTATAACCTCAAAGTCACCGGCATCCTTCAGGATATTCCAAAGAACTCCTCCCTCCAATTCAACTATCTCATCCCCTTCAGTTATAAGATCGCCACGGACGTCTACACAAAAGGAGCCACAACTTCCTGGTATAACAACTCCTTCCGGCTATTCGTAGCCCTGAAGCCAAACGCCGATTACGCCAAAGTCGCTCCCAAGATCAAAGACCTCGCATACAATAACGCGCCCAAAATGCGTCCCGGCAAACCCGAGATCTGGCTGCATCCGCTAAAATCCTGGCGTCTCTGGTCGGACTTCAGGGAAGGCAAGTCAGCCGGCGGCTTTATCGACTACGTCCGCATGTTCAGCATCATCGGCTTCCTGGTGCTGCTTATCGCGTGCATCAATTTTATGAACCTCTCCACCGCCCGCTCCGAACGCCGCGCCCGGGAAGTCGGCGTCCGCAAAGCCATCGGCTCCCAACGCCGCGACCTTATCCTTCAATTCCTGTTCGAGTCCATCCTGACGACAGGCATAGCAACCATCCTGGCTATCTTCTTCGTCCAGTTGGCCCTGCCCTCCTTCAATGTCCTGACAAACAGCGCCATCCAAATCCCCTATAGCAGCCCGTTATTTTGGTTGACTACTGCGCTCTACACCCTGCTGACCGGTCTCCTTGCCGGCAGCCGGCCCGCGCTATACCTGTCATCCTTCAACGCGGTGAATGTTCTGAAAGGGGACCTGACAAGGTCCCGAACGAGGCCGAGCCGGTGGCTCGGCCGAAGCTTCCTCAAAACCGGCCAGTCCGGCGCCCTCGCCCGCAAGATCCTCGTCACCGTCCAGTTCACCTGCTCCATCGCCCTCATAATAAGTACGATCATTATTTACCAACAGGTACAATACGCAAAGGACAGACCACTTGGCTATAGCTCCGCGAGACTCCTGGAGACCGATATGAGCGACGACCTCTTCAGCCACTATGATGCGCTCCGCAACGACCTCATTCAAACCGGCCTCGTCCGGGACGTCGCCAAAGCCTCGAGCAGCCCCACCTACATCGGCGCCGGCACCGCGCTGGAGAGCTGGCCCGGTAAAGCCGATGGCGACCTGGGCATCCCGATCGGCCTCATCTCGGCCTCGGCCAACTATTTCCGGACCCTCGGCATGCAGATGCTCGAAGGCCGCGACTTCAACGACAGCTGGGCCGCCGATACCGCCTGCGTCATCCTCAATGAGGCCGCTGTCCATAGAACAGGCCTCAAACATCCCGTCAACCAGATCATCACCTGGAACGGCGGCGTACGCGCCCGCATCATCGGCGTGGTAAAAGACGCCCTGATGGAATCTCCCTTCGAAGAGGTCAAACCCCTCGTCTTCACCCACGGCCGCGGCGGCAACGCCATCCTCTACCGCCTGACCCCCGGAACCGGTAACCACGAAGCCATCGCAAAGATTGCCCCCATCTTCAACCATTACAACCCTACCTATCCCTATATGTATAAGTTTGTGGACGAAGAATACAACAAGAAATTCGGTCTGGAGACCCTGGTAGGCAAGCTCGCCAGCCTTTTCGCGGCATTGGCGATCTTCATCTCCTGCCTCGGCCTGTTCGGATTGGCTGCCTATGTAGCTGAACAACGGACAAAAGAGATCGGCGTCCGCAAAGTGTTGGGCGCCTCAGTCAGCCAGATCTGGTTTATGCTGTCGAAGGATTTTTTGGTCCTGATCCTTTTAAGCGCCCTGGTCGCCTCCCCCATCGCCCTCTATTTCCTTCACCACTGGCTGCTGAAATATGACTACCGGATCACCATCGGCCCCGCCGTATTCATCCTCGCCGCCCTGGCCGCCCTGCTGATCACCCTGGCCACTATCAGCTTCCAGGCCATCCGCGCCGCCAACGCCAACCCCGTCAACAGTCTCCGAACGGAATAGTTGGCCCGTTTTTACTATATTTGAGGACCAATACGCGAATTGTGAAAAGACTGGCCCTACCCCTGCTCATTTGCCTGACCCTCGCGGCACACTCCTATGGCCAGACCCCCACCCATGCCGGTAAAGGATTCGACTACGAATCCGCCCTCGCCCCCTTCAGACAAACCATCGCCAAAAGCATTCCCGGCAAACCCGATACTAACACCCTCGAAGCATACTACCAGATCGCCGACATCTACATCATCCGCAGCCGCAACGCCAGCGACAGCCACGACACCAGCTATATCGATTCCAGCCTCCACTACGTCCAGCTGCTGATCGAAGGCAGCAAACAACTTGACCGCCAGGACTACCAGGCCGCCGCCTATACCCAATGGGGAGCAGACCTCATCACCGCCCGCGCCGACGAGAAGACCATCGTCGAGAAATTCCTTGCCGCTATAACCCTTTGCGACGCCTGGCTCCAAACCCATCCTATCCCCAATCAACTCATCCTCGAGCGCCAAAGCCTTGCTTACGCCAACATCGGCTATACCTACTTCGAGAATAAGGAATACGCCAACGCCCTCCGTTACTGCGATCTCGCCGTCCGCCACGCCTACCCAGCCTACGCCGCCGGCCTGCCTCTGGTCTACGAAGCCCGTATCTTCATGGCCCAAAACAAACTCGCCGAAGCCCAGACCGCCCTCCACCAGGCACTTTTCGTCATGTCCGTACAACCCATGACCATGCGCTGGGAAGCCATGGACTACCTCGCCGGGCTCTTTATCCAAAAAGGCAACCCCGACAGCGCCATCATCATCGCCCGCCAGGCTCTCGCCCTCGACAAACGCGGCTACCACCTCAACTATCACTATTATTGGTTGGGAAAGGCTTATATCGCTCTCCAAACCCGCGACTCCGCATTGAAATATGCCCAACTCGAACTGGCCCTCGGCGACCAGCGCAACAACAGCCCCGACCGCCTGCGCGCTTACGAACTGCTATACAAGATCGACTCGCTGAACAACAACACGACAGCCGAGCTGACCCACTACCGGCAATGGGTCAATCTTAACGATAGCCTCAAACAGGTCCAGAACCGAAAAGATATCGCCGAAGTCCAGCACAAATATGACTTTGAAGCCCTTCAGGCAAATGCCGAACGCCAGCAGTTCGAACAACAGGAACGCCTCCACCGGCAAACCCGCTATTCCCTTTTCATCTTCCTCGGCCTGCTGGCCGTCACCGCCGTCATCCTGGCTTATTACAACAGGAAGATGCACCGGAAAAACATCGAGCTGGCAAAAAAGAACCAGGAGATCCTCGACGCCCACTTCAAAGGCCAGCACTTCGAACGGAAACGCGTAGCGACCGAATTGCACGATAACCTGAGCAGCCTGCTTGCAGCTACTAAACTAAGCATCCAGGTCCTCGACCCTTCGGCCCTCCCGCCCGGCGAACAGAAGCTCTTTCAAAGCGTCCTCGACATGATGGACACCGCCTGCAATGAGGTGCGCTATATCGCCCACAATATGATGCCCGTCAACCTCGAACGCCAGGGCCTGCCCGCGGCTCTGGAATCACTCGTTGAAAAACTCAACCAGACCGGCATCATCGTTTTCGAGCTGACCAATATCGATCCCCGCCTCGCCATCGACAAGGTAACCGCCTTCAATATCTACTCGATCTGCCTCGAATGCTGCAATAATATCCTCCGCCACTCAAGGGCAACCCGCGCAGCCATCATCTTTAAAGCCACCGAGAAGGAACTGCACCTGCTGATCTCCGATAATGGAAAGGGAATTCCGGACACTAAGAAGGATGGAATGGGCATCCGAAACGTCAACGAACGCATCGAATCCCTACGCGGCAGCCTGGAGGTCCAAACCTCCGCCGAAGGCACTTCCTTCTGGTTCACCATCCCCCTCACTCCGCAGGAAGTCGCCGCCAAATAAACTAAATTATTCCGTGCCTGCGGGCGTACTGCGACAGCCCTACCGCGTTCTTCACCCCTGTTTTGGAAAATATATTCTTCCGGTGCGTCTCCACTGTATTTACACTGATAAAAAGCTGCTTCGCGATCTCCGAACTCTTCAGCCCGGATGAAATCAACCGAACGATCTCCAACTCCCTGTCCGTAAGCCCGTCCAAACCTCCCTCCTTGCCACTCTCGACCACCCGCTGCATGACCTCCTCGTTGTAGAAGGATTCCCCCTCCGCTACCGTATTCAATGCCTTCGAAAACACTTCCAGGCTGGCGCTCTTGAACACATACCCCGCCGCACCCGCCTTTAACGCAGACTTGACCGTCTCCGTGTCTTCCAGCATCGTCAACATCAGGACTTTCACGCGCGGGTATAGCCGCCGCAACTCCCCGATCAACTCAATCCCGCCCATCCCCGGCATCTGGATATCCGTGAGCACCATATCCGCGGGCGAATGCCTGAGATACTCGAGCACTTCCCGCCCGTTGGCCATCTTCCCCACCACCTCATAACCGGGGATCTTCCCTACCAATAGCGACAGACTTTCCAGAAATACAGGATGATCATCCGCAATCAATAATTTCATTGGCTACCGTTTTCTCAAAATTACAGAACTATTTTCCAGCAACAACCGGAAGTCATCCGGATCATTGATAATAACATTGTGCTCCCGCATACTATGCACAAAAAGGACCTTATTGGCCCGGATCTGACCCGCATTCAGCAACGCCTCGCCCGTCAGCACATAGTCGATATGCTGCGCCTCCAGCTGCTGCATCAGCGTATCGGACATCACATCAGTACCCCCGCCATGATCCGTATACCAATGGACAAAATGATGCCGCTTGTCCTCCTTGATCCAATCCAGAAAAACCGGCAGCCGCCCATACAACGCATCGAAAAGATAGACCTCATCCACCGGCACCCCCCCGTTCGCCAGGATATCCGCCATCGCCGAAAACCCTCCGCTATGACCGCCCAGCACAACATGCCCCGCCACCGCATCGCCCGGAACGATCCCATATTGCTTCAACTCCTCCATTACATCTTTCACCAACCCCGCAAAATCTCCGCTCCGCCTCAACTTACCCCCATAGCTATCCGCCGCATTCTTGGCGGCCTCAGCGAGCACGAGCACCGCATCGCAATTCGCCGCCGCAAACTGCCTCGCCAGACCGTAGAATTGCAACGCCGTATCAATATTGTTATGCCAGCCGTGAAACCAGAAGATGAGATCCACCTTCCTGTCGCGTTTCAACCGCGGCGGGACCACCAACAAAACGCTGCTGTCGTCATAATGACCGGCAACCGGCCGGAAGATGCTGTCGCCGTCCAGCCACCCCTTCGCTCTGCCCGTATCGGGAAAGGAGGTAAAGGCAGAGGTCATACGAAGGACTTGATACCCTTGATCCTTTTGCGCCAGCACGACAATAGCCGGACAAAAGGATAGGACGATGACAGCTATCCATCTGTAATTCATACCCGTCTGATTAGGGACCGAATGTACGAATTCCTTGCATGCGTTTGCCGTCCGTCACTTCTGCCCGGCACGCCGTCCGGCTTTCCAGCTAACTTTACTGAAAATTTAAACCCCATGTTCTTCCTGGTATTAGGAATTCTCCTGCTGATCGCTGGGTTCGTCGTCGCAGGCAGAGCCGATAGCCTTAAACGTTACAGCAGACCCCTTCAACTCGTTGGATTGCTCATGGCCCTCGCCGGCCTTTCCTCCGCGTCCCTCGTCCAGATCGGCGCCGGCGAAGTCGGCGTCCAAACTCTCTATGGAAACGTACAGAACGACGTGCTGTACAGCGGCCTGCATTTCATTAACCCCCTGATGGAAGTGCATAAGATGGATGTGAAGACCCAAAATTATACCATGAGCGCCGTTAAGGACGAAGGCGCGAGAGAAGGTGACGATGCCATCCGCGTCCTCAGTTCCGACGGTCTCGAAGTCGTCATCGACCTCACCGTGCTGTACCGGGTATTACCAACCGAAGCGCCCCGCATTCTCCGCGAGACGGGTATCGATTATACCGACAAGATCGTCCGGCCCCTCGCCCGCACCCGCATCCGCGACAACGCCGTCTATTACGACGCCGTATCTCTCTATTCAACCAAACGTGACGAATTCCAACGCCGCATCTTCGAATCCATCACCGGCGAATTTCAGAAACGCGGGCTGGTCCTCGAACAGTTGCTGATCCGCAACATCAGCCTGCCCCAGGCGGTGAAGTCCAGCATCGAACAGAAAATGACCGCCGAACAGGACGCACAGAAAATGCAATATGTTTTGCAGAAGGAACAACAGGAAGCGCAGCGTAAACGCGTGGAGGCCCAGGGTATCGCCGACTACCAGCGCATCATCAGCGAAAGCCTGACCGACCGCCAGCTTCAATATGAGTTCATCAAAGCGCAGCTCGAAATCGCCAAATCACCCAACACAAAAGTCATTATTCTGGGAAAAGCCAGCACGCCCGTCATGCTCGACACCAAAAATTGATCGCTCCGTCACATCTCATGGATCGCCCACATCTCATGGTTTATAATAAAGTACACCATTAGGATCTGCGGAATAGATATAATGCCCATTCCGCGTAATGATTAGGCAATCGGCGATCAGTCCTCCAGCCTTACCTATGACCGGTACCGGCAACTGGAGATTGGAAAAATTGACGAAGTCCGTCGTCTGCACGAGACTATTATTGCCCTCGGCGTAGAAATAAAAGATGCTGCCCACCTTCGTTAGATAATACACGCTGTTGTCGCTCGACGGTCCCGACGTCACCGGGAAAACATGCGTCCAGGTAGTACCCGTGTCCTTCGATGCATAGATCCCCTCTCCTCCGCCAATGTAGAGATTGCTTGCGCCATCCGCCAGCATTAGATACGACCCATAATTGTCCGCCGTCCAGGTATCGTTCCAGTACGCACCGGTATCGTTGGACCGGAACACCGCCCCGTTGCTGATTCCGAATAAAATACCGCCGGTGGTTGAACACGCCCCGTTGAAGCCGATATTAAGCCCTTCCGCCGCGCTCCAGGTTTGCGCCATATCCCTCGAAAAATAGCTGACTCCCGAATTTGCAAGCGTGAACAGCTGCCCCGACTGCGTCAACTGCAAGTCGCCGTCAAAGGCACTCGTCGGCAGCCCCGAAGACGGCGTACCCCGCAGCGTCCAGGTCTGTCCACCGTCATTGGAATAGTAAACTCCCGTTCCGATTACCGATGCAAGAACTTCATTCTGCGCGGTCGCCACCAGTTTGGTGATCGTATAGCGACCCGGGAACGTCATCAACCGATGCCAGGAGACCCCGTCATCATCGGAATAGAAAGGATAGTCGGCATTTTTCATGAACGCCCCCAGCACCCTTCCCGAAGGCAACTCGGCAAACGTCCCAAAAAGATTTCCGTACTCCGCCAATATACATCCACTCATATGCCACCCGGGCCCCGGCGCCAAACCCGTGGCCGTCACGGTGACCGAATCCCTCACCGTATTCGTGCTGTCAAGGAAATAGACGTTGAGTGTCTGAACGCCGACCGTCGCATTCAACTGCCAGGAATAATTGGCCAACGTATCATATGGCACTTGTATCGCGGATAAAGGATACTCCTGGGACTGAAATTTACCATCGCAATCCACCGTCTGGAACTTGACATACCCCGACGTCGGCGGGCGGCCATTCACATAAAGACTAAAGACAAGCGGATTCGCCAGAACATTGCCGGTCGTATCGCTCTGCCCTCCGCCGGAGACCAGCTTAATGTGATAACCTGCGATGTTCGGACTAAGACTGGGAGCATTTTTCTTGCAGCCGGAGACAACCCCAAAAATGGTAAGAAGACAAAGGAAGGGAAGAAGTGGGAGCAATTTCATTGGTTCAGGTATAAAAGGTTGCCCCAAGTTACTCAATTCACCGAATACCCGCAACCCCCTGCCTGCAGCCACTCACCTACCCCCGCGCCGCAAAACCTAACCAACCAGCCATGAACGCCAGAACAAAATCTCGGATGGGATGAAATTCCATAAGTATGAGTTTAAGCCTACAAATATTGCCATTCCCCCGACACCCCCAAAATCCATTCAACCCCTCACCCCATTTTTTTAACCCCTTCCTTTCCCCCTTCAACTGCCCCCATCCACCCCCCCACCCCCGGACCCCCC
>DASZJO010000031.1:0-105850 GCA_035948015.1 Puia sp.
ACCGAAAAAATATCCTGATCGAAGCAAAGCCATTTGCGCTCGGCGTCCGGATCGAACATCCGCAGGAACTCATCGACCACATCCAATATAAGATCCCTTCTCCCTATCTGCCGCCGGCGGCCTATAGTCTCGTGGAACAAATCGGCCAGAAAGGCGTATTCTCGTTTTGTATGTGTCCAGGCGGAATCATTGCCCCCGCTTCCACTGATGAGGGGGAACTCGTCGTCAACGGCTGGTCGCCCTCAAAACGAAACAACCCCTTTGCCAACTCAGGGATGGTCGTGACAATAGAAGAAAAAGATATGCTGCCTTTCCGGAACCATGGTCCACTGGCAGGACTTTATTTTCAACAACAAGTCGAGAAAAAGGCTTTCGAATCGGGCGGTGGAAAGTTCGTGGCGCCGGCGCAGCGAATGACGGATTTTGTCGAAGGCAGGTTGTCGGCCGATCTGCCGGCATGCTCTTACCTGCCCGGCCTTCGTAGCGCTCCACTGAAAGAAGTGCTGCCTTCCTTTGTATCGGAGTCGCTCCGAAAAGGCTTCCGCGTCTTCGGCGGAAAGAAACGCGGCTATTTCACCCGGGATGCCGTAGTAGTAGCAACGGAATCGCGAACATCCTCGCCTGTTCGTGTTCCACGTGACGCCGACCGGCTTCACCACCCGCAGATCAGGAAT
Organism: Puia sp.; assembly: GCA_035948015.1. GTDB lineage: Bacteria > Bacteroidota > Bacteroidia > Chitinophagales > Chitinophagaceae > Puia. The sequence goes on from DASZJO010000031.1 coordinate 675, forward strand.
CTTTTTCCATGCGGGGAAGGAGCGGGTTATGCCGGCGGTATCATCAGCGCTGCCATGGATGGAGAAAAAGTGGCGGATCATGTTGCGGGAATGTAATTTTTGGCCAATTGGATCGACTAATTAAGGGCCACGCCGCTTAAATGGTGTATTTTTCCGGTAATTTTTTGCCGAAATCTTAAAACACGCTGCCTATGCCTATCCTGGAAGTCTCCGACCTGCAAAAAAACTTCTCTTCCCAGATTGCCGTCAACAAGATCAGCTTCCATCTCGACGAGGGCTCTATTTTCGGACTGCTCGGCCCCAATGGCGCCGGAAAAACCACTTTGCTCCGAATGATCACCGGGATTTTCTATCCCGACGAGGGTACGATCACGTTCCAGGGCCATCCTTTCGATCCGGACCGGGATATTGTCCAGATCGGCTATATGCCGGAGGAGAGGGGGCTATACAAGAAAATGAAGATCGGCGAGCAAGCCCTTTATTTAGCCCGGCTAAAAGGATTGAGCAGCCAGGAAGCGATGCGAAAAGTGAAGGAATGGTTTATCAAGTTCGAGATGCAGAGCTGGTGGAACAAAAAGGTCGAGGACCTTAGCAAGGGGATGCAGCAAAAGCTTCAATTCGTGATCACCGTCTTGCATGAGCCAAAACTGATCATCCTGGACGAGCCATTCAGCGGCCTCGATCCCGTCAATTCCAACCTGATCAAGGACGAGATCTATAACCTGGCCCGGAATGGGTCGTCGATCATCTTCAGCACCCATCGGATGGAACAGGTCGAAGAGATCTGCGACCATATTATCCTCATGAATAAAGGAGAAAAGATCCTCGACGGGTCGGTTTCCGGGGTAAAACAACAATTCAAGGAAAACCTTTTCGCCGTTGGCATCGAAGGGGCTCCGAGCCCGGCAGATAACGGATGGAAGCCCGAATCGGCGGCATTTGAGGTGGTAGGCCAGCGGGATGGCGAGTGGGTCGTAAAGATCAGTGAAGGCCAGCGGCCGAACGATGTGTTGCGCTATTTTATCGACCAGGGCAAAAGCATCACTGCATTTACCGAGATCCTGCCATCGCTAAATGATATTTTTATCCGCCTGGTGGAGGGTACTCCGCTGGCGCGCCAATTTCAACCTATCAAATTATCGATATGAGTAAGATGTGGCTCATCACCCGGCGGGAATATCTGACCCGGGTAAGAAACAAAACGTTTTTGCTCTCTACCTTTTTGTTGCCGGTCGTATTCATTTTATTCATAGCCGGCGCGGTACTCATCCAATTAAAGACAAAATCGAAAAGTCATATAGCCGTGGTTGATGCCAATGGCTTCTTTTCAGACTACCTGAAAGGCGACTCCGCGCTGAGTTTCGACTTTTCGCCGGGTATCGACACCTTAAATTATGAGAAACGGGGCTGCACGGCGGTCCTGATCATCCCCAAGCTGGCAGACAGCGGCCAAACAAAACTTCGGCTGAAATACAAAAAAGCGCTGGGAATAGAACAGTCATCTGCATTGGAAGACCATTTGAAGGACGCGGTGACAGATCATATGATCTTTGAAAAGACAACCATCAGCAGGGCAAAACTGGATTCCATCCGCAAAGAGGCGCCTGTCACGTCCGTGGACAGTTACGAAGACATCGGGACGACGGCGAGAGCGTCCAATCGTACAGCGGCCTGGGCGATCGGGTATACCAGCGGCATACTTATCTATTTGCTCACCTTTATCTATGGGGCCGCGGTGATGCGCGGGGTGATGGAAGAGAAGACAAACCGCATCGCAGAGGTAATGGTCAGTTCAGTACGGCCATTCGAGCTGATGTGGGGAAAGATCACGGGGATCGGGGCGGTGGGATTGACCCAGTTCCTGTTGTGGGTCGTGTTGCTGGGCGCGATCGGTTTCATCGCGCAGGGGGTGATCCCGCACGACGCACTGGAAAACGCCACGAAGAATGCGCCGATGAGCGGCGGTACGGCAGCCGCATCCGCAGCGATGAAAGCCCAATCTTCGGGCTTCAATTTCAGCAATTTCATTATCAACACCAATATGGGATTGGTTGTCTTCTGCTTCCTGTTCTATTTTATTGGCGGCTATCTCTTCTATAGCGCCCTCTTCGCCGCTGTCGGCAGCGCCGTTAACGAAGATCCGCAGGAGGCTCAATCGCTGATGCTGCCGATCACACTTCCTGTCGTCTTCTCCTTTGTTATTATGACCGTGGTCGTCCAGGATCCAAGCGGGCCGCTGGCAACCTGGGCCAGTATTATCCCCTTCTCTTCCCCGATCGTCATGATGGCCAGGATCCCTTCCGGTGTGCCCGGTACGGTGCCGTACTGGCAACTGGGCCTCTCTATGGTCCTCCTTGTTCTGGGGTTTCTGGGTACTACGTGGCTGGCCGGTAAAATCTACCGTACCGGTATACTAATGTATGGCAAGAAGCCCAGCTGGAAGATCATGTGGAAATGGGCTTTCCGTTAAAAAAGTTGGAAGATGGTGTAACAAAAAAGCGGCTCTCCTGTCCAATTTGGATGAATGGCAAAAATGCTTGAACGCCGGTGCAACATTGCCGCGGTTGAAGCGTACTTTTATACGAAGCATATCGTAAGACGGCGAGGCTTGGGAAACAGGGTGTCAGGTCGGGTTTCGGAGTGAACGAGTGCAGGCGATTGCGTTGAAAAAAATTGGCAGGCATAACAATCAAGATAGATTTTAAGCCTCATGTGTAGTAGAAAAAACGGGACTGTTCTCAGCCCCGTTTTCTATTTTAAGAATATGTCGATTTGCTAATTGGCTTGAAAAAAGCGAAGGATCGGAAATTCGGAGTTGTCGGACTCACTGTCCAGCTCATCCGGCTGGAATTCGATGTTCAATTTGATCGAACCTTTTTCACCGACGTTTACATTTGGACGTTTGGCTGCGTGGTAGCCCTTCTTATCGAACGTGATGGTGACCTGAGAGCCGGGCAATTGTGCAAAACGGAAATAGCCATCCGCATCGGTCAGGACCTCCGTCGTGCTGGTCGAACCCGGAACCGTAGCCGAAACTACGACACCCGGAAGGGGTTTCTTGGTGATCGCATCCGTCACATAACCGTTCAGGACGCCATCCCGCTTTCCGGTCCCCGCCTTTGCGTATAATGCAAAGGGTAAGGTCAGCAATAAAAAGAATATGATTTTGCGGATGCCCATAAGTTGTCGAAATGGCAAATCGAATTTAGTTCAATTTTTGCAGAACCACAAATAGACATCGGTGGGTGAGGCAAATCTAAGGGTAAATGGGTAGAGGCGTGGGCTTGGGGATCGCCCGGCTTGGGCGCGACATCGATCATGACTCCCCCAGGTCGATCTCGGTATTGTCCCCGATATTCAGACTGCGGGATTCACCCTTGACCTCAGTATCGCTGCCGATAAGCGAATGTGTCAGAACGATATCATAGAGGTCGGCAAAGGAGCCTATAATGGAATCCTTTATTATAGAATAGTTGACGCGGGTCTTTTCCCCGATCGCCACATTGGGACCGACGATAGAGTTGCGGATGTCGCAGCCCGGGGCGATGCTGACAGGCTGGATAATGATGGTATTCTCGAACTGGTGGTCGGGCGCGATATTACCACCGAATTTCTTGAGTAGCTTGGCGTTAGATTCCAGCAGGGTCTCCTTTCTTCCACAGTCGAACCAGTTCTGGACCTTGAAAGCCCGGAATTTGATGCCGCTGTGGATCATACATTCGATAGCATCGGTCAGGCTGTATTCGCCATAGCTGGTGACATGTTCGCGAATATTGTTTTCCAGGCAATTGAAAAGGTTAGCCGTCTCCCGGATGCGATAGATGCCGACCAGGGCCATATTCGATTTGGGGATCTGAGGTTTCTCGACTACGCGTTCAATGCTGCCGTCGTCCTCCAGCTCGGCCACCCCGAAACTCCGGGGGTCGTCCACCCTTTTCACTCCTAACAGGGAATGTGGCTCGTTCAGAACTTCCTTTACATCATATTCGCAAATGGTGTCGCCAAGCACGATGAACACTTCGTCTTCGCCGACGATGCTGCGGGTGAGCAAAACGGCGTGACCGATGCCCTGCCGTTCGTTCTGGTACACAAAATGTGCCGTCAGCTGCGGATATTTCTGGCGGACGAAGTCTTGGATCTTTTCTCCCAGGTAGCCCACGATGAAAATGAATTCGTTGATTCCGGCCTCCATCAACTGGTCGACGATAATGGAGAGTATTGTTTTTCCCGCTAAAGGGATCAAAGCCTTTGGTTGCGTATACGTATGTGGCCGTAGTTTGGTCCCAGCACCAGCTACCGGAATGATCGCTTTCATGTAGATTGTCTAATCGCGTGTAAAATAGTGAATTTTAGTCTAAATTTGCGCCATGCAAAAAGACAAGGCAGTTTTTGATCTCATCGCTAAGGAGCTTGAACGGCAACGCCATGGAATAGAATTGATCGCTTCCGAGAATTTCACGTCCTTACAGGTAATGCAGGCGATGGGTACTGTGCTTACAAATAAATATGCGGAGGGGTATCCCGGAAGAAGATATTATGGGGGCTGTGAGATCGTGGACCAGGTCGAGCAGCTGGCGATCGACCGGCTGAAAGAGATCTTCGGGTGTGACTACGCGAATGTACAGCCGCATAGCGGCGCGCAGGCAAACGCTTCGCTGATGTTGGCGATCCTGCAACCCGGCGATAAGATCCTTGGACTGGACCTGAGCATGGGCGGTCATCTGACGCATGGGTCCCCGGTCAATTTTTCGGGCAAGCTGTATCACCCGGTCTTCTATGGCGTGAAGAAAGAAGATGGCCGGGTTGATTATGACGGCATGGAAGCAGTTGCGAAGAAGGAAAAGCCGAAACTGATCATTTGCGGAGCATCAGCCTATAGCCGTGACTGGGACTACAAGCGGATCAGGGCGATCGCCGATAGCGTCGGAGCCTTTGTCATGTGCGATATGGCGCATCCGGCAGGGCTGATCGCCAAAGGTCTGCTGAACTCCCCGTTTGAGGATTGTCATTTTGTGACATCCACGACGCATAAAACGTTACGCGGGCCGCGCGGGGGGATCATCCTGATGAAAAAAGATTTTGACAACCCCTTCGGGTTGAAGGATGTGAAAGGAAATATCCGGCCAATGAGCAACCTGGTCGATATGGGGGTCTTCCCGGGTACGCAGGGCGGGCCGCTGGAGCATGTCATCGCGGCCAAGGCGGTTTCCTTTGCCGAGATCCTGTCGGATGAATTCACCGGTTATGCGAAACAGATCATCGCGAATGCACAGGCGATGTCGAAAGTCTTTACCGAAAAGGGTTATCATATCGTATCGGGCGGGACGGACAACCACCTGCTGCTGATCGATCTGCGCAACAAAAATATCAGCGGGAAGAAGGCGGAGATCGCGCTTGGAAAGGCGGAGATCACCGTCAATAAGAATATGGTGCCGTTCGATGACAAAAGCGCCTTTATCACCTCCGGTATCAGGGTGGGGGTGCCGGCGGTAACGACGCGGGGGATGAAGGAAGAGCATATGGCGACGGTGGTCGAGATGATCGACAGGGCGCTGATGAATGCCGAAAATGAGGAGGCATTAATTTCGCTACGTGGTGAAGTAAATCGCCTTATGAAGGAATTCCCCTTATACCCCGAACTGGGATACTAAAACACTGCTCCTATGCTACAAAGAAGACAAACGCTTTGGATGCTTTTGGCTATCGTCTGCGAGGCGCTGACGTTCAATTTCCCGTTTTACAGCGGCAATAAACTAGTGGGCACGAATGGGCATGTCTATCTGCATGTAAAGGCCATGCCCGTCTTCGGTTTCGGTAGTGACAGCGCGGGGGCCGGCAGTGCGCTGATCCTCATTCTCACCTCGGTGATCCTGGCCGGCACGCTGTTCAATATCTTCAATTACAAGGACCGAAAGAAACAACTGTTACTCACCATCGGTCTCATTGTCCTTTGCCTCGCGAATATCCTTCTCTACTGGCATTACAGCGGCGTTCCCCCTTTCCTGGAAGGCAACTATGGCCTTGGAGCCCTGTTGACCCTGGCGGTCCCGGTTCTTCTGATCATGGCGGCTGTGGGGATCCGAAAGGATGAGAAGTTGGTGAAGAGCGCGGACCGGTTAAGGTAACCGAGCGTGGCGAAACAGATCCGACTAAGTTCTGGATAGGCCGAGATAGTTGGGGCTGCAGCCTTTAAATTTCTTCCAGAAAAAAAGGATTTAATGCCTAAATTTGCGTATGAGTATCTCAGAAATCTCTCTATATAATATTCTTCGTAAAAAATTCGGCGAGCAAGAAACCGCTGATTTAGTGGAGTTTGTTAAATCCGAGGTGAAATCAGAGCTAGAGGCGAAAACCGGCGTTTTTATGACCAAAGATGATAAGGTTGAGCTAATCGACCGCATCAATAAGTCTAAGACTGAAACTATTATGTGGATCGTAGGCATAGGTGTTCTGCAATTCATCCTTTCCATTCTTTCGAAGAAATTCCTGTAAAAAGATGTAGCCTAAGCCGGACATCAGGTGTATCGAAACCGGACGCTTTTTTACCTGGTTTGAGCCAGTTTATTGATTTCCAATCAACCCAAATAAGGCTTGCGATTTGTGCGATACATCCCCAAATAGGCTGCTATGATCAAAAACTATCTCCGCGTCGCTTTCCGCAATCTATGGCGGCACAAGGGATTTTCCCTGGTCAACATCATCGGATTGACGGTAGGAATGGCCGCTTTTTTCCTGGTCTTTCTGTATGTCAGTTTCGAGCTGAGCTATGACTCGTTCCACTCCAAGGCGGACAGGATATACCGGATCGTGAGTGACGTCAAGACACCTACCGGGATAGAACATCCCAACTCACCGCCAACGCCAACCGTCATACATATGGCGCAATACCTGCCCGAAGTGCAAACGACCACAAGGGTCAGCGCCGGGGACAACTGGATGGTCATCCGGGACAATGAGGTTTTTGAGACAGATAATGTAGCCGTTGCCGATTCAACCTTCTTCCAGGTCTTCGACTTCCCGCTGGTAAAAGGCGATCCGCGGACCGCCCTTGCACATCCATCCAGTATTGTGCTATCGGAAACGACGGCAAAAAAATTCTTCGGTAATACCGACCCGATTGGGAAAGTGCTGATCCTGACGCGGGACAAATTCCCGGGGACGGTCACCGGTATCATGAAGGAAGTCCCGGAGAACTCGCATCTCAAAATTTCCATGGTGATGTCCCTTTCCACCTTCGAGCAAGGGAATCCGGGTATGGACACTTCCTGGAACTTTTATGGCTGGAGCTCGTATGTGCTCCTGAAGCCCGGCGCCAGCGCTGCGGGTCTGCAAGCCAAGCTGCCGGCCTACCTGGAGAAGATGGGCGGGACGGCATTGTTCCGGACCAAACAGCTCCCTACCCTGCTCCTGGAACCGGTAAGGGATATCTACCTGTATTCGACCCGGGATGAGACAAAGACGCCTCATATCACCAATGTTTATATCTTTTCTATAATAGGCGTTTTTATTGTTTTGATCGCCGGGATCAATTTCGTCAATCTGACGACTGCCCGGTCGGTGGAGCGCGCGAAAGAAGTAGGGATCCGGAAAGTGGTGGGCGCGGGCAAGTGGATGCTCGCGGGTCAATTCATCGGCGAAAGCATTATCCTCTGCCTTATCGCCTATGTCTTGGCGGTAGGGCTATCGGCACTAATGCTGCCCTTGTTCAATCAGCTCGCAGGGAAGGAAGTTGCCACCGGGATACTGGCCCAGCCACGTTACCTGGCTGTACTGCTGGGTATTGCTGTGCTGATCGGCATCTTTGCGGGCCTGTACCCGGCGCTGGTGCTATCCTCCTTCCGGCCCGTTGCCGTGCTGAAAGGGAAATTCAGTACCGGGTCGCGGGGGATCGTGCTTCGAAAGGGATTGGTGATCGTCCAGTTCACGATTGCGATCGGGTTGATGATCGCCACACTGGTGGTGTACTTCCAGTTGAACTATATGCGCAGCCAGGATCTTGGATTCAATAAGGAGCAGAAGCTGATCATGGATACGCGGAATGATTCGGCGAAGCTGGTTTTCAAGCAGGCGCTTGCTTCCATTCCCGGCGTGCTGTCGAACTCGATGACCGGGAATGTACCGGGATTGTTCGATTTTATGAATGAGTGCAAGATCGAGAACGGACGGGGCGAAATGCAGACGACCAATACAGTCGTGTACTCTGTGGACTATGACTACCTGGACGTGATGCACATGAAGATCGTCGCCGGCCGGGGATTCTCCCGGGCGTTCGGAGCGGACACCGCTAAGGCGATGATCCTTAATGAAACTGCGGTTAACCAGTTGGGATACGCTTCTCCGCAGCAGGCGATCGGGAAGCGGTTCGAACAGTTCAACCGGACGGGCACCATCGTCGGGGTTGTCAGGGATTTCCATCTCCGGTCGCTCCAGGATCCGATCAGGCCTTTAACGATGCGCGTGGACCCGGCGCGCAACAACGATCTGATCTGCGCCAATATCGACGGGCAGCGGTTACCGGCGACGCTAAAAGCCGTAGAGGCGAAGTGGAAGCAGTTACTAACGGACCGGCCCTTCAGCTATTTCTTCCTGGATGAGTTCTTCGACCGGCAATATCGGAGCGAGGAGCATTTCGGCAAGCTGTTCCTGAACTTCGCGATCCTGGCGATCTTTATCAGCTGTCTGGGGTTGATGGGTTTGTCGGCCTATAGCATAGTCCTTCGGACAAAAGAGGTAGGGGTGCGGAAGGTGGTGGGCGCTTCAGTGGGGAATATCGTCTACCTGCTGTCCCGGGACTTTCTGCTATTGGTGGGTTGGGCCTTCCTGGTGGCGGCGCCCCTGTCCTGGTTCTTTGTCCACGGCTGGCTGAATGGCTTTGCCTACCGGATCGTGTCGTACTGGTGGATCTTTGTGTTGGCGGGGGTAACGGCGTTGCTGATTGCGCTCGCGACGGTGAGTTTCCAGGCGATCAAAGCGGCCCTGGTCAACCCGGTAAATTCTTTAAGGAGCGAGTGATGCAACATTTTCGCCGACCATTCGTCTTTTAGAGCATGCTGAAAAATTATCTGCGCACAGCCTTTCGGAATCTCTGGCGGCACCGGGGATTTTCGCTTCTCAATATAATCGGATTAACCATCGGCATGGTAGCCTTTTTCCTGATCTTTTTATATGTCCGTTTCGAACTGAGCTATGAATCGATGTTCAGTAAAGCGGACAGGATCTATCGGGTAGTGGCGGACATCAAGACCCCCACCGAAACGATCAACGCCAATTGTGCAGCCTGGGCTGTCCCCATGCATATGCGGACTGAATTCCAGGAGGTGGAAATGGCCGCGCGGGTCGGCCCTGACGACTGGCTGGTGACAAAGGGGGACCAACATTTTCACGAAAAGGAAGTCATCGACGCCGATAGTACTTTCTTCGCGATTTTCGATTTCCCGCTGCTGAAAGGCAATCCCCAAACGGCACTACGGGACCCGAATAGCATCGTACTCACAGAAAAGACAGCAAAAAAATACTTCGGCGACGCCGACCCTATGGGGAAGTCGCTCCTTATAGGCAGGGACAAGCTACATGCAACAGTGACCGGAGTAATGAAGGATTACTCCGACAATACGATGATCAGGCCGAGCATGCTTGTTTCCATGACGACCTTTGTCAAGTCGGGTTCCAACAGCCTTGACAATCAATGGGACAATTATGGGCCCTATGACTTTGTGCTGCTGCGGCCCGGGGTGAATGCTCAGGCGCTTGAGGCCAAACTCCCGGCCTTCCTTGAAAAGATGAACGGATCGGAGATGCACCAGGAAAAGATGATCCCGACCCTTCACCTGGAACGTCTTCGGGACGTCTATTTGCGATCGACGCGCGATAGCAGTAAAACAGGCAATATTGCCAATGTCTATATCTTTTCCATTGTCGGCGCCTTCATCTTGTTTATTGCGGGCATCAATTTTGTTAATCTGACAACAGCCAGGTCGACGGAGCGGGCCAGGGAAGTAGGCATCCGGAAGGTGGCGGGCGCCGGAAGAGGACAACTGGCCCGGCAATTCCTGGGAGAAAGCGTAATCCTTTGCCTTATCGCGTATTTGCTGGCGATTGGCTGCACAGTGCTTCTGTTGCCGGCGTTCAACAATCTTGCGGGTAAGATCATTAATCCGGGCGTCTTTCCACCGACCGCGGACCTATTTATCCTTTTGGGAGTGGCGGTGTTCATCGGGATCGCGGCAGGAATCTATCCGGCGATGGTGCTGAGCTCTTTCCGGCCGGTGGCTGTGCTGAAAGGCCGGTTCGCCACGGGGGGCAGCGGCAGCTTTCTACGCAAGGCGCTGGTGGTTGTCCAGTTCACGATCGCCACGGGTCTCATCATCGGGACGCTGGTAGTATACAACCAGCTCAGCTACATGCGTAGCCAGGACCTGGGATTCGATAAGGACCAGAAGCTGGTCATGGATACCCAAGGCGATTCGGCAAATCTGGTGCTGAAAGAAGAAATCAGCCGGCTTCCGGGAGTACTCTCAACATCGATGTCGCATAGCGTACCCGGCGGCGGGAACAACGGGGCTTACTCGCAAATCGAGAATGCGAAGTGGGACATGCAGATCGCCAACCTGGACTTATACTTCGTCGATTTCGACTATATCCCGCAGTTCAAGATCAAAATGGTCGCCGGGCGGCCTTTCTCACGGCAGTTCATGACGGACACAACCCATGCGATGATCCTCAATGAGGCGGCGGTAAAGATGTTTGGTTACACCTCGCCTGCTCAGGCGATCGGTAAAAAATTCTCGCAATGGGGACGCGAGGGGATGATCATCGGCGTGGTGAAGGACTTCCATTTCCGGTCGCTGCAGGAGGTGATCAAGCCACTTTCTATTCGCATCGAGCCCAGGGCCTGTGACCTGCTATCGGTCAATGTCGACGGTCATCATATTCCCGCCACGATCGCGGCGATCGAGGGTAAGTGGAAGGCATTGCTGCCGGACAAGCCTTTCGACTACTTCTTCCTCGACGAGTTTTTCGACAAGCAATACCGGAGCGAGGATCGTTTCGGGACGCTTTTCCTCTATTTTGCGGCGCTGGCGATCTTTATCAGTTGTCTCGGCCTGATGGGCCTGGCTTCCTATAGCACAGTGCAACGGACAAAAGAGGTAGGCATCCGGAAAGTCGTCGGGGCATCCGTCAGCCAGATCGTTTATTTGCTGTCGCGGGATTTCCTGCGGCTGGTGCTGTTGGCCTTTGTTGTGTCGGCGCCGATCGCGTGGTGGCTGATCAAGGGCTGGTTGAATGGGTTCGCTTATCGGATTCCCATTTACTGGTGGATCTTTGCGATCGCGGGGATCCTGGCTTTGCTGATCGCGATCCTGACGGTAAGCTTCCAGGCAGTGAAGGCAGCGATCGCAAATCCGGTTAATTCATTAAGAAGCGAATAATAATTCAAATGATAAAAAACTATCTCCGCGTAGCATTCCGCAACCTCTGGCGGCACAAGGGTTTTTCCCTGCTGAACATCCTCGGTCTGACCATCGGGATGTCGGCCTGTTTCCTGATCTTTCTGTATGTGAAGTTCGAACTGAGCTATGATGACTTTCATTCCAAGGGTAACCGCATTTACCGGATCGTAACGGATATCGTCAATCCATCGGAGACGCTGCATTTTAGCGTGGCTGCGCCTGCCATGCCTACCGCCGCAAAACAGGATTTCCCGGAGATCGAGAAAGCAGTGCGATTCGACCCGGGCAGCATCCTTGTCCGGCGGGGTGACAATATCAAGATTCAGGAAACCAACATGGCGTACGCGGATTCGACCTTCTTCGAGGTCTTTGATTTCCCGCTGCTCAAAGGCGATCCGGTGACGGCGTTGCGCGAACCTTACAGCATCGTCTTGTCGGGGACATCAGCAAAGAAATATTTTGGGTCCGCCGATCCAGTGGGACAACACCTGCTGCTTAATGATCAGGGCAATATCGGAACTGTCACCGGGCTGATGAAGGATATGCCGGAGAATACCGAGCTGAAGGCGGAAATGCTGGTGGCGTCGTATTCGGGCGCGGCTGACTCCAACCGGGATAAGAACTGGGGCGGATTCGGCGATTTCTCCTATTTCCTGTTGAAACCCAACACCGATGCGCATGCGTTGCAAAAGAAGTTCCCGGCCTTTCTCGAGAGACATATCGGGAAAATGATGAAGGAGAACAACCAGACCTATACCTACATCCTCGAGCCGTTGAAGGATGTCTATCTGAAATCGACGCGGGGCGGGACAGTGAGCGGCAATATGACCAATGTATATGTTTTTAGTATCGTGGGGGTCTTTATTCTGTTGATCGCGGGGATCAATTTCGTCAATCTTACCACGGCACGTTCGACGGAGCGGGCCAGAGAAGTGGGCATCCGGAAGGTGGTCGGAGCTGAAAGACAACAACTGACAGGCCAGTTCCTGGGTGAATCGGTGATCCTTTGTCTGATTGCCTTTGTACTTTCGGTGGGGTTGTGCGCGGTATTGTTGCCCAGCTTTAATTTCCTGGCGGGTAAAACAATCGCTACCGGTATCTTCAACCACCCGAGCTATATTCTCACGCTGCTGGGGATCGGGATTGGGATAGGGTTGTTGGCAGGTATCTACCCCGCACTGGTCTTGTCGGGCTTCCAGCCGATCGTGGTGCTCAGGGGGCGTTTCGCTTCCAGTACCCGGGGCTTGCTGCTCCGGAAAGGGCTGGTGATCACGCAGTTTACGATCTCGATCGGGTTGATCGTCGCCACATTACTGGTAGAATTTCAATTGAACTTTATGCGCAGCCAGGAGCTGGGTTTCAGTAAGGACCAGGAACTGGTACTGGATACACAGGGAGACAATCACCGGGTCGCCTTGAAAGAGGAGATCCGGGGGCTTCGTGGAGTCATATCCGTGGCGATGTCTTCCAATACCCCGGGCGGCGGGGCGATGAATGCGTACTCGATCATTCAGAATGCAAAAGGGGAGCAACAGGTCTGCAGCCCCGATCTCTTTTTTGTCGATTTCGATTATATCCCGCAATACCAATTAAAACTGCTTGCGGGCCGTGCTTTCTCGAGAGCATTCGGATCGGACACGACACAGGCGATGATCCTGAATGAAGCCGGCTATCGGATGCTGGGTTATCATAAGCCACAGGACGCGATCGGCAGGGATTTTTCGCAATGGGGCCGGAAGGGCAAGATCATCGGAGTGATCAGGGATTTCCATTACGAGGGCCTGCAGCAGGTGATCCGGCCGTTGTCGTTGCGGATCGAGCCAGGTGGCTGTGATCAAATCTCGATAAAGGTTGCCACAACAGATGTCAAACGAACGATCGCATCCATCGAAAAAGCCTGGCACCAGATCATCCCCTACCGGCCGTTCAGCTACTTCTTTGTCGATGAGATGTTCGACCGGCAATACCGGTCCGAGGATCGCTTCGGCAAACTATTCCTGTATTTTGCCGTCCTGGCTATCTTTATTTCCTGTCTCGGGCTGCTGGGATTGTCTTCCTATAGCACGTTACAACGGACCAAGGAGATCGGCGTTCGCAAGGTGCTTGGGGCAAGCGTAGGAAGTATCGTGCGGCTGCTTTCAAAGGATTTTCTTTGGCTGGTGGGGCTCGCCTTCCTGGTGGCGACACTCGCCTCCTTCTTCCTGATGAGGTCCTGGCTGCACGGTTTCTATTACCGTATTAACATCTATGCGGCTTGGTGGATATTTATTTTGGCGGGTCTGACAGCTTTTGCAATAACGCTATTTACCATTAGTTTCCAAGCAGTTAAAGCGGCGATAGCCAATCCGGTGAACAGCCTGAGAAGTGAATAGGCGCGCGTATGCAAAAAAAAATTCTTGGTGGATTGCCAAAACTTCCTAATTTTGTCTAACGCTGTTAAATTATTTATGGGTAGTAAAGAGAGAATCCATCGGTTAAAAGAGAACACCCGGGTCAACATCCTGGATGCAGCCTATGACATCGTGAAAGACGAAGGATGGCAGGCCCTGAGTATGCGGAAAATAGCCGATAGGATCGAATACACCGCGCCCATTATTTATGAATACTACGCCAACAAGGAAGCGATCTTGCTGGAGTTGTCGAAAAAGGGTTTCGAAATGCTGGCCAATAAAATGAAGACGGCAGCAGCGAAGCACCCTGAGCCGGCGGAGCAGATCGAAGCCATGTGGCTGGCTTACTGGAATTTTGCCTTTGCCCACACAGAGTACTATCAGCTGATGTTCGGGATCGAAGTCAACTGCTGTCTCATGGACGAGCTGTTGCCGGCTGGTGAAACGCCCTATGATATTGCTACCGAACCCATCCGAAAACTAATGGGTATTGAAGACCCGGAAGATACACGGGTTTGTACCAAGTATTACACGTACTGGTCCATCATTCACGGCCTGATCTCCATCAATATTGTCCGAAAGGGAACGACGGATGAGATCAACCGGCAAATACTCAAAGATGCCATAGGCGGTATCACCCGATCCCTGACACGTTAGGTGCCCCATTTGAAAAATTTTTAATTCTACATGTCCTGTTATGACCCTGCCAGGTGTCATAATGGGGATAACGCGGCTTGCCAACTTAACACCATTAAAAAATTTAATAATGTTATGAAACAGTTACTATTCTTTTCCGCCTTATCGATCTCCGCTGCCATTTATTTCAGCAGTTGTTCGCAAGTTCAGGGATCGCAGGTTGCACCTCCGCCGCAGGTGCTTCCGGTCCTGGCAGTCAATGCCTCACCCGCCACTACTTTTTCAGAATATTCGGCTACAGTGGAGGGTAAGACGAACGTAGAGATCCGCCCGCAGGTCAGCGGCTACCTTGACAAGATCTTTGTAGAGGAAGGCGCGTTTGTGACCGAGGGTCAGCCCTTGTTCAAGATCAACGACCGGCCTTACGACGAGCAATTCAATAATGCCCAGGCCAACATCAGTGCGGCAAAGGCGAATATGGACAAAGCCGCCATCGAAGTGAACCGGCTGAAACCGCTGGTGGACAATAAGGTCATCTCGGATGTTCAGCTGAAAGCAGCAGAGGCCGCCTACGAGGCCGCCAAAGCCGAAGTCAGCCAGACAGAGGCGGCCGGCAACAACGCCCATATCAATCTCGGTTATACGCTGATCAAAGCTCCCGTCAGCGGGTATATCGGCCGCATCCCATTCAAAACCGGCAGTCTCGTAGGTCGCGGTGAAGCTCAGCCGCTGACGGTGTTGTCGGACGTCCGCGAAGTGTATGCCTATTTCTCGATGAGTGAAAGCGATTTCCTTCGTTTCACCGGCGAGTCGACGGGTAAGACGATCGCCGAAAAGATCAGGGCCCTCCCGCAGGTTGAGCTGCAGCTGGCGGATAGAAGTCTTTATCCCGCCAAAGGCCGGATCGAGCTGATGGAAGGCCAGTTCGACAAAACGATGGGCACGATCAGCTTTCGCGCGGTCTTCCCGAATGCCGCAGGGCTGCTGCGCACCGGCAGCACGGGGCGGATCCGCATCCCTCAGACCAATACGACCACAGTACCCGTCCCGCAAACGGCGACCTACGAGTTGCAGGATAAGATCTTCGTCTATACCGTGGGTGACTCGAATAAGGTGAGCAGCCACCCGCTGCATGTATTGGCGAAAACGACCGGCTGGTATCTCGTGGATAAAGGGGTAAAGCCCGGCGACCGGATCGTCTATGCCGGGATGGACCGATTGACGGATGGGATGGTCATTGCACCCCAGCTCCTTTCAGCAGACAGTATTTTTAAAGTAACTCCCTTGTAGATTTTAATTTTATGCTTAAGAGATTTATTGAGAGACCCGTATTATCGACGGTCCTATCTATCATTTTGCTTTTACTTGGCGCATTGTCGGTATATACACTGCCGATCACGCTCTTCCCGGATATTGCGCCGCCCAGCGTTGTGGTGGCAGCCAACTATCCAGGCGCAAACGCCGAAGTGGTGGCGCGTTCGGTGGCCACCCCGCTGGAAGAGGCTATCAACGGTGTGGAGAACATGACCTATATGACCTCCAATTCTTCCAACGACGGGAGCATGACGCTGACAGTCTATTTCAAGCAGGGCACCAATCCGGACATCGCGTCCGTCAATGTTCAGAACCGGGTGGCCAAGGCAACCAGCCAGATCCCGCAAGAGGTGATCCAGGCGGGCATCTCCACCCAAAAGCAACAAAACAGTATCATCATGTTTATCGCGCTGTACAGTACGGACAGCGCGACCTACGACGAGACCTTTTTGCAAAACTATATCAAGATCAACCTGATCCCGAAGCTGCAACGGATTCCGGGAGTGGGCGATGCGCAGGCTTTCGGGACGAAGGACTATTCGATGCGCATCTGGCTGAAGCCGGAGCGGCTGGTTGCTTACAATCTCTCGCCGATCGAAGTGACGGATGCGATCCGGGATCAAAGCCTGGAAGCGGCGCCGGGGCGACTCGGGCAGTCCAGCAATGAGGTCTTCGAATATGTGTTGAAGTATAAAGGCAAACTCAGCAAGAACGAGGACTATGAGAACATTATCGTCAAGGCGAATTCGGATGGGTCCGCGGTCAGGCTGAAGGATGTGGCCAGGGTGGAGTTTGGTTCGTATACCTATTCTTCCAACGGTACCCTGAACGGGTATCCGACATCCGGCGTGGCCGTTTTCCAGGTGGCAGGGTCCAATGCCAACGACATCCTGACGGAGGCGCAGAAACTCGTAAAAAAATTCACCGCAGATCTGCCGAAGGGGTTGGGGACAAGCATCATGTATAACTCGAAGGAGTTCCTGGATGCATCGATCAACCAGGTGCTGCGTACGCTGGTGGAGGCTTTTATCCTCGTGTTCATCGTCGTTTTCCTTTTCCTGCAGGACTTCCGCTCTACGCTGATCCCGGCTATTGCCGTGCCGGTGGCCATCGTGGGTACCTTCTTCTTCCTGCAGCTGTTCGGGTTTACGATCAACCTGCTTACCCTCTTCGCACTGGTGCTGGCGATCGGGATCGTGGTGGATGACGCCATCGTCGTCGTAGAGGCCGTGCATGCGAAGATGGAAAGTACGGGGATGGAGCCCAGGGAGGCAACGGTCCGGTCGATGAGCGAAATTTCGGGCGCGATCATCTCCATCACGTTGGTGATGGCGGCGGTATTCATCCCGGTGGGTTTCATGCAAGGTCCCGCGGGTGTCTTCTACCGGCAATTTGCGTTCACGCTGGCTACGGCTATCCTGATCTCGGCTGTGAACGCCCTTACGCTTAGCCCGGCGCTTTGCGCTTTGTTCCTGAAGAACGGGCAGCATCAACGGAAAGGCTTTGTGGGGCGGTTCTTTACCGCGTTCAATACGGGATTCCGGACGATGACACAGCGTTACCTGGCCAGCCTGCGGTTCCTCTTCCGTCGTCGCTGGATCGCTATTGCCGCACTGGTCGTATTGGCCGCCACTTCCTATTTCATGATGGAGCGTACGCCCAGCGGCTTCATCCCTACAGAGGACCAGGGCTTCCTGCTGTATGCGGTCCAAACACCGCCCGGCAGCTCGCTGGCCCAAACACATAAGGCCATGAAAGAGATCGATAGTATTATCAAGGCCGACCCGATCACCGACAGGCGGTATAATATCGAGGGGTTGAACTTCATCTCGAATGCCAATGCTTCTCCCTATGGGGCCGGCTTCGTGCGGATGAAGCCAGTGGATGAGCGCGGGCCGATCAAGGATGTCAACGCGATCACGGCATCCATGACAATGAAGGTAGCTAACGGGGTGAAGGACGCACATGCCTTCTTCTTCACCTTCCCGACGATACAGGGATTCGGGAACGTAGCGGGCTTCGAATTCATGTTGCAGGATCAGACAAACGGGTCGCTCGATAAGCTGGGCTCGACGGCTTATCAGCTGATCGGCGCACTTATGCAGCGGAAAGAGATCGCCTATGCGTTCACGACGTTTGCATCCGGCAACCCTCAATATATGATGGAAGTGGACGACAATAAAGCGAAGCAATTGAACGTCTCCATCAGCGACCTGATGCGGACGATGCAGATCTATTACGGCAGCAGCTTTGTCAGCGACTTCAATCGCTTCGGTAAATACTACCGGGTCATGGCTCAGGCCGATATCCCCTACCGGGCCAATGAGAAATCCCTCGATGGAATTTATGTCAAAAGTCAGGCCGGGATGATGGTGCCGGTCAACCAGCTAATCACCCTGAAGCGGGTCTATGGGCCGGAGACGGTAAGCCGTAACAACCTGTACAATGCCGTCACCATCAACGGGGTCCCCAAGCCTGGCTTCAGCACGGGGGATGCGATAAAGGCAATTGAGGAGACGTCAGCCCAGGTCCTTCCGCGCGGCTATGCGGTCGAGTGGACGGGGATGACAAGAGAAGAAAAGGCGTCCGGGTCGCAGATGATCTTCATATTCATCCTGAGCCTTGTCTTTGTGTACTTTCTGTTAGCTGCGCAGTACGAAAGCTATATCCTGCCGTTTGCCATCGTCCTGTCGATACCGGTAGGCGTGTTCGGCGTGTTTGGTTTTCTGAAATTATTCGGGGTCGATAACAATATATACGTGCAGGTCAGCCTGATCATGCTGGTTGGCCTTTTGGCGAAGAACGCTATCCTGATCGTAGAGTATGCCGTACAACGGCGCAGGGCAGGGATGGAGCTGATGGCAGCGGCGTTGGAAGCAGCCCAGCTGCGGTTGCGGCCGATACTGATGACCTCATTTGCCTTCATTGCGGGATTGTTGCCGCTCATGCGGGCGGAGGGCGCATCGGCGCTGGGGAACCGATCGATCGGGACCGGCGCGGTCGGCGGGATGCTGACGGGGGTGATCCTCGGGGTGTTTGTCGTGCCGGTATTGTTTGTGATCTTCCAGTATTTGCAGGAGCAGTTTTCGAACCGGGGTGCTTCGCGGTTGCGCGTGCAGCCGGCGTTGACGATGATCGCGTTGGTAGTGTTAATGATGGGATTGGGATCGTGTAAGGTATCTAAGGATGTCGCCGTGCCGGCGGCGCAGGTGCCAACGGAATTCCGGTCCGCAATGGCAGCTGCCGATACGACCAGTGTGGCAGATCTGCCGTGGAAAAGCTTTTTTACCGATCCGGATTTACAGCGATTGATCGATAGTGCGATTGCGCGCAATTACGATATGGAGGTGGCGCTTGAGAACATCAAATCAGCGCAGCTGACGCTGGGTCAGGCCAAGCTGGGGTATTGGCCTGATGTCAATGCGCAGGCGGTAGCGACGCTGACCCGTCCCGGTTCAGGAAGCCTGAACGGGATAACGGCGAATGATTTTCTCCATTCGAAGTACCTCAACGACTATAATGCCAATGTGGTTTTGTCCTGGGAGGCAGATATCTGGGGAAAAATTAAAAATAGGCAATCCAAGGCGCTGGCGCAATATCTCCAGACGGAAGAAGCGAGGAAAGCTTTGCAGACCAATATTGTATCGGGTGTAGCCGAAGGGTATTATAATCTGCTGATGCTGGATGCGCAGCTGGGTATTGCCCGTGCCAATCTGGCGTTGAACGACAGCACGCTGCGGATCATCCGGTTGCAGTATAATGCAGGAGATGTGACCGCGTTAGGCGTTCAGCAGGCTGAAGCGCAAGAGTTGTCCGCAGCAGAGCTGATCCCGCAGTTGCAGCAAAGTATTTTGTTGCAGGAAGATGCGTTAAGCATTCTGACAGGAAGCCTGCCTTCTGCAATCGCCCGCAATACAACGCTGGATCAGTTAGCAGTGCGCGAAACCCTTTCGGCGGGGGTACCGGCGGCGCTGGTCAGCCGGCGTCCCGACGTGCGGAGCTCGGAACTGGCGCTGACGGCTGCGAATGCCGATGTAGCCATCAACAAAGCGGCGTTGTATCCGTCACTGGTAATTTCGCCGGAAGGAGGATGGGACAACTATATTTTTAAGAACTGGTTCAACATCCCCGGATCGCTGTTCGGAATGGTGGTCGGCGGTTTGACACAGCCGGTGTTCCAGCGCAAGAAGCTGAGGACGGCGTATAGAATTTCGGAAGTGGACAGGGAGAAGACGGTGATCCAGTTCAAGCAGACAGTCCTGGTGGCCGTAGGCGAGGTATCGGATGCGTTGGCAGAACGTAATAAGCTGAAAGAACAGCAGGCTGTTGCAGCCAGCCGGGTGAATACGCTGCAGCAGGCGATCAGCAATGCCAACAGCCTGTTTCGGAACGGGATGGCCAATTACCTGGAGGTGATCACCGCGCAGAGTAATGTGCTGCAAAGCGAATTAGAATTAGCATCGATAAAGAAAGGACAGTTAAGCGCAGAAGTGGAATTATATCGTAGCCTCGGTGGAGGATGGAATTAGGACACTGGACGTATCGATTACGAGCAGTGGGAGCCGGACAGATGTCCGGCTCTTTTTTTTAGAGAAATTTACCCGTATAACTTTCCTTCACTTTCTTCAGCCCTGCGGGCGTCCCTGCATATACCAGATTACCCCCGCCGTCGCCGGCTTCGGGGCCAAGATCGATGACCCAGTCAGCTGACTTAATGACGTCGGTGTTGTGCTCGATCACCAGGATGGAATGGCCTTGTTCGATCAGGGCATTGAAGGAAGCCAGCAGTTTGCGGATATCATGGAAGTGGAGCCCTGTCGTCGGTTCGTCGAAAATGAACAGGATATGTCCCTGGGCGCGCCCCTTGCCAAGGAAGGAAGCGAGTTTGACGCGCTGGGCCTCGCCGCCGGAAAGGGTATCGGATGACTGCCCCAGCTTGACATAGCCAAGGCCCACGTCGCTGAGGGGCTTTATCTTTTGCCAAATAGCCGCCTCATCCTTAAAGAACTCGAGCGCTTCGTCTACGCTCAACTCAAGGATCTGGTAGATATTCTTTTCCCGGTAGGTTACCTCCAGGATCTCGTCCTTAAATCGCCGGCCATGGCAAACCTCGCAGGTCAGATGGACGTCGGCGAGGAACTGCATCTCGACGATCTGTTCGCCTTCTCCTTTGCAGGTATCGCAGCGGCCCCCATCCACATTAAATGAAAAGTGTTTGGGTTGGAACCCGCGCAATTTGCTGAGCGGTTGCTGTGAGAACAGGTCGCGGATCTCATCGTAGGCCTTTATATAGGTCACAGGATTACTGCGGGAGGATTTTCCGATGGGGTTCTGGTCGACCATTTCAATTTGGGACAGGTCATCGATATTGCCTTTGATCGCTTTATGGAGTCCGACCCTTTCTCCGGGTTCGCCTTTTAACTTTTGAAGGGCCGGGTAAAGGATCTGTTTGACCAGCGTGGTCTTACCGCTGCCGCTCACGCCGCTTACCACACAGAGGACGTTGAGCGGGAACTCGACGGTCAGGTCTTTCAGATTGTTCTGACGGGCGCCCTCGACAATGAGTGAGTGGCTCCAGGGCCGCACTTTAGCCGGCGGGGTGATAGCCAGCGTACCCTTCAGGTATTTACCCGTAAGGCTTTCTTCGTTGGCGATCAGGGCATCGTAATTCCCGGTTGCCACCACTTCGCCGCCCAGATGACTCGCCAGCGGGCCCATGTCGATGATATAGTCGGCTTCACGCATCATCATCTCATCGTGTTCCACGACGACGACGGTGTTCCCCAGGTCACGCAGCTCTTTAAGCACCCGGATCAACCGCTGGGTATCCCGGGAGTGCAGACCGATAGACGGTTCGTCCAGGATATATAATGAGTTGGTGAGGTTGCTGCCAAGGGAGCGGGTAAGCTGGATGCGTTGGCTTTCGCCTCCGCTGAGCGTATTGGCAAGGCGGGAAAGGGTCAGGTAGCCAAGGCCGACATCCGCGAGCGTATTCAGCCGGTGGCGGATCTCGATGAGGATACGGCGCGCGATCTGTTGTTCATGAGGTTCCAGGGTCAGGTTATCGAACCATTCTGAAAGATCGCGAACGGGCATCGCGCAAAGTTCACCGATATGGCGGCCGTTGATCTTTACGTACAAGGCTTCTTTCCGCAGGCGGTAACCGTGGCAATCGGGACATTCGGTGCGGCCGCGGTAGCGGGACAACAGAACGCGGTATTGCACTTTGTACAGGTTCCGCTCGACCTCCGCAAAAAAATCGTTGATACCCTGGGCATGCTCATTGCCTTGCCAAAGTGCATCATATTGTTGTTTGTTCAGGTCGATGACCGGCTTGTGAATAGGAAAGTCGAATTTTTTAGCCGCTTTAACGAACTGGTCGCGCCACCATACCAACTTTTCGCCTTTCCATGGTGCGACCGCACCTTCATAGACACTCAATCTTTTGTCCGGGATGACGAGGTCAGGGTCGATCCCCAGGACCTGACTGAAGCCTTCACAGGTCGGGCAGGCGCCGAAAGGATTGTTGAAAGAAAAAAGGTTGGGGACCGGCTCTTCGAATGTCAGCCCATCCAGCTCAAAACGATTCGAGAAAGGAAGCCTGTGACCGCCGTTGACCTCCACCAGGAGCTCGCCCTCTCCTTCATAGAAGGCGGTGGTGACCGAGTCCGCGAGCCGGTGACGGTCGTCTTCGTCGAATTCCTTTACAACAAGACGGTCGATAAGGATGAAGGCGGCAGAGGTTTTTGGGCCGGGTGACGGCAGCTTCTTATTCAGCGCGGCGTCTTCCAGTTCCAGCAGGTCTTCGATCCGAAGGGTTTCGCCGCCGACATAGAGGCGGGAAAATCCTTTTTGCAGCAGAATATTCAGCTCTTCCCTGGATTGACGGTTTTTATGCTGCCGGAAGGCGGTAAGGAGAAGTACTTTATCGCCGGCAGTGCCATTCACTATGGCGTTGACAACGTCGGTGACATCGTCTTTTTTCACCAGGCGGCCGGAAATGGGCGAGATTGTTCGTCCAACGCGAGCGAAAAGCAGCCGCAGATAGTCATAGATCTCCGTCATGGAGCCAACGGTGGACCGGGGAGTGCGCGTAATGACCTTTTGTTCGATGGCGATGGCGGGGCAAAGTCCTTTTATATAGTCGACATCCGGTTTGTCCATCCGCGCCATAAATTGCCGGGCATAGGCGCTGAGACTTTCCGCATAGCGGCGCTGACCTTCCGCAAACAGGGTGTCGATGGTCAGGGAGGATTTACCCGAGCCTGAGACCCCCGTGACCACAACCAACTGATTCCGGGGAATACTAACGTCGATATTTTTCAGGTTGTGGACCCTGGCTCCTTTTATAAATATGGCATCGGCCGGTGGCGCCGCCGCGATGGATCTTCTGTTCTCTGCCGTCTTCTGTTTGACTTTCCCCGTAAGGCTCATAGTGCAAAAATACTAAAAAAATTATCAAAGAGACTGTCTAACTTATTGTCCGGATTAGGCGGCGAAATAAGACAAAATAAGTGGCTTTATTTAGGGATCGATGAGGGAGCAGGGAAATTAAGGAACAAAAAAATTCCCAAAATGTTGTTTTTTCCAAAAATTGTATATCTTTAAACCCTATTTAGTGCAAGAATTATTTTTGCACAATAAAGAATGAATTGTGGATATCATTTCTTATTTTTAACGTACTGAAAAAAAATATTTCGCCTATAGATTAAGTACTTCTACATCGAAAAGCCAAACCATCTTTTAAAATCCAAAATATATCCTATCACCTTCAAAACCCGTAGAAGTTTATGACATTGCTACGCAAGAAAACCGACCACGAACTTATTCATCAATTCAAGGACGGCGACCTACATGCACTTGAGGCATTGATTGTCCGTCACAAGGATAAGTTGTACACCTCCATTTTGTTTTTGGTAAAGGACAAATATCTCGCAGAAGATATTTTCCAGGATGTTCTCATTAAGATTATTGACACGATTCGCGGCGGCCGTTACACGGAAGAGGGTAAATTCCTTCCCTGGGCCATGCGGATCGCACACAATCTCTGCGTCGACCATTTCCGGAAAGTCAAGCGGACCCCGGCGATCAAGACCAGCGATGACCGCGACATTTTTGAAGTGCTCCACTTTACCGAGGAAGGAGCAGACACCAAGATGATGAAACGCCAAAGTCACGACCGGGTCCGGCAGATGCTCGACCTGTTGCCGGAAGATCAGCGGGAAGTCATTATTCTTCGTCATTATGCCGATCTGAGCTTTAAAGAGATCGCAGCCCTGACCAACTGCAGTATCAACACTGCGCTCGGCCGGATGCGGTATGGCCTGATCAACCTGCGCAAAATGATGACGGAAAAAAAGATCGCTTTGTAAAGATTTTTACTTAACCGGAAAAGATTTTGGAAAGATGGAATCTCATTTGATGGTACGAAGAAATCAAATGAGTGGTTTTTTTAGGAATCTTTAACTGAAGCTTAATTATGGGGAACGGAAAGAACCGCTAACTTCATTGTGTGAAAAGATCCATTAAAAAAAATTTCAAAGAAGTTCCTGCTCGAATAGAGTGGGGACTTTTTTTTATGAGACTGTCATTCCGGCTCTCCATCCGGTGTTAAGCACTTGCCCTTAGTCCTGCCGGAAGGTTGGACCGGAATGACGCCTAATTATCGTGAAGCAACGTCCGCCGTTTGGCGGACGTTCTTTATTTGGACGCAGCCAAACCCTGGGCGCCACCAACCATGATTTTGAACCGTTACATCCCCGAATACGGCCGTTATATCTTTTTTTCCCTTCTCCTGTTCCTGGTCTTTCCCCCGGCCTACTATTTTACCCCCCGGCAGGGGCTCGATTCCTCATATATTATCGGGATCCACCTGGCGCACAGGTATGGCATGGTGTTCGGCAAGGACATTGTCTTTACTTTTGGTCCGCTGGCCATCCTCCATTACCGGCTTCCCATTGCCGTCAACCGATGGGTTTTCCTCCTGTTCGATGGCTATTTCCTGATTTCTCTTTTGTTGCTGCTAAAAGCTGTTATCCCCAGGCGTTCCGGCTATGGCCCCGTCCTCTTCGCCCTTGCGGGTTTCCTGCTTGCCATGGGCGAAGCCCTGTTCCAATGGTATTTCCTGCTATTCGCCTTCTATCTTTTCCGCTTTATCAAAGATCCGGTCAGGCTTTTTCCCATTGTGCAGGCCGGGCTGTTCTCCCTGTTGTCCTTCTACTACAAGGTGAACCTGGGCATAGCCGCTCTAATTCTTTACATGGCGGCGATCCACCTTGCCCTGTTCCGGCGACAAATAAGCCTGTTGCGTTACGCTTTCATCGTTTGTTCTTACCTGGCCTGCCTGCTGATCTTTGACCGGATCCTGCATGTCGATCTGCCCGGATATATCACCGGAAGCATACAGCTGATCGACGCCTACAGCGATGCGATGACCATACCGGCGGGTCACTATACTATTTTTCTGACCGGGTCAGTGCTCATTGTTTTCCTGGTCTTTTCCCGGTGGGTCTATCTTCTAGTACTGACCTTGCGTAAGCGAGCGGGGCGTAAAGGGCAGATTGGACGAGATGATGGCGACGAACTGATCATCTATGGGATTGTCGCTGCTATACTGTTCGTACTTTACAAGAGCAGTTTCGTCCGGATGGACAACTATCACCTATCCCATTTCTTCGGTATAGCCGGACTGGTCACCGCCGGGCTGTATGTCTTCTCGTCGCCCCACTCGCGAAAATGGGCCGCCATCTGTTGCCTGATCGTACTGGGTATCTGCGTCGGGATGGCAAATTCAATACCCGGCCTCCTACATCCCTATGCCGGCAGCAATCTGCTCCGGCATCTGGCCCCCGGGAAAATAAGCAACTATTATCATGGGATAAAAGACTACAAAGACTCAGCTTCCGTGGGGCAGCTTCCGGCAAACGAATGGGAGAGAATGGTCGGTGACCATACGGTGGATATCATCCCGGCCGAGATCTCAAAGATCTATTTTGCCGGGCTGCATTATGATCCCCGTCCCGTCTTCCAATCCTATTCCGCGTACAACACCTACCTGGACAGTATTAACAGTCGGAAATATCTCTCGCCGTCGGCGCCGGATTTTGTGCTGTTCTCACTTAACAGCATCGACAACCGATATGCTTTTTTCGACGAATCCCGAACCAAGATGGCTATCTTGAGCCACTACCGAATAGCATGCGAGGCGGACAGCAATATGCTGCTGCTACAGAAGAAAGCGCTTACCCCTTTAATTGAGGAAACGAAGGAGATCGTCAATGGTCGGCTGGGAGAGTCAATTCCTGTAGGCGGCGGTAGTGACCTTCAGTTTTCACGGATATCTGTCCATTATAGCCTTTGGGGGAAAATTAAACGATTCCTCTATCAGCCGCCGGCCCTCACTATAACTTTTGTGCTGGGCAGCGGTGACAGTGTGACCTATCCTGCAAGCCCCACCATACTGGAGGATGGGGTCATCCTGAACAAATATTGTAGTTCTCTAACGGATTTCCAACTGCTGATGGCGGCGGATTGCCGCAACGGAACTGTGATCCGTCAGATCCGGATCCGGGAAGACCCGGACAACAGGGGATTCGAGGAAAAGTTGAAGATGGTGAACATTTATTACCGCTTCCCGGCCAGAGTAACCAATCATATTTGAAAAAAGAGGCTCGTCTGGTGAGACGGCCTCCTTCTCTTTTCATAGACGGGAAGGTCGTGGTATTCCCGTTAATAAGTTTGATTTCCTGACAAATAACCAGGGTCAGACGTTGCACCTTCACGATATCTTAACGCGAAGCGGTGGAATGCTGACGGTGAAAAGCGTCAAGGCCGCACTGGAGCCATTGCGCATATTCCCCCGGATCGGGAGTATAACCGACCGGCTTCGTCATCAATTTTTCATCGGGGCTGATCACGACATACAGTGGTTGAGAGGCATTCTTGAAATTTTCGGACTGCAGGGTAGAGAATTTATCGCCGATAGTATGGATGTCCTTTACGCTGCCATCGCTGGTCGGAAAGGAGAATTGTTGATCGTCCGGGAGCCGTTTGCGGTCATCGACGTAAAGGGAGACAAGAATATAATCGTTCTTGATCAATTCCTTGACGCCTCTTTTCGGCCACACATTCTCTTCCATTTTACGGCAGTTGACGCAGGCCCAGCCGGTAAAGTCGATCAAAATAGGCTTGTTCTCCTGTTTTGCCAGGACCAATGCCTTGTTGTAGTCATTGATGAAATTTGCTTCGACCCGACCGGTTGTATCGTGTTTGTACACGCTGTAGAACAACGGCGGCGGAAAGCCGGCAACCAGGGGCCGGTTAGCGTAGCGGGTATTGGTTACCCCCGGCACGAGATAGAGCACAAACAGCAGGAAAAGACCGGCGATGATGACCCTGGGTCTGCCAAGCTTCTTTGGCGGCGGGTCATGAGGAAATTTGAGCAAGCCGAGCAGATAGAATACAAGTGCGAAGCCGATGGCGATCCACAAGCCAAAAAACGTCTCTCGTTTGAGCAGCCCCCACTGATTGACGAGATCAGCGCTCGAAAAATATTTTAGCGCAACTGCCAGCTCGATAAACGCAAAAGTAATCTTGACTGTATTCATCCAGCTTCCAGAGCGTGGCAGCGATTGCAGCCATCGGGGAAACAGCGCAAAAAGCGCGAAGGGCAGTCCCAATGCGAGGCCAAATCCGGCCATCGCAACCGTTAATTGAACAGCGCCGCCGTTCTGGCCCAATGCGCCCACCAGCAGCGTGCCCAGAATGGGCCCGGTACAGGAAAAGGAGACGATCGCGAGCGTCAGCGCCATAAAAAAAATGCCGCCGATGGTGCCGATACTGGATTTTGAATCGACTGAATTCGAAAACCTGCTCGGGAGGGTAATCTCGAAGAGCCCGAAAAAGGAAAGGGCGAACAATAGGAAGATCGTCCCAAAGAAAATGTTCAACCCGACATTAGTCGAGATATTGTTCAGAATATTTGCATCCTTTGCTTTCAGGAAATAAAAAGGAACGCTGATCAGGAGATAGATGATAAAAATGAAGAAACCGTACAAAGAGGCATTTCCAATTGCTTTGCGCCGGGACCCTGATTGTTTGATAAAGAACGACACCGTGAGCGGGATCATTGGAAAGGTGCATGGCATGACCAGTCCAATTAGCCCACCCAGCATCCCAAGGAAAAAAATGGCTACAAACCCTTTCGAGCCTTCGGTACCCGTTCCACCACAACTGTTCACCGGATTAGCCAGGTCGATACTAGTCTTCCGAAGCTCGTTGGCCTCACCCGCCGACTGCTGAAGGGTTGACGACTTGACTATCCAGCCTCCGCCCGGCGAATGACCATAGCGGAAGGGAACATCGGTCGGACCTACAACGTTGTCATTTCGGACGGCAATAAACGTAACGACCCCTTTCAGATCACCTGTACCAGGTCGAACATGGACCAGCCATTGCGCGTCCCCGGTAAAAAAGTTGGTTTCCGAGCCGTTAAAAATCGGATCCTTCTTCCGTTGCAAAGCGCCTTTTTCTTCGATACCCAGAATTTTTGCATGGCTGCTGCTGTCCAGCGTCACCCGGGAATAGCCGAGCGTATCCGGATTAGTGGTGGAATAAAGTTTCCAGCCATCGTGGATGCGGGCATGAAAGACGAGCATGGGATTGCCGTCAGATCCGTTCAGTACTCTGAATTCCCAGTTTACCGCCTGCTGGGCGGTATCACCCTGTTGGGCAATAGCGCGCTGCTCGGAGAAAATAAAAATTGAAACGACTGCCAGCAAGAGGTTGGGGGGAGACAGCAACCGGTCCAGGCAGATGAGCCGGACGAACCGGGCGAAACGCCGTTTTCTATGTATGGGACCATGCATGGTTTCAGCCTCCTATCGGGACCTTAATGTCTACATCAGCAGGGGGAAGGCATTCGTGATCGTTGCAGACCATAAACTCCACTTTCCCGGCAAGGTAGGTCTTGACATCGCTCTTCAGCTTTACGACCTGTACAAAATCCACCGTCCTTTCATAATACCGAACGTTGTGCTTCCAGGCTTCTTCGTATTTCTGGACGAGCTTGCCATTCTCTTTCACTATTCCGTTCAGAATGAAGAACGGGCTTTTGCTAAAGGTAAAAGAGGTGGCGATGGGACCTTCGCCGCCGGCGTCCTGGGCATACAAATGGAAATCACCGCCGATCGTCGCGGTCATATGCACTTCATAAGTCCGGTCAGCGATCTTTTTAGCAGACCAGGTCCAGTTGACCTGCTTGTTGGACTGAGCCATGGCAGGCGCGATCAATAAAACAGATAATCCAATGAGCATTATTGCCTTCATATCGTTCGAATTTCGGCTTATTAACGTAGGAAATCAGTTAAAAGTTGGCTACGGCGGCTTTTGAAGTATGAGCGGCAGCATGAATAAACAGCGTCTTCAGGATAGCCTGGCCGTCGGTATTACCCAATGCCTCCGAACAGGCCCGTTCGGGGTGCGGCATCATCCCAAAAACATTTCGATCCCTGTTACAGATCCCGGCTATGTTCCGCAACGATCCGTTGGGATTGGCCGCGGCCAGGATTTTCCCGTTTTCGTCGGAATAGCGATAGATCACCTGGTCATTGGCTTCCAATTCGTCGAGGGTTCTATAGTCTGCATAATAACGGCCTTCCCCATGGGCAATGGGGATTTTGAGCGCTTGTCCTTCGTCACCTGCGCCCCGCAGATAGATGTTCTTTGAAATAAACTGCTGGTTGGCGTTGCGAAGCAGCGCCCCGGGGAGTAGATGGGATTCGCAGAGGATCTGGAATCCATTGCAGACGCCAAAGACCTTGCCGCCTTCGGCAGCGAAGCGGGAAACGTTTTGCATGATCGGGCTGAAGCGGGCAATCGCCCCGCAGCGAAGGTAGTCGCCGTACGAAAAACCGCCGGGAAGAACAATACAGTCGTCCTTACCCAGCCCTTGGAGATCGGTGTCCTTATGCCAGAGCATAATCACCTCCTGGTTCAGATCCGATTGCAGAGCATCCTGCATGTCACGGTCACAATTCGATCCGGGGAAAACGACTACGCCGAACTTCATGAGGGTCTTTGTTTAGTCCACAAAGGTACGAAAAGGACGGCGGCTTGCGACGAAAAAAATCGGCTTTCTCTATTGAAAATAGTTCATAAACAAGATATAAAACACTATCAACCAATGAAGTATGTTAGGGCCGATCGTCTTGACGGGGTAGTAGTATGCCGCAGCATGGAAAGCTGCGAATGGTATGGCCATGATGATCCAGTTCTCATAGGAATTGACGCGGTTGATAAGAATGATAACCACGGCCACCAGCAGGTAGAGCAGCAGGAGGCTCCAGCTTTTGCGGATCTGAATGAGGAACTTGCTGAGGTTCTTTTGGATGTAGAACCCGCCAATGATAAACGGGATAACCAACCAGGCCATACCCAAAGAGATCCAGACGGATTCGGGAAAGGCGGGAACCGTAAAGACGATTTTCGGAACAATATCCGCCCAGGACCAGTTCCCGGAGAGGTAGAGATATAAAAAGAGGAAATAGTAGGGGAAAGTGAAGCCCAGCAAGCCGACCAACCATTCGCGAATGCGGAAAGGTCGCATGGTCAGCAGCCCGAAAAGCACCAGCAACAGGAAGGCGACCGCCGGAATATACAGCAGCGAGACAATCCCGGTCCAAACACCGATATTGAAGATAGCCGCACCGGGGCGCGGACTATTATAGAGGTCCAGCATGCGGTACCACACCAGGACCATTACCGAGTTGATCAGCAGCGGGGCTGAAAAATGCCCCCAGTCCGGCAAAAGCGAGGTAATTAAAATATAGGACATGCCGGGCAGCCAGGTAGGCTTGGGAAGGACCTTGTGGTGGTTGAAGATGTTATTGAACAGGGCAGCCTGCGTGAACAGCAGCAGGAAGGTCAGAATGGAAAACCCGATGGGTAAATGGTCGAACACCGTATTGAGCCCCTTCAGGATGAGCCGGTACAGGTAATTGTCCTCAGGATGCAGGGCGGGCGCCACGGGATGCAAAAAGAGGGAGAATTTCAGCACCAGGGCATATACAAGCAGTATCAGGATGTTGGCGGGACTCTTCTGCCTAAAGATACCGATCACGAGGGTTCAGTTTTTGCCCGGTTTAGAAATCTACTTTGGCAAAACAAAGATAATTCTTAAACATACACGGAATGACAGATTCCCAGGCGCTTACCTGTTTGCCATACCGGGGCATAAAATCGTAGCCGCGGTCCAGATTATGTAAGGTGGGATAACGGGTGATCCGGCCCTCCGGGGAAATACTCTGGTCGTTCAGCAGCATATTCCGGCGTTCATAAAGGTTAAAGAGGAAATGCAGCTCCCCGCCGGTGTTGACGAGCTCGTTGGAGATCAGGTTATCGGATTCGTCGTCGAACTGGCTTTTGGGGATCACGTTACTCCATTGGAGGTTGCTTTCCTTATCGTAGGAAAGCACCATGATGTTCTCGGCATGAAAACGGGTGGCGTAGGCGCCATAGTTCCGGGCCCAGGGATTATAGTAAGGACTATAGTACGGGGAATAAAAGCCGGGGCCGTATCCATAGGCGGGGTTCATATAGTCCCAGCGGTTGAACATGCTGCCCCTCGAGGTGGTATACATGGATTCGCTGACCAGCAGGTAACCACCGTCCTTCTTGGTAACAATGCGGTTGATAAAGAAATCGTTAAAGGCAGTCTTGATGCTCGCATCGGTACTTTTTGCCAGCGCGCGGAGCTCGTCGGAAAATACGGTGACTTTTTCCTGCACCTTGTCGTTGGCGGCTTTATCCCAAAGGACGGTATAGAGACCTTCGATATTGCCGCGGCGCTGTCTGTAATAGAAGCCGGAAATTATATACCGGTTATTGTTGTTGTCCACCTTGATCTTGATCTCATCGAGGATGCGGTCGCCGGCACCTATGTCCCTGACCGAGAAACTGTCTGCGTTCGGGCCTTTTGTGACCACGGAAACGCGGGATACATAGTCGTTGCTGCCGCTCCGCAGGTATTTTGCGAAGACAAAAGTACCCTGATTGTCCACCAGGAAATCGGTGAACAGGTCGTTACGGTCTTCCATGGGAAGATAGAGCCGGTGCCGGTCGACCAACTTCAGGTCGTTGTCATAGAGGAAAGTGGTGAATAGAAAGTTTTTAGGGTCATGGCTGTTGATCTTAAAGACCATAAACCGCTGCTTGTCCTCACTGATAATAACGGTGTAGATTTTATTGTTTGAGGCGAAGCCGACCTGCGTCGTATCCAGCTCGATCGGCTGCCCGATCACCTGGGCTTGCTGGTTTAGTTTGGCGGCGGCAATATGAACTATACTTTTCTTTTGATATTCGTAGATCAGGATACAGTAATCGGGATAGGAAATGAAATCGATATTGATATACCGGTCCGGCATAAATGCCAGCGGGACGCGTTGCTGGGCTTTCATAGTGCTATCGTAGATACTGATAGCGCAGTTGCTATTGTTATTCTTGAATACCAGGTAGTTGCCGCTCATTTTGCCAATAATTTCGAAATTGGTGCGGCGGCCATCCTCCCGTTCCGGCTCGGAATAATAGATTTGGGAGACCTGCCCTTTTAAGTGGGGCGCGTTCAGAAGGGCAATCGTCAAAAGGAAAAACGACAGGATTTTGTTCATAGTCGGGAGCGACATGGTTTATATAACTAAGGTAACTAAAAGTACGGGGTTTCTGAAAGTTAGGTTGCCGATCCGTAACTTTGGCGTTTTTATCACCGAAGCGGAGATTCGTCCGAGAATGAGCAAACAGATCAATAAAGTAAGTTTTGCCAACCTGGTCATTGCGTTAGGGATTATATATGGCGATATCGGCACTTCCCCCTTGTATGTACTCAATGCGATCATTCATTCCCGGGTAATCGAAGAGGAGCTTATCCTTGGTAGCCTTTCCTGTATCATCTGGACCCTGACCCTGCAAACGACGGTCAAATATGTCTGGCTGACTTTAAAAGCCGACAACAAGGGGGAGGGGGGCATTTTCTCCCTTTACGCGCTGGTCAGACGGCAAAAGAAGTGGCTGGTTCTCCCGGCGATGATCGGCGGCGCGGCGGTGCTGGCGGATGGAATGATCACCCCGCCCATCTCGGTGACTTCGGCTATCGAGGGTTTGAGGCAGATGCCGGCCTTCCGCTATGTCGGCCAGTCGACGATCGTCTATATCGTCCTTGGCATCCTGGTGATCCTCTTTTTCCTGCAGCAATTCGGCACCGAGTCGATCGGGAAGCTGTTCGGACCGATCATGTTTATCTGGTTTACCATGATGGCCATGATGGGGGGCAGCCATCTCCTGGATGATCCGGGTATTTTACGGGCCTTTAGCCCGCATTATGCCATCAAGCTGTTGACCACTTACCCAAATGGCTTCTGGCTCCTGGGGGCGGTCTTCCTTTGTACTACGGGCGCGGAGGCGCTCTATTCGGATCTGGGTCACGTCGGGCGGCAGAATATCCGGTATTCCTGGATCTATGTAAAGACCTGTCTGATCCTGAATTACCTGGGTCAGGGGGCCTGGCTGCTGGCGCAATACCGGGGAAGGGTATTTGATACTACCCTTAGCAATCCGTTCTATGCCATGATGCCCGGTTGGTTCTTGATTCCCGGTTTTATTATTGCGACCGCTGCGGCCATCATTGCCAGCCAGGCGCTGATCACCGGCTCCTATACGCTGATCAGCGAAAGTATGCGCCTTAACCTCTGGCCCAGGCTGCGGATCAGCTATCCAACGGAGGAGCGGGGGCAGTCTTATATCCCGGCGATCAATTTCCTGTTATTCCTGGGCTGTTGCGGGATCGTGTTGTATTTCCAAAGCTCGGCGCATATGGAGGCGGCTTACGGTTTGGCGATCACCTTGTGTATGCTGGCGACGTCTATCCTGTTTTCGAACTACCTGATCACCCGCCGGATCAATTCGGCATGGATCTACCTGTACCTGGTGGTCTACCTGACCATCGAGCTCAGCTTCCTCACCGCCAACCTCGAAAAATTCCCGCACGGAGGCTTTGTCACGCTGATCGTTGGCGGAGGGTTGTTCGGCGTGATGTATGTTTGGTACCGCGCCCGGAAGATCAAAAACCGTTATGTGGAGTTCGTCCGGATGGAGCACTATATCCCCCAGATCCAGGAGCTGAGCAATGACCGGACAGTAGGCAAATATGCCACGCATCTCGTATATATGACGAGCGCCAGCAACCCGAAGGAGATCGAGCATAAGATCATCTATTCTATTCTAAACAAGAAGCCGAAGCGGGCGGACATCTATTGGTTCGTACATGTGGCCACTTCGGACGATCCGTATACCGCCGAATACACTGTCGATCACATCATCCCCAATGACATCATCCGGGTGGAGTTCCGGCTGGGCTTCCGTGTCGAGCCAAAGATCAGTCTCATGTTCCGGAAGGTGGTCGAGGACCTTGTCAATAACCGGGAGGTCAATGTCACCAGCCGGTATGAATCATTGGAGCGGAATAATGTGGTGGGGGATTTCCAGTTTATCGTGATGGAAAAGTTCCTGAGTCAGGATAATGAACTGCCATTTTACGAGCGGGTGGTCATGAAGCTGTATTTCTGGCTGAAAGAGCTTAGCTTGTCGGAAGAGCGGGGTTTTGGCCTGGATCCTTCGATCGTTACGATCGAAAAATTCCCGCTGATCGTGTCGCCGGTACCTGATTTTAACCTCAAGCGGATCGAAAATGAATAAGCGGTTGATCTGGAGATGGGTGAAGATCCTCCTGCTGCTGTATGGGGTAGTGGGGATCGTCCTTTATCATACACAGGAGTATTTCCTCTGGCACCCCGAGCCGGTCCCCGCGTCGAAGGTCTATAATTTCGGCGGTCAGCCTCACACTGAGCTTGTTATCCCTTATGACAAGGATACAAAGCTTAACGTGGTGGAGTTCCGGGCAGCCGACCGGCCGGCAGATAGCCCGGCAAGAGGAGTGGTGCTGTATTTTCACGGCAACCGGGGTGATATCGAACATAACAGCGGTGCCGCCACAGATTTTACCCGGCACGGATATGAAGCCTGGATCTGGGACTATCCGGGTTATGGCAAAAGCACCGGAGAGATTAGCGAGCAAAAGCTGTATGACTATGCATTGGCGCTGTACAAGCTGGCGCGTAGCAAGTGGCCGCCGTCAAAGATCATCCTCTACGGCCGGAGCATCGGAACGGGTATTGCCGCAGAGCTGGCGGATGTCCGCGACTGTCGTCAGTTGATCCTGGAATCGCCTTACTACAGTCTGGAGTCGCTTGCTTATCGTCGTTTGCCGGTATATCCCTGGGGGCGGATGCTCCACTATCACTTCCCCATCTATCTTCATTTGCCCAATGTTACGGCGCCGGTGATCATTTTCCATGGTACGGCAGACGGGACAATTCCATATAGCAATGCGTTAAGGCTGAGGCCATTGCTGAAACCGGGAGACGCTTTCATCCCGGTAGAAGGCGCCGGACATAACGATCTGCATGAGTATCCTGAATTCCGGGAGAAGCTGGATTCGCTATTAAGCGCTAATTATCCCCTGTGATCGGCCGTGAGAACGTCAGGCCTGAACGAACGCCCCGAACCGGTCTTCGCGCTGCGGCGGGAGGAAATAATAGTTATCCGGCGGGATCTGTCCTTCCGCATGGACATCGATAGCGACCAGTGAACCTCTTTCGAGTAAATATGCCCGGTAGCCAAGCGGTTGCAGGAGTGTAGAGAAGCGGATCAGCAGGTCGCGGTCGAACAACTCACAGAGAAGCATCGGGCGGTGGGCCTCCAATGTCCGCAGCATCGAAGCAAATACCTGGTATTCGAAGCCCTCCACGTCACACTTAATATAATCCAGCCTCGGCAGGTTGAGAAAGAGGTGGTCGCCGGGTTCGTTCCTAACCTTTTCCGACCTGACAAATTCCAGGTGGTCGTTGTTCTCCTTTATCCGGGCATATGCAAACCTGCGTTCGGCGCCTACCTGCGGGATGCCCATTTCCACATAGTCGCCACTGCCCCCGAGGGCCAGTTGGTAAAGGGTGACGTTATGGGCTTTTTTCCGTTCGAGGAGGCGTTGAAGGGTGCGGTGAAAAGGGGTGATGGGTTCAACGGCGAGCACTTTGCCGCTCTCGCCGACCAGCCGGCTTAATTCGATCGTAAAATAACCGAGATGGGCCCCTATGTCGGCGCAGTAATCGCCCGGGCGGATGATCTTTTTGAGGAAATACACATCCTCATATTCCTTACCTAACAGCCCGGTACGATATAGGCGCTGATAGATGCCGGAAAGGAAGGACAAATAATTTTTCTCACCCAATACCCTCAGTAATAGTCTTTTAATTGCCATAATAACGCCTGCAAACTACAATTTATATGGGAATCACATTCAGATTCCTGTTCTGCCGGACTTTCTCGGGAACGGACCGGATGATCTCCTCTTTCAGCGCGGCCACCAGCCGTTGTTTGACAAAATCCCGGTGGACGACGAGGCTGACCTCGCGCATGGGAGCGGGCCGCTTAAAATGGCGGACCAGTTGCTTCTGCCGCCCGCTCAGGTCTGTTGTCGCCAGTTCGGGAAGGATCGTGATGCCGTCGTTCAGTTCGACCAGCCGGCGCAAGGTCTCCAGGCTACCGGCTTCGTAATCGAAATGGCTGCCTTCCTTGCTGGCCTTACGCAGCTCGCAGAGGCGGACGATCTGGGAGCGGAAGCAATGCCCTTCTTCGAGCAGCCAAAGTTTGGAGGGGTCGATATCCTGGGCAAGCATATAGGTCTTCTTATAGGCCGCATTTTTTCGGGAAATATAAACCAACAGTTCTTCATAGAAAAGCACCTGTTCGCGGATGCCGTTCTCCTGCAAAGGCGTGACGAGGATCCCAACATCGATCCGACCCTCGCGCAACCGGTTGATCACCATTTCGGTCATCATTTCGTTAACGACCAGTTTGATCTGGGGGTATTTTGCAGTAAATCCCGGTATAAAAAGTGGTAAGAGATAAGGGGCAAGCGTAGGGATGATCCCGATGCGCAGCTCGCCGGTGAGGACGTCTTTTTTTGTCTGAATGATCTCGCCGATCACCTGACATTCGCTGAGTATCCGGCGGGCCTGTCCGATGATCTCACGCCCGGCTTCAGTGGGGATAACAGGTTGTTTGCTTCGGTCGAAGATGGTTATACCCAGCTCTTTTTCGAGCTTATGCACCTGCATGCTTAGTGTAGGCTGCGTTACGAAACAGTGGCCGGCGGCGATAGCAAAATGCCGGTAAGTATCGACAGCGACGATATATTCCAGTTGTACGAAGGTCATCTGATAGATTAGGTCTATGAAAACCCAAAATTAATCAATCCTGACGATTGATGCTATAACCTTCGATATGACGATCGGGTGAGCGCTCGCAGATATTACCTCCCTCCGCCCAGTTCAGGTCAAATGTAGTAATTTAGCCACGAATTCAAAAATGGAGAACCATGACAAAAAAATTGTTGATCATCTTATTATCAGGTGTTATCACCGCCGGTCACCTGCAGGCCCAGACCCGCAGGATCGATACCGTGGCCGTCGCGCTCCTCGACAAAATGAGCGCGATGATCGGAGAGCTGTCTTCCTGCAGCGTTAATATCCGGTCCAATTACGATGTCAGCAGCAAGGAATTGGGGCTGATCAAACACTCCGACGAGCAGCAGCTCTATCTGCATGGGCCTGGTCAATTGCTATTGAAATCGGACGGAGATCAGGGCAGCCGGGATTTCTATTTTGACGGCAAGACCCTGAGTTATTATTCGATGGATAAGAATCAATATGGCCAGATAGACGCGCCGGTGAACGTCATCGAAATGATCGATACGGTCAATAAGTTGTACGGGATCGAATTTCCTGCAGCCGACTTCTTCTATCCGACCTTTGTCGATGATATCCTGGCGGATTCGAAGACGCTGGTCTACCTCGGGCTGACGAAGGTAGATGGCAAGGAATGCTATCATATTGCCGGTACGACGGCAGACAGGACCTATCAGTTCTGGATCGCCAATGATGCGTTTACCCTGCCGTTGAAGATGGTGATCATCTATACGGGTAAAGAGATGCATCCCCAATATGAGGCCACGCTGAGCGACTGGCAGGTCAATCCCAGTCTCCCGGATGCCCTGTTCACGTTCAATGTTCCTCACCGGGCCAGGAAG
The DNA here is from genome assembly GCA_035948015.1 of Puia sp. Classification (GTDB taxonomy): domain Bacteria; phylum Bacteroidota; class Bacteroidia; order Chitinophagales; family Chitinophagaceae; genus Puia. The sequence goes on from DASZJO010000031.1 coordinate 38,660, forward strand.
GTAAAGTTGGTGGCCTTATCCGCTAAAAAGTAAATCACGTTCAAACAACGGTTATGCAAACATCTTTTAAATATAGTTTTGTGGCGCTGGCAACTCTGCTTGCGCTGCTTGTCGGACCGCAGCAAGGCGAAGCTCAACGATTCAATCACGGCGGTTTTAGCGGCGGCGGCCGGCCTTCAGCTCCGGTCTATCATCCGCCTGCGGTTTCCCGGCCCGCGCCTACTATTCGCGCGGCGCCTTCCAGACCGGCGGAAACAAGACCTGTCGAGCAACGACCGGAGGTGCAACGACCGGAGGTGCAACGACCGGAGGTGCAGCGGCCGGAGGTGCAGCAACCGACGATCAATGGCGGCAGCCGGAATGTCGGTAATCACGATTTCAGCCGTCCGGTAGACGTTCACAACACGATAAATGTCCGGAACAACGTGACGGTGCGGGATCATGTCAACGTCTATCATACCGGAGGTTACCGCGGCATTCATCCATACTACTATCACCCCTATCGGCCATATTACTGGGGGCCGCACTGGCACCCACTGGGTTTTTTCCTGAGCGGCCTGGCTGCCGATGCCATCTGGTTCAACTTCAACAATCAGCGGTACTGGTATGACGACGGCTGTTTTTACCTCCCGCAGAATAATGGCTACGCCGTTGTGACAGCGCCGATCGGCGCGATTGTCGCCTCTCTGCCGCCGGGCTACGAAACTCCCGTTGTGGATGGCGTTACCTATTATTATTTTGGCGGTGTATTTTATGTATACACGGGCCAAGGATACCAGGTCGTTGCTGCGCCGCCCGGAGCGGTGATCTATCAATTGCCCGACGGTGCGACCGACCAGCAGATCGACGGCCAGGATTTCCTGGTCTACAATAATACCTGGTATGAGCCGATCTCGCAGGATGGCCAGGATGCCTATGAAGTGGTGCCGCCGCCCGGGCAATAAGAAGAGATCTATTCGGATTCCAGGATAACGCCACCCTCCGTAATGGATAGCCGATGCGGGACGCCGGTCCTTAATGCCACATTCTGGTCACTGTGGCCGACAGGGAAGCCGAAGCAGACCGGATAGTCGTATTCGCTGATTACGTCGCGGATAATCTCTTCCGCGGTAGCGCCGAATGGCCGCATGGTATCTTTTCCTTCGGTAAAACTGCCAACGATCAGTCCGGCCAGCCGGTGGAGTTGTCCGCTTCGCTGAAGCTGGCGGAGCATGCGATCTATATTATAGAGATATTCTCCTACATCTTCAATAAAGAGGATCTTTCCGGCTGTCGGTACAGCCGAAGCCGTGCCGGTTTGATGGGCCAGCAGGGCCAGGTTGCCACCAGTTATCGGCGCGTTGACCTGACCGGTCCGGTTGAATGGATGAGGCGCGCAGGTGTAGCGGAGGGATGCCCCTTCCAGCGCCAGGCGTAGCGACCGCACGTAGGGTCCTTCCGCCCCGCCGTCATTGAACGCGGCAGCCATGGGCGCATGCAGTGAGGCGATGTTAAATCGGGCCTCGAGATGCGAGTGCAGCAGCGTGATATCGCTGTAGCCTGCAATCCATTTCGGACTTTCGCGGAAGCGGCCGAAGCCGATGCTATCGATGATCCGGGTAAGGCCATAACCGCCGCGGCCACAGAGGATGGCATTGACATCCGGGTCGTCGAGCATTTGCTGGAGGTCCTCCAGGCGTTCGCTATCGGAGCCGGAGAAATAATTTTCGGAATTGCTCCCGAGCGTAGAGCCGATCTTTACGCGATAACCCCACTGTTGCAGTGTGTCGATGCAGGTCTGCGCTCTTTCAAGAGGCATATATCCGGCGGGACAGACGATAGCGATGGTGTCGCCAGGCCGGAGGTATGGCGGAAGCCGGATCAAGATCGGCCGGATTGGATGGACGAATTGGGTTGAACGGGTTGGAAGGTTTCCGTGAGGGTCACCCGGTCGCCGCTGACCACAAGGGTGTGGGGAACTCCATATTTAATGGCATAATTCTCTTTCTGATGGCCGACCGGGAAGTCGAAACAGACCGGATAACTAAAGGGCCGCATCCTTTCGGTGATAATGTCATATACGGTGCGTCCGAATTCTTCACCCGGATCATCCGGTTTGACCTTGAACCCGCCGACTATGAGGCCGTTTAGCCGGTCCAGCTTGCCGGTTCGCTGTAAGTGCCAGAACATCCGGTCGATGCTGTACAGGTATTCGCCGGTGTCTTCCACGAAAAGGATCTTGCCCGCCGTATCTATATCACTGGGTGTGCCGGCAAGGGTTTCAATCGTTTTAAGGTTGCCGCCTACGAGCTGCCCTTCGGCAGTGCCAGGTCGATTCTGCGGGTTCGGCAGCGCGGTATATTGCATCTTGTCGCTGCCGCTAAGCGCCTGACGGATGGAAAGGATCGAGGCAACTTGTACCGGTTCGGCCTTTGTCCAGTCGTCCGGAAAGCTGTTGCACATTTTCGAATGGATCGAGGCGATGTGCAAATTGGCATGGATGTGACATAGGAGAACAGTGACATCGCTAAAGCCAATGACCCATTTGGGGTATTTCAATAAGGAGGAGTAATTCAGTTGATCGACAATATGAACGGCGCCATAACCGCCGCGGGCGCAAAGGATGGCCTTGATGTCCGGGCTGTCGAGCATTTGCTGAAAGTCAGCAAGGCGTTCGGCGTCGGTGCCGCCGTAGATAAAATCTTTTTTTCCGACGGTGCTGCCGGTAAGGGTCTTGAATCCCCAGCTTTCGATCAATTGAACTGCGGGTTGGATCTCTTTAACGGTGATGTCGCCGGCAGGACAGGTAATGCCGATGGTATCGCCGGGTTTGAGATAGGGCGGGATGAGAAGCGGCTGGGGGCAGGACGTGGCTTGTGCGGGTGCAGCGGGTATCAGGTTCCCGAAGATTCTGGATTTGTCAATGCGAGTCCGGCCAGCAGTAACAACACCAAGTACGGAAGAGAGAAAGTTTTTTCGATTCATCTTAACTTTATAGTTTATTTCCAGCTTAGCTTTATGGTCTATTTTGCTGCTTATTTTATAGTTTACTTTTCTGCGGCTTAAATTTACTACTTTTAATACATGCGTTCTTATTTGGCAATCACACTTTCGGTATTGTCATTGGGTGTCGGACGAGGATTGCAAGCGCAGGATCTTGGTGGGCAATGGACGGGGACTGCTTCCGACAAAGGGTCGGACACGAAACAAAAAATTGTCTTAACGATCACAGAAAGCGATTCGGCAATTGCCGGCGTACTGCATTGGTATTCTCCTGAAACGCAATATATCCGGCATCTTATTGTCAGTGGACGGTTCTACGGCAGGGATTCGGCGCTGACGATCCGGGAGGACAGTGCCACCGATGCTGCCGCAGGCTTTCATGTCCTGTATTACCGGCGGACACCGGGACGGCGTGATTTACTGGAGGGGCACTGGGCCACAGCGCCGGATCCGCAGGTGGGAAAGGCCGGCAGTCTGGCTATCCGGCTGGAGAAAAAAGCGCCGCCATTCATTCCTTTCGCCTTACCGAAGAAAAAGAAGGATTCCGTGCAGCTAAAAGCTTTATTCGACCGGGAGACACCGGTTGTAGCGACTATCCACGTCAGGGGAACAGATACCGTCCGCGTCGAGCTCTACGACAATGGAGAGATCGACGGAGATTCCGTTAGCCTTTATTTGAATAATGACCTTTTGCTGCAGCACTATAAATTGACTGAACAAGCCAAAGTGTTGCTGGTGCCTATCGACAAAAGCCTGCCGGTCAACCGGCTGGTGCTGTTTGCCGAGAACCTGGGAAGGCTTCCGCCGAATACGGCCCTGATGGAAGTGACGGTGCATGGAACGACATACCATCTGTTCCTGTCGACCGACTATAGACGAAATGCCTGCGTGGAGTTCGCTTTGCAGGAGTGAGACAAAGGGCGTAATTTTGCCCCCCGGACCACGACCGAAGGTCGCGAACGAGGCCTTGCCGGTGGCAAGGGCGAAGTTCTCCGGGCCAGTCATCAGCTACATTATGAACAATGAACCATCACGATATCTGGTCACCGCGGCTTTGCCCTACGCCAATGGATTGAAACATGTCGGTCACCTGGCGGGAGCCTATCTGCCTGCGGATATTTATGTGCGGTATTTACGGGCGCAAAAGCGGGATGTGGTCTTCATTTGCGGAAGCGACGAGCACGGCACAGCCATTCCCATCCAGGCGATGAAAGAGGGGACGACGCCAAGAGCGATCATCGATAAATACCATGAGGTGATCAAACAAAATTTTGCTGATCTCGGAATGTCGTTTGATATCTATCACCGGACCAGCGAGCCTATTCATCATGAGACCGCGCAAGAGTTCTTCACGGCCCTGAATAGCCGGGGAGAATTGGAGGTGAAAGAGAGTGAACAGTATTACGACGAGGAGGCAAAAACATTCCTTGCGGACCGCTATATCGTAGGTACTTGTCCTGTGTGCGGTAATCCCAGAGCGTATGGCGATCAATGCGAAGTTTGCGGGACCTCATTGAGTCCAGAGATGCTGATCGAGCCCCACAGCACCTTGAGCGGCACGTCGCCGGTCAAGCGCAGCACCCGTCACTGGTATCTTCCCCTCAACCGGTATGAAGAATTTTTACGCGAGTGGATACTCAAGGAACACAAAGACGACTGGCGTGCCACTGTTGTAGGCCAATGCCGGAGCTGGATCGACGGCGGCCTGCAGGCCCGTGCGGTAACGCGAGATCTGGACTGGGGAGTGAAAGTTCCGTTGCCCGAGGCGGAAGGAAAAGTGCTCTACGTCTGGTTCGATGCGCCGATCGGCTATATCTCCGCCACGCGCCAGTGGGGAATAGATACCGGGAAGGATTGGAAGCCGTATTGGAATGACAAGGATACCAAGCTGGTGCATTTTATCGGGAAGGATAATATCGTGTTCCATTGCATCATCTTCCCGATCATGCTGAAGCTGCATGGAAATATCCTGCCCGATAACGTGCCGGCCAATGAATTTGTGAACCTGGAAGGGGATAAAATGAGCACGAGCCGGAACTGGAAGCTGGACATGCAGGACTATATCGACGACTTCATCCGGAAGGAAAACGGCGGGCCCCAAATGGCGGACTTCCTGCGCTATTACCTGACGACGATCTCACCGGAAACAAAGGACAGCGAGTTCACCTGGAAAGGATTCCAAAACGCCAACAACGGCGAGCTGGTCAGCAAATTCGGGAATTTTGTCTACCGGACTTTTGTGCTGATGCATAAGCTCTGCAATGGGAAGGTACCGCCGCTGCATGCCGGGCGGCTGGATGAGACAGACAGGGAGATGATCGCGGCGGTGGAAGCCACTCCGGCGAAGGTATCCCGGCTGATCGAAGAATATCGTTTTCGGGAAGCATTGTTCGAAGTGATCATGCTTTCGGACCTGGCAAATAAATATTTGCAAAAGAGACAGCCGTGGATCGTCGTCCGGTCCCTCGCAGAACATCCCGAAAATCAGCAGCTGATTGACAACTGTCTGCATATCTGCCTTCAGGTGACGGCAAATCTGGCTATTCTGATCCATCCGTTCCTGCCGTTTACCGCGAAACGCATGTTACACCAAATGAAGGTGGTGGAGAAGATGCTGGAGTGGGAAAATGCCGGGAAGATGAAGCTGTTGAGCGTCGGATACAGTTTGCGCGCGCCGGAATTGTTGTTCCGTCAGATCGAAGATGAAGAGGTGACAGCGCAGTTGGAGAAACTGCAGGCGGCAGCGGCGTCCCGAACGGAGGCGACAGATAAGGAGACTACGCCTGTCAAAGCAGAGAAAATTGAGGCTGCTCCCCTTAAATCGCAGATCGTCTATGAGGATTTCGCAAAACTCGATCTCCGTGTAGGCACGATCGTGACCGCGGAAAAGGTCGAAAAAGCCGACAAACTGCTCAAGCTGGGCATCGATCTGGGAAACGAACAGCGGGTCATTGTCTCGGGTATTGCTCAGCATTTCAAGCCGGAAGAGATCGTCGGCCGCCAGGTCGTGGTCGTAGCCAATCTCGCCCCGCGGAAAATGAGGGGTATCGAAAGTAACGGAATGATCCTCATGGCAGAGGATCCGGCAGGTCACCTTCATTTCATCCAACCTGGGGAAAAGATCGCGGCCGGCTCGGGTGTCAATTGATCCAACATCTTGTTTATGACTTAATTATGAATGGGTAATTCGCCGAAAAGGCGGGCTTTAACATTTTACTCCCATTTCTGGATACTTTTATCGGCTTCCTGACGTTTACCAATTGCCAAAAAGGACTGAGAAAGAATCTAATATCAGAACGCGTCATGAAACAGACCTACCAATACCGGATCCTGCAATACAGCCGCTACAGTTCGTTCTACCAGGAAAGAGAAAGTTTCTACCGGAGCTTTATCAACCAATATTACCTGGATTTTGCCCATCAGGTATTGTCGCAGGAGCAGTATGATCCTTATCTTACCAAGACCCTGATCGCACCTCATGACATCCAATTTGGAGCCACCCCGCGCCGGGTGATCTGGAAGATCGGAATGCCCTCATTCCAGGTAAAAGACATCAATGACTTTAAAGACCATAAGATATTGTTTTACCGCACGAAGCTCCTTCGCCAAAAAGCGCTCATCCAGTTCCATTTTATAAACAGCTTTTTCTATTATTCTCAATTGAGCTTCCTGTCCTTTACCGAAAAGACAAACAGCGTTCTCTTCAATTCTATCCGCGGCAAATACGAATGCCCTTCTTCTTACCAGGGTAAGGATAAGGTCCACATGACCGACATCTGCGGTAATAAAATAATCATTGAAAAGGGCGTTTACCTCACGGTCAGCTATATCACCGCCGACAGCTATCCACGGCTGCTCATGGAAGAACAGATCAAACAACGGAATGAGTTGCTCGACGCAGCGGACAATTACGAGATCGATCGCCTGAGTAAGATCCTCTAATTTATTTTATTATTACCGGAACCTTGACCGGTCCCCGATTTTCGGCTGATAGGGATTTTTTCCCTACCTTAGCCCTAAATAGTTGTTTAACTAACTAGTTGAAGACCATGAACCGCATTATTAATAAAGTGGCCATATTGGGAAGTGGGGTTATGGGGTCGAGGATCGCTTGTCATTTTGCCGGCATCGGGGTCCAAACCCTATTGCTGGATATCGCGCCGAAGGAACTGACCCCTGCGGAAACGGCCAGGAACCTTAGCCTTGAACATCCTGCGGTCCGCAACCGGATCGTCAATGAAGCGCTGGCCGCAGCCATCAAGAGCAATCCCTCGCCGGTGTACACCAGGGATGTTCCTTCCAGGATCACCACGGGTAATTTCATCGACAATATGAAGGATATTGCCGGCTGCGACTGGGTCATCGAAGTGGTAGTGGAACGCCTCGATATCAAGCAGCAGGTGTTTGCGGAGGTAGAGAAATATCGCCGCCCGGGGACACTTATCACATCGAATACTTCAGGTATCCCGATTCATCTCATGTCGCAGGGAAGGAGTGAGGATTTTAAAAAACATTTTTGCGGAACGCATTTTTTTAATCCCCCGCGCTACCTGCGCCTGCTGGAGATCATCCCCACTCCGGCCACCGATCCTGAAGTGACGGAATTCCTGCTGCATTATGGCGACCTGTACCTGGGTAAGACTACGGTACTTTGCAAGGACACGCCGGCATTTATCGCCAACCGGATCGGCGTATACGGCATCATGGCGATCTTCGGCTTGCTGGACAAACTGGGGTTGACGATCGATGAGGTGGAAGCGTTGACCGGTCCGCTGATCGGCAGGCCGAAATCCGCGACCTTTCGCACGGCGGATGTAGTGGGGATCGATACCCTGGTCAAAGTAGCCCATGGCGTAGCGGACAATTGTCCACACGATGAGCAACGCGCTGTATTCGGCATCCCGGCCTGGTTGGATAAGCTCGTGGAGAATAAATGGCTGGGTGACAAGACAGGTCAGGGTTTCTTTAAGAAAACGAAAGGCGCGGGCGGGGAAACAGAGATCCTGACCCTTAACCTGAAGACAATGGAATACGGCCCACGTCAACGACCAAAATTTGCATCGGTGGAGGCGGCCAGGGCAGTGGATGATCTGAAGACGCGGTTGAAGATGCTGTTCCAGGGAACGGATAAGGCCGGTGAATTCATCCGGCAATTCCATTACGGGTTGTTCTCCTATATTTCACATCGCATCCCCGAGATCTCCGATGAACTTTATCGCGTGGACGACGCGCTGATGGCAGGGTTCGGTTGGGAGATCGGCGCCTTTGAGAGCTGGGATGTTTTTGGGGTGGAGAAGACCCTGCCGCAAATGAAGGCGGCCGGATTCACTGTAGCGCCGTGGGTGGAGGAGATGTTGGCTGCGGGTATCCGCACGTTCTATAAGATCGGGAACGGAAAGCGGCTCTATTATGATATCGCCACCCGCGACTATAAGCCTTTACCCGGTGGAGAGGCCTTCCTGGTCATGAAGAATTTTGAGGGTGCGACGGTTTGGAGTAATAGCGCCTGTCACTTATATCATCTCGGCGACGAGGTCCTTGGTCTGGAATGGAATACCAAGATGGGGACGATCGGTGGTGAGGTGCTGGAAGGCATCCAGCGTGGGATCGGGATCGCCGAAGAGAAATACAAGGGGCTGGTGATCGCAGGGGATGGCGCTAATTTCAGCGCCGGGGCAAATGTCGGCCTGATCTTCATGCTGGCGATCGAACAGGATTTCGATGAATTGGATATGGCGGTTCGCCAGTTTCAGGGCACGATGATGCGGGCCCGTTATTCCGCAGTGCCGGTAGTCGTCGCACCCCATGGACTCACACTCGGAGGCTCCTGTGAATTGAGCCTTCATGCCGACAGGGTGGTTCCGGCCGCGGAGTCGTATATCGGGTTGGTGGAGCTGGGCGTAGGCCTGATTCCCGGCGGAGGCGGAACGAAGGAGTTCACGCTTCGCGCGGCCGATGAGATGCACCCCGACGAACCGGAGACGGTTACGTTAAAAGAGCGGTTCTTTACGATCGCCACTGCCAAAGTCTCCACCTCCGCATATGAGGCTTTTGACCTCGGCATCCTGCGAAAAGGTCATGATATAGTAAGCATCAACCAGGGCCGCCGTATCGCGGAAGCCAAGACTTCAGTCCTCGAGATTTACAACGACGGTTACACCATGCCGGTACTCCGAAAGGACGTAAAAGTGCAGGGCCGTTCCCTGCTGGGCGCGCTTTATGCCGGTATCAATGGTATGTGGCGCGGTCATTATGCAACGGACCACGATGTTGTGGTCGCGAAGAAACTGGCCTATGTCATGTGCGGCGGCGACCTTAGCGAACCGGCACTGGTCAGCGAACAATATCTGCTGGACCTTGAAAGGGAAGCGTTCCTTAGCCTCTGCGGCGAAAAGAAAACGCTGGAACGCATCCAAAGTGTGCTGAAAGGCGGCAAGCCCATCCGGAATTGATCTCGCAGTCGCGCGGCGAATTGATCCCTGAAAAAGTCCTAATTTAGGCCCATGAAGTTTTTACCCTTTATCGGTGGAATTGCGATCGCCATGGGGTTGTGGATGCCACCGGCAGTGCGCCGGGCCGCGTCGAAAGCTGCTGACCCCTCGGCATATTCCATGCACGGCAATATTACCGGGTTGGAGACCGGCTGGGTATTCATGTATCATCATAGCGACGGGCCGACGGATTCCGCGACGATCAATCATGGCCGTTTCGAACTTACCGGCAAGGTCACCGAAACCGAGTTTTGTCATTTGGTCTTTAGGAAGGTTAACGGCGCAAATCTTTATAGCAGCGCCTTTTTTCTTGAAGCCGGCACGATCACCGCAACCGGGAATAAGGACTCGCTCGCCTCGCTGTCATTTACCGGCGCACCGGTCCAGGATGAATATCGCCGATTCCTTCATGACATGCCGCCAACCATCCACGGCCAGCCTGTCTGGCAGGAAGCAGCCGAAAAATTGCAGGCAGCATACGTAAAAACATATGCCGCGGAACACCCCGCTTCTTATGTAGCCGTTGAAGAAGTGCTGGAATTCTTCAGCTATGATCCGAACGCCGATACGCTACAACAAATCTACAATGGCCTTGCGCCACAGATCCAATCTTCCTACATGGGGAAGGAATTGAAGCAGATATTGGACGCAGCATTACTGACGGGCGTCGGCCGCCCCGCGCCAGAGTTTACGCAAGCCGACACGAAAGGCAATCCGGTGACGTTGTCATCGTATAAGGGACAGTATGTACTGATCGATTTCTGGGCTAGCTGGTGCGGACCATGCCGGTTGGAAAACCCGGGTGTAGTGAAAACTTACCGTCATTTTCATTCGAAAGGTTTCACTGTCCTGGGCGTCTCGCTGGACGAACAGAAGGATAAATGGCTGGCAGCTATCCGGCAGGACGGTATGCCCTGGACGCAGTTGTCCGATCTGAAAGGATGGAAGAATGACGCCGCGGTCTTGTACGGAGTGGAAGGGATACCCATGAACTATTTGGTCGACAGGAATGGGACGATCATCGCCAAAGGCTTGAGAGGTCCGGATCTGGATAAAAAACTGGAGGAATTAGTACACTGATCTGACATGGGCGAAGCAGAACTGAATATTTTCGCGCACCGGCTTACCATCCGCTCGATCCTCTGCTTTTATGGAGGGGCAGCGAGCAGTCAACTGGCCATGCAGATCGCCGAAGACATCGCCGCAGCCTGGAATGAGCCGGGTGGGACCGCGAAGATCCGCGGCGAGTTCTATGAAGTGCGCTTCGAGATCGAAGGAGTACACAAACCCGATCTGCCGCCGGCGGCTGTATGGCATAACACGGACCCCCGGCTTAATTTCTTCCGGATCGAAGAATATTCGCTGCACGATATTTCCTCCGTCGATGGGCTGGGCTGCAATACCGGCTATTTCAAATTGGGTAATTTGCTGAATCACTCCACGACCGCCGCGCACGAATATGGGCATACTCTGGGCCTGGACCATCCAAAGGACCTTGATATCAGGGGCAAGGGACAGCCGGGTATCATGTACCCCCGGGGAACCCTATGTGATCCGGAATATCAATATGATCCCGCCGCGGCAGCCGGCGGGCCGGGAGGTACGTTGAACCCGTTCAAACGGAAGGTAATGCCGGCTGATATTGCCGGTCTGAGGCTGTCACGCCTGGCTTTTGATAACCGTTTATTGTCCATACTCGGCGAGTTTTCTTCGCTTTACCATCAACGGCATGAAAATGCGGCCGGGGGGATCCCTTGACGGGAGGTGGAGGAAGAGGATAAACGGGGATGCCAGATGAACGGAATGTTTATATCTTGTCTCCTTATAAACCTTTACAGTGAGCAGCATTCTCTCCATTCAGTCGGTTACAAAGTTTTATGGCAGGATCAGGGCGTTACACCAGGTTTCGTTTTCAGTGCCGCCCGGGTCGGTCTATGGTGTACTTGGGCCCAATGGCAGCGGCAAAACGACCCTTTTAGGGATCGTAATGGACGTTCTCAGGCCTACCGGCGGCGCCTATTCGTGGTTCGGCGAGCCGCCATCGGAAAAACAGCGGCAGAAGATCGGCACCTTGCTGGAGACGCCTAATTTTTATCACTACTTGTCAGGAGAACGGAATCTGCGGATTGCGGCAGCCATCAAAGGCCGGGGTGTTGAAGATATCCCGCGGGTGCTGGAGATGGTCAAACTTACGGAACGAAAAGATTCCAAATTCAGCACCTATTCGCTGGGGATGAAGCAACGGCTGGCGATAGCCTCCTGCATGCTGGGTAATCCGGAAGTGCTTGTTTTTGATGAGCCCACGAACGGTCTCGACCCCGTGGGTATTGCCGAGACAAGGGAGACGATCCGGCTGCTGGCGCGGGAAGGCAAAACGATCGTGCTGGCCAGCCACCTGCTGGATGAAGTGGAGAAAGTTTGTACGCATGTGGCGATCCTCCAGCGCGGGCAGTTGCTCATGGCGGGGGATGTCCGGGAGGTGCTGATGAATGAGGACGTCGTCGAGTTGGGGGTACCTGTTGGATTGGAAGGCCGCCTGCAGGAGGCATTGACTGCGTGGCCGGGAGTAAGGCAGGTCAGGTCAAACGATGGTCTGATGCAGGTCTTCTTTGCCAATGGGGTGACCCCGGATACCGGAGAATTGAACCGGTTCTGTTTTGAAAAAGGGGTCGTGCTGACCCATCTGCAACTGCGGAAACGCAGCCTTGAATCGAAGTTCATGGAGTTGACAAAAGAAATCACCACAACCGTAAAAAATAATTGATATGCTCAAGCTGCTCGGTATTGAATGGATGAAGATCAGGAACTACCGGACTTTTTGGATCCTGCTGGGGATCATAATCCTGGCGGTGCCGGCTTTGAGCTATGTGATCTATCGCCTTTCCAACGACATGTTTTCCACCGGTAAAAACGGCCAGACGCTGTTTGGTCATCCCTTTGGTTTCCCGGACGTATGGAAGACGGTGACCTGGAATTCGACGTGGCTCTTCATTTTGCCCGCCATTCTCATTATTACGCTCGTTACAAATGAATTCAGCTATAAGACCCACCGCCAGAACATTATCGACGGCTGGAACAGAACGCAGTTCATAGGGGTGAAGCTTGCCTCCGTGGTGCTGCTGTCTCTGCTGAGCACAGTAATCGTGTGGCTAACCCTCCTTGGCTTTGGTTATTTGGCCAACAAGGTCCCTGCCGGGGTCTCAATTTGGACGAACAGCCGGTACCTTGGCTTCTACTTCATCCAGATGCTGTCCTACTCCATGATCGCCTTCGTCCTATCGGTATTGATCAAACGTGCGGGTTTGGCCATCGGCGTATTCCTGATGTACCTCCTGATCGAAAAGGTATTGGTACTGATCTTCGAGGCAGGGTTCAAGATCAATGTTGTGGAATTTCTGCCAAAAGAGACGACAAGCCAATTGATCCCCTTCCCCTATGCACAGCTCGTTGATCCCGTTGTTTGGGGACATCGGTTGCCGTGGTATCTGATGATGGCAGCGATCTACCTGGTCATCTACTGCGTCGTCACGGGTCGTTATTTCCTCAAGAGCGACCTTTGAGAAGATTGTCCAATGCGCTTTCGACAGAGGGATAGATAAATTGAAATCCGGCGGCACGGGTCTTTTCGGCGCTGACCGTAGTGCTTTTCAGCACTTCGACGCTCATCTCGCCCACGACCAGTTTCAACAAAAAAGACGGGACATAGACCGGCACGAAATAGCGGCCTTTAAGCCGTCGCGCCAACTCCGTAGTGAGAATGCGGTTGGAGGCGGGGGTCGGGGCTACGGCGTTGTAGACACCGGACCACTTCTCGTCGCCGATCGCTTCCAGATATTGCCGGCAGAGATCGTCGATATGGATCCAGCTCATGATCTGGCGACCGGAACCCAGGATGGCGGCGATGCCGAAGCGGGCCGGCTTACGGAATTCGGCCAGCGCTCCGCCGTGGCGGCTGAGGACCAGGCCGGTGCGAAGGATCACCAGGCGCTTACCCGATGCCGTAACCGGAGAAATGGCAGCTTCCCATCGGCGACAGGTCTCCCCGAGAAAATCTTTGTCTGCCGGATCGGTCTCTTCGAACGGACGGGGGTTGGGGATAGCGGGATCGGGGCCATACCAGCCGATACCGGAAGCGCTTAAGACTGCTTGCACATTATTGGATATCTCCCGTAAGGATCTGACGAGGAGCTCTGCCGACTCTGTCCGGCTTTCTTCAATGACCTTCTTCCGTTTGGCAGTCCAGCGGTGATCCGCGACGCCGGCCCCGGCGAGGTGGACGATATAGTCGGCCTGGCGGATGGCTTCCGGATCGATGTAGCCGGTAGCAGGGTCCCATTGAAGGCGCTGGAGACCGGGCGCGGACGGACGGCTGTAGAAAGCAGCGGCGGATGGGGGTTCGGCGCCGGCGTGAGTGACAGATGTGGGAGTCGCCGAATGCGCTTCATCGGGTGCGGCTGGGCGGCTGCCGGGCGGGGCCTTGCGGGACAGGATAATAACCCGGTGGCCATGATCGATCAGCAGATGGGTCAGCGCGGTACCGATCAACCCGGTTCCGCCGGTAATGGTAATAGTTGCCATATTCGCTAATGAACTATTTGATTCAATAATAGTACCATCGATAATCCCGCCACCGACACTAGTGTCTCCATTACTGTCCAGGTGGCGAAGGTCTGGCGGATCGTGAGGTTGAAGTATTCCTTAAACAACCAGAAACCGCCGTCGTTCACATGGGAAAAGGTCATACTGCCGGCGCCGATAGCCAGGACCAGCAACTCCGGCCGCACCTGGGACTGTTGGAGATGGGGCAGCAGAATTCCAACGGTTGTCAGCGCGGCGACAGTCGAAGACCCGGTACAAACCCTGATCAGGGCCGCGATGCACCAGCCCAGGATCAAGGGGCTAACGGTGGTATGTACCAGCTGCCGCGCGATATAGATGTTGACGCCACCCTCACTCATCACCTGCATGAAAACGCCGGCCCCGGCAATGATCAGCATGACGGGGGCTACCCCTTTGAACGCATCTTCGAGTGACCGCATCAGGGTACGCATCGACTTGCCCCGTCGAAGTCCAAGCAGGTAGATCCCGGCCAGGACGGCGATCAGCATGGCCATATTGGGGTCGCCGATAAACGAAATGATTTTTTTAAGCGTGGTACTGCCCGGAAGGAGGTCCAGCAGGGCGGTGGCGGACAGCAGGATCAACGGCATCAGCGCGGCGGTGAGGCTCAGGCCAAGACCCGGAAGTTCACCCGGCTCCATGAGAGTGACCGTCAGGACGGCGGGATTGGGAGTGGACCGGTATTTGCGCATCGTCCTGCCAAAAACGATCCCTGCCACAATGATGGTGGGGATTGCGACAATGATCCCATAAAGCAAGGTCTTGCCTATCTGAGCATGGAGCTGGATTGCGATGGCGGTAGCGGAAGGGTGAGGCGGCAGAAAGCCATGGGCGACCGACAGGGCGGCAAGGACCGGAATACCAAGGTATAGCAGGGGAAGACCGGTGGAGGCGCCGACGGCAAAGACGAGGGGCATCAGCACCATAAAGCCGGCGCCATAGAACATGGGTAAGCCTACGAGGAAACCGGACAGGGCCATAGCCCATTGGATGCGACGAATACCCGACAAGCGTACGAGTGATTGGGTGATCTGTTGGGCTGCGCCGCTGTCGGCGATCAGCCGGCCCAGCATCGCGCCGAAACCGAGGATGATCACCAGGGAACCCATGATATTGCCGATACCTTTCTGGATGGCGTCACTGATCTGATGGACGTCGAGCCCGGAGGCAAGGCCAAGGCCCACACTGACAACGATGAACGAAATAAAGGTGTCGAGCTTACACCAAAGGATTAATAAGATCAGGCACAGGATGCCCAGGAAAGAAAGCAGCAGCGGCATGAGGTTGAGTTGGTAATGAATAAAGGTAGGGACGCGGAAGCGTAGCCGCAAAAAAAATGGCCGGATACCCTTTGGCCGAAGGCCAAAAAATCCCCCCGGAGAACCAGGGGGAATAAAACAACTAAAAACAAACTATCGTGATTCCCGGCTAGTCGGGACGTTTGCCATCCAGAAAAGTATTGATAGTGCTGATCTCCGTGTTGTTGTTCTCGTCTGTTTTGACTTCATAATTGCTATAGAAATTCTCGGCAGCGGAGATCGTATTGTACAATTCCAAATTACGGCGGATGTAAGCCGGCACAGTTTCAAACTCGTTATTCGGGTCGGCAGCGTTGATATTGAACGACAAGTTGCGCAACTTGTTGATTCGTTCCGCCGCACGGCGTTTGGGATCATCCGCATCGTCCTGCGTGGCAGGCTCCTCTACGGGTGAGGTCGGCACCGAAAGCGCGTGAGTTTGGTAGGCCCGAGGCTCATCCGCCGCAGGGTCCGCATCCCTGAACACCAGTTGCATATCGGGTGAAGAATCGTCTTCCAACGACGGATCACCGGCAACGGCGTTCCTGATCGGATCCTTCACGGGAGTAGAGTGTTCGATCGCCGCCCTGGGAGAACCTTCGGCGGCTAAAAGGGAGGATTGTTGATCGTTCTTAGGGTCTTCAGCGTAGATATTGGATGGCCTTGCAAGGTATCCTCCTGACGCTGCAGACGCAGGAGAACTTTTTGAGGCGGCAGGCGCCTGATTTTTTTGTGGAGTGGCAGATACCGGGTCCGGGGCCAGGACCCATTCTATCCGCGGGGAATGGGAGTCGTCCTGGGTGGTCCTGGCGGGAATGGCGGCCGGTTCCGGAAAAAGCGTGAGCGGAGAGGAGACGGGCATTTTCTCGACCAATGTGGGTTGAAGCTCGTCATGCAGCGGAGCGACCGCGATCTCTTCCCGGACCGAACTGGCCGCTGGGGTAAAGGGGTTGGTGGGGGTGGACGCAGCAGCGGCAATGGTGGCGGTAGATGCAGCGGTGGGGGCGGGCTCAGAGGGGCGGACAGGCCGGGCGTCCTGGAAACGCTGATCCTCAGGAACGTTCAATGTCATGAGGATCTTTTCTTCCTTTTTGGGGTTGGGGTTGGCTTCGGCTAATTTGACGAATGGGTCCCTATGCTCGAAGCCGGTAGCGATAAGGGTGATGCCGAGGCTGGAGCCAAGGGAGTTGTCATACCCGAGGCCAAGGATGACGTCGGTGTGCTCGCCGGCCTGGCTAAGGAGGTAGTTTTGAATGATCTCCACCTCATCCATGGTGAACTCATGTTCGCCTTCACTCGAGTTAATATTGATAAGTATCCATTTCGCGCCGCGGATATCATTGTCATTCAGCAATGGTGAGTTGAGGGCTTCTTCGATCGCCTTCTGCGCCCGGCTATCACCCTTCGCGGTAGCGCTACCCAGGATCGCGACGCCGCCGTTTCGCATGACCGTGCAGACATCGGCAAAGTCGACATTGATCTGACCGGTGCTGTTGATCACGTCGGTGATGCACTTGGCAGCGGTAGCCAGCACGTTGTCCGCTTTGGCAAAGGCTTCCTTCATCTTTAGGTTGCCAAACTGGTGTCTCAGCTTGTCGTTGCTGATCACGAGCAGCGTGTCGACGTATTGTTTCATAGCCTCGATGCCTTCTTCGGCCTGCATCATCCTCTTTTTCCCTTCGTAAGAGAAAGGAGTGGTAATGATCCCAACGGTCAGGATGCCGAGGTCTTTACAGATCTTGGAGATGATGGGCGCCCCTCCGGTGCCGGTGCCACCGCCCATGCCTGCGGTAATAAAGGCCATTTTGGTATTGACCTCCAGTATGGTCTTGATCTCCTCCAGACTTTCTTCCGTCGCTTGCCGGCCGATATCGGGATTCGCTCCGGCCCCCAACCCCTGGGTCAGGTGTGGCCCGAGCTGTACCTTGTTGGGCACCCGGCTTTGAGCGATAGCCTGAGCATCTGTATTACAAATAATGAAATTCACCCCTTCGATGTTCTGGCTGAACATGTGGTTGACTGCGTTGCTACCACCGCCACCCACTCCAATGACCTTGATGATGGATGACTTCTCTTTCGGAAGATCAAAATGGATCATAAACTAGTTTTTAAAAATTAACACACCTTCTCTTGTTTCACGGGCCGGGTGCGGCCGGAGGCCGCAGGGTTTGCCGCCCCTTATAATGCATGGTCTTCTTCTTCTTTGAACAGGTCGATAATACCGTCTTTGAATTTGCCCCAGAAATCCTTCACTCCCTTACGGTTACGGACCCTTTCCTGCTGCAGCTGCTCCTCACTGAACTCCTGATGTTCCGGTTGCGCCTCTGCTCTCCGGAGATTATCTGGCACTTCGACCTTGCGATATTCCTGTTCGAACTCCTTGCGATTGTGTTCGTAATCGCTGTATCCTTTCAGGATAAGCCCGATACAGGTCGAATAGGTGGGCTTGGCCAGCTCTTCGATATGCCCGGCGGCAAGGTGCTCGGTAGGATAACCGATACGCGCATTCAGGCCGGTGATATATTCTGTGAGCTGGATGAGATGTCGGAGCTGCGAGCCACCGCCCGTCATGACGACCCCACCATTGAGCATCCGGTTGTCAAGGCCGACCTGCTTCAGGTGGTA
Source organism: Puia sp. (assembly GCA_035948015.1). Taxonomy (GTDB): domain Bacteria; phylum Bacteroidota; class Bacteroidia; order Chitinophagales; family Chitinophagaceae; genus Puia. The sequence continues at coordinate 56,676 of DASZJO010000031.1, forward strand.
GGTCACGAAGTCCATGATCTCGCTCATCCGGGCCTGAATGATCCCGGCCAGGTTCTTGACGCTGATCTCTTTTGCGGGCATCCCGCGCAGACCGGGAATAGTGATATAAGCATTGGCTTTTGCTTCATTGGACAGCGCCGAGCCGAACTGCACTTTCATCTGTTCGGCCTGGGTCTTTAGTACGCCGAGACCGGTCTTGATATCGTTGGTGATATTCTCGCCACCGAAGGGGATTACCGCCGTATGCTTGAGTATACCTTCATAAAAAACGGCGAGGTCGGTGGTGCCGCCGCCAATATCCACGATGGCGACGCCCGCTTCCAGGTCTTCCTGGCCCATAACGGCCGCGGCAGACGCCAACGGCTGGAGTACGAGATCCTTGGTATGCAGGTTACTTTTTTCTACCGCCCGGTTGATATTCCGGATGGCATTCTTATCACCGGTGATGATATGAAAATTGGCGCCGACCTTCACGCCGCCGTAGCCGATGGGGTTGGGGATATTTTGAAAATTATCCACCGTGAATTCCTGGGGGATCACATCGATGATCTGGTCGCCGGCAGGAATATAGGTCTTGTACTGGTCGGCGATGAGTTGATCGATCTCGCGCCGGGTGATCTCCTCTTCTGTATTCTGGCGTACGATGTCCCCGCGGGTCTGAAGGCTCTTGATATGATGACCGGCAATGCCGACATAGACCTCGCCGATCTCCAGGTTGGGGTTGGAGGAATAACAGTTCTCGAGGGCCATCCGGATGGCTTTTATCGTTTCATCTATATTGAGCACCTGGCCATGCTTGACCCCGTTGGAGTTGGCGCGCCCAAATCCTAATATTTCCAGCTTGCCGTATTCGTTCTTACGGCCGGCGATGGCTGCAATTTTTGTCGTTCCGATGTCGAGACCGACGATAATGGGTTGTTCGAGGCTCATAGTTTAGTTTATTTTGTTTTAGTTGTCGTTAATTGGATTTATCTATGGTTTTGGTTTATGTGTTGGAGGTGCCGGCCTGCGCAGTGCAGGGGGTACGGCAACAGGGCTGTCGCCGGCCGGCAGCAGGTCGTGGGTTGACAGGTTTTGCTCCGTCATGGTATTTGTTTCAAGGGGCCGGACAGATTGTTGGCGCAGGGTATCGGGCTGCAACTGCTGCGCCGCAAAGATCAGCTGACGGATATTGTTCAGGCCCTGCAAGGAATCATAGCGTCGCTGCTCGATACCCTTCCTTGTAGCGACGACCTGATTCGCGTATGAAACATCGATCCGCTCATATCTATCCGGCCCTACCCTGCTCAACACCTGCTGATCGAACAGGTGGAGCCGGTGGAATTTTGCGGCAACATCAGTGCCGCTGCCAAAACTGACGCGGGGGCCGTTAACGGGCTCCAGTTCGAATGTCCGGTCAGAAGCGATGTTTACCTGTGCAATTTGCGCCATCCAGAATGTGTCGCGGCGAAAGAAAGAGCTGATTTCCCTCACGCCGGCATCGATGGCGCTATCCGGCCTGTTGTGGCCAATCTTCGTTGACGGATAGCCAGTGAACACAGGCAGCCGCAGGGGAACTTGCGCGGGCAGCGGCAGCTGTACTCCGTTACTATCGAGGTAGAAGCTGTTGCCGTCCACGGTGAAGACGCGGGCGACCGGAGTTCGGCCGATGACGTCGATATGAAGGAGATTGTTATTGTCAAAGAACAGACGGGACTTCTGAACCCAAATATTTTTTTCCAGCGTCATCTCGAGGCGGCGCAGGTCGAAGGATTGGATATGCCGCTGCTGGATCTTCGGGGTGCCGGTTGGGGTCAGCAGGGCAAGGACCTCTCTCTTGCTGATACTCGAACCGGTCAGGTTGATCACATACCCCTTGCACGTGTTGCTGTTCCGGTACCGGATGGCCGCGACAAGCAATACCAGCACCCCGGAGCCGATACAACCCCAGATCATGGTAGTAAGAATTTTCCTGATATTTATCTTGATCGCCATTTTGTTCCGAGTTGCCCGCCCGACGACCACTGGGATCGTCAGACGGGTACAAAGGTGCCCGGGTTAGTAAAAGTCCCGTTCACAATTCTATAGGGTTCAACAACCGCCGTATCGGCTCAACCAATGTGTCAATATCTCCCGCTCCTGCCGTAATCAATAATTCCAAATCTTCTCCATAGGTTACCATGTCATCTATTATTGCCAAAATCTTTTTCTTGTCGACTACTATTGCCTTTTGACCCGGGATCTTCCCTGCGATCAATTCGCTGCTCACACCCTCAATAGGCAGTTCCCGCGCAGGATAGACGGGCAAAAGGAAAACTTCATCCGCCAGATCCAGACTTTCCGAAAATCCATCGGCAAAGTCACGGGTCCGGGTGAACAGATGCGGCTGGAAAATGATGGTGCATTTTCTGCCGGGGTATAACTCCCGGGCTCCGCTGATGAGCGCCCGCAGCTCTTCGGGATGGTGGGCATAGTCATCGATATAGACCAGTCCTGGCCGCTTGATGATGTATTCAAACCTCCTCCGGACCCCCCGGAAGGCGGCCACCGCTTCGATGATCTTGTCGCCCGGAATACCCAGCCGATGCGCTACGGCAATGGCCGCAGTCGCATTCTCCACATTGTAACGGCCGCCCATGCTGAGGATGACGCGTTCCAACTTCCAGTCGCCGGTTTGAACCGTGAACCAATAATCGCCGTCGTCAATGCGGATCTCCGAAGCGAAGAACTCGGGTGCCGCAGCAGGGACGCCTGACTCGGTCGCCTCGCCGGCCAATCCATACGTCCAGTGCTCATCGCCTCTCAATTCGGCCTCGCGGACCAGACCTTTTTTGCTTAACAGCAGCCCGCCGGACTTGAGCCGGGCGGAAAATTCAATGAATGCCTGCTCAACGGCCTCAGCCGTCCCATAAATGTCGAGATGGTCGGCATCCATCGCCGTCATCACCGCAATGTCGGGGCTTAATTTCAGGAAGCTTCGGTCATATTCATCCGCCTCTACGACACATACGTTCCGCCGATCGCTCCAGAAATTGCTGTCATAATTGACCGAGATCCCGCCGAGAAAAGCATTGCAGCCATAGCCGGAATGTCTCAGGATATGCGCGATCATCGTCGTGACGGTGGTTTTGCCATGGGTCCCCGCCACGCAGATATTAAAAGAGCTCCTGGTGATCATGCCCAGCACGTCGCTTCGCTTGTACAGCGGGTATCCGTGCTGCCGGTACCAGGATAATTCCCGGTGATCGCCGGGTACGGCCGGAGTATAGACGACCATTCCGGCATCCTTTGGCGCAACCTCCGGATCATCCTCATAATGGATGGCGATGCCTTCCGCCTCCAGCTGCCGGGTCAGCGTGGTGGAGGTCCGGTCATAGCCGCTGACCTCCTTGCCGTGGAATTGGAAATATCTTGCGAGTGCACTCATACCTATGCCACCGATGCCGATGAAATAAATTTTTTTTATGTCCTTCAAATCAACCATGTTCGTCAATGGGCCGCGTGAACGCTGCCGTTTATGAGGGTTAGGATCTCTTTTGCTATTCTGTCAGCCGCATCCGTGACGGCGAGGCGGCCGATATTCGTTGTTAACATTTGCCGGAGCGGCTCATCCCTTACCAGGGCGATAGCCGTGCTGACCAACAACTGCATTGCTTCACTGTCCTTCACCATCAGGGCGGCGCCTTTATCGACCAGATTCCGGGCGTTGGCCGTCTGGTGGTCTTCCGCTGCAAACGGAAAGGGTACGAATACCACCGGTTTTGCTACCACGCAGAGCTCGGCGATCGACATGGCGCCCGATCTGGAGATGACAGTATCTGCGGCCGCAAAGGCGGTCTCCATTTTCTGGATGAAATCGCCCGTCCATACTCCGGCCCGGCCCTGGCTGACCGCCGCGGCTTGCGCGGCAAAAGGCTTGCCCGTCTGCCAGATCAATTGAATTCCCGCTTGCTGCCAGTCATCCAGATGGGCTGCAATGGCCTCGTTGATGCCTTTGGCGCCGAGGCTGCCGCCGGTGGACAGGACAGTCGGTTTAGCGGGATCCAATCCGAACCCGCGGATGGCCTCGTCCCGGGTTATCCGGCTGTCGACGATCGAACTTCGAACAGGATTTCCGGTGACGATTATCCGGCTGGCGGGAAAGAACTTCTCCATGCCGTCGCTGGCGACGAAGATGCGGTCGGCCTTCTTGCCCAGCAGGATATTGCTTTTCCCCGCGAAAGAATTGCTTTCATGGATAAAACTGGGTATCCCTTTCGCCTGGGCGGTCCGAAGAACGGGGAAACTGGAATAGCCCCCTACCCCAATGACCGCATCGGGCCGGAAACTGCGCAGGATACGTTTGACCTGGAAAAAACTGCGGATCAGTTTGAACGGGAGGCCCGCATTTTTTATCAAAGAACTGCGGTTGAAGCCGGCAATATCGATGCCCTCTATACGATAGCCCGCCTGCGGGATCTTCTCCATTTCCATCCGGCCTTTTGCTCCGACGAAAAGCAGTTCGGTGCCTGAGGCTTGTCTCCGGAGAGCGCCGGCAATGGCCACCGCGGGGAAAATATGCCCGCCCGTGCCGCCGCCTGCTATGATGATCCGCTTATTCATGCGCTGAGCCCTCCAGCTGCTCTACGTTCCTTGCCACGCTCAGGATAATGCCGATCGCGAGACAAGTGAACAGGAATGAGCTGCCGCCCATGCTCACCAGCGGCAGAGTCACCCCGGTGACGGGAAACAGGTTAACGTTGACCGCCATATTCGCCAGCGCCTGGATGACCAGGGTGAAGCTTAGCCCCAATGCCAGGAATGCCCCGAATGCAAAAGGGCACCGCCGGAAGATGCGGATGCTGCGCAGCAAAAAGACCAGGTAGATCAGCGCAATAAAGATGCCGCCAACCAGTCCATACTCTTCGATGATGATCGCATAGATAAAGTCGCTATAGGGATGCGGAAGGAAATTCCGTTGCTGACTATTGCCGGGACCCAGACCGAAGATGCCGCCTTTGGCGATGGCGATCTTGGCCTGATTCGTCTGGTAGTTGTTGTCATCGTTTTCTACACCACCATAGATGAAGGTCTCCACCCTGCTGATCCAGGTATCTAAGCGGACAAATAGACGCGAATGCCCTTCTGCCCGGGGCTTTTCCATAGCGCCGCCGTTCGATGAGTGCCTGATCATGGCGGCGCCTACCAGAGCGATGACGGGGATGAGGGCAACGGCTATCGTCAGGAGCAAATGTTTGGCACGGACACGCCCGATAAAAAGCAGTATAAGACTTGTCGCACCGATCAGCAAGGCCGTCGACAGGTTAGCCGGGGCGATCAGCAGGCAAATGACGGCCACCGGAGCGATCACCGGTATAAATCCGCTGCGAAAATCCTTGATGACGTCCTGTTTTTTGCTGAGCAGCCGGCTGAGATACATAAACAACGCCAGCTTGGCCAGGTCGGAGGTCTGGAAGGTCATATTGATGATGGGGAGGCGGATCCAGCGGCTGCCTTCATTCAGTTTCACGCCAAACAACAACGTGTAGAGCAACAACGGAATGGACACCAGGAAAAGGATCTTGGCCACCCGTGTGTAAATGGTATAGTTGACCTGGTGGGCGAAATAGATGATTGCCACGCCAACGACGATAAATGCGAATTGTTTGAAAAGGTAGATCTCAGTGTTGCCTTTGTACATTTTATAGGCCAACAGTCCGGTGGAGCTATAGACAACCAATAGGGACACGATGGCCAGCAGGAAGACGGCTGTCCAAATGACCTTATCACCCCTGGTCCTGGACCGGAGGCTTCGAAAGGGTGTCCGTTCTATCGTTGTCGTGACGCTCATAGATCTCTGACAGCCTCCTTGAACTGCCGCCCGCGGTCTTCATAATTCTTGAACAGGTCGAAGCTGGCGCAGGCGGGGCTCAGCAGGACCACGTCACCTTTGACGGCAAAATGGAAAGCCGCCCGGACCGCCTCTTCCGCGCTTGCGGTATTGACCATCAGGGGGACATCATTCTGAAAGGCCTCGTGGATCTTTCGGTTGTCCAATCCCAGACAGACGATGGCTTTTACTTTTTCCTTAACCAGGTCGCGGATCAGGGAGTAGTCGTTCCCCTTATCGACGCCGCCAAGGATGAGGATGGTAGGGCGGTCCATGCTTTCCAACGCATACCAGGTGCTATTGACATTTGTCGCCTTTGAATCATTTATGAATTGAACGCCCCTGACCGTGCTGACATATTCCATTCGATGTTCCAGCGCTTCGAAGCTCCGGATCGCCTCACGGATCTTCTCTTTTCGGATGCCGACGGTCGCGGCCGCGATACCTGCTGCCATAGTGTTGTATTGATTGTGAATACCCTTAAGGGCAAAATCGTAGATGCTCATTTGCAGTCGTTCCGTCCCTGTATTAATGTTCATCTGTCCGTTCCTGATAAATCCTCCTTTGTTGGTTTCCTGTTGCATAGTGAATGGTAGTGGGTTAGAATGGAAGTTAGATTGGCTTATATATGTAGTGATAACCGGGTCATCCTGGTTATAAATGAAATAATCTTCGATGGTTTGGTTCATGACAATCCTGAATTTGCTGCGGATATAGTTCTCGAACTTATGCTCGTAACGGTCCAGATGGTCTTCCGTGATATTCGTCAGGATGGCTACGTCGGGCCGGAAGCTGATGATATCATCCAGCTGGAAGCTGCTGATCTCGGCTACGTACCAGGGTCGGGGATCTTCCGCAACCTGGCGGGCGAAGCTATAGCCGATGTTGCCGACGAGGGCGCAGTCCAGGCCTCCGTGACGGCAAATATGCCAGGTCATTGCCGTGGTCGTCGTCTTACCGTTGCTGCCGGTGATACCGATGATCCGGCTGTTGCCTTTATACCGGTATGCCAACTCTATCTCACTTATCACGGGGATGCCTTTTGCCCTGATCTTCCTGACGAGCTCATTCTTTTCGGGGATGCCGGGACTTTTCATGATTTGGCCGGCGTTTAAAATTCGCTCTTCGGAATGGCCGCCTTCTTCGAAGGCGATCTGATGGGTGCTCAGGGTTTGCCGGTACTCTTCTTTCAATGGTCCGCCGTCGGATACGAACACGTCATACCCCCGTTGCGTTGCCAGTAACGCTGCACCGACGCCGCTTTCGCCACCACCTAATATGACCATTCGTTCCTGCATGTTTATTCGTCGTCTTTGCCCCGATCGCCAGGCGACCGGGAAGTCCGGATTAAGGGGGTTCTTCAAAAGAATAGATCTTACTGCACCACAATTTCGTTAGCGACGAAGCCTCCGTTGCCGACGGATTTGGTTTTTCATATACCTATTTACCTGATCTTGAGTGTAGCGATCGCGAAAGCCACACAGAGGATCGTGATAATCCAGAATCGCGTTACGATCTTGCTTTCATGATAACCCAGCTTCTGATAATGGTGATGCAGGGGGCTCATGAGAAAAACCCGTCTTCCCTCGCCGTACTTCTTCTTCGTGTATTTAAAAAATGTCACTTGTATCACTACGCTAAGGCTCTCCACCAGGAATACCCCGCAGAAAATGGGGATCAGCAATTCTTTACGGACGATGATCGCAAGGGCGGCGATAATGCCGCCAAGCGTGAGACTCCCGGTATCGCCCATGAAGACCTGCGCCGGGTAAGCGTTATACCAAAGGAATCCGACACAAGCGCCGACCAGCGCGCCGATAAAGATGGACAGTTCGCCCAGATTAGGGATATACATCACGTTTAGGTATTCGGCGAACCGGATATTGCCGCTGGCATAAGCGAAAATGCCCAGGCAGGCGCCGATGATCGCGCTCGATCCCGTAGCAAGGCCGTCAAGGCCGTCCGTGAGATTAGCTCCATTGGATACAGCAGTCACAATGAAGATCACCACGATGATATAAAGCACCCAGGTCAGTCCCCGAAGCGCGGTCGGTAACAGCTTGGAATAATTGAATTCGTGATTCTTGACGAAAGGGATAGTGGTGATGGGTTCCCGGGCTTCCACAAAGAACTTCTTTTCTTTATCCAAAGTCACGACCTTAAGTCCGGTTGTATCGGATGGCAGGTTCTGGCCGACATATTCGCGCCAAACACGGGTATTGCTGTTGAAATAAAGCGTATAGCCAACCACGAGACCAAGGACCACCTGGCCGAGGACCTTGAACCAACCCGCGAGGCCGTCCTTATCGCCTTTCTTATAAGGCACGCCCGTTTCTTTGGCAATACGCTTGGCCCTGAGTTTCAGATAATCGTCGATGAACCCGATAATGCCCAGCCAGACAGTGCTGAAAAGCATCAGCCTGATATAGGCTTTATGCAGGTTGGCCAGCAGGAGGGTGGGGATCAGGATAGCAAGGATAATGATGAATCCACCCATGGTAGGGGTTCCTTTCTTTTGCTGTTCACCGGCCAGCCCGAGGTCGCGGACGGTCTCGCCGATCTGGCGTTTGACGAGATAGCGGATCAGTCGCTTGCCGAAGATCATGCTGATGATCAGTGAGAATACAACTGCCAGCAACACACGGAATGTGATGAACTGGAAGAGCGCCTGGCCAGGCACCTTGATACTATTCTGTCTGAACCAATCAAATAAGGAGTACAGCATGCTATTTATCTAATAGTTCAAAAAATTCATTCAAGATCTGCTTATCATCGAATGGGTATTTCACGCCCTTGATCTCCTGATACTTCTCGTGACCCTTGCCGGCGATCAGCAGGATATCTTCTGCCGCGGCAAGATTGAGGGCGGTGCGGATCGCCTCTCTGCGGTCGGTGATCGAAATATATTTCCTCTTGGCCGCGGTGTTGAGCCCTTCCTCGATGTCACGGATAATTTGCTCGGGGTCCTCACTGCGCGGGTTGTCCGAGGTAAAGATGACCTTATCGCTGTATTCGCAGGCGGCAGCGCCCATCAACGGCCGTTTGGTCTTATCGCGGTCCCCGCCGCATCCTACAACGGTGATGATTTGCTCATGGCCTTTTCGCAGCTTTTGGATAGTCGCCAGCACATTGATGAGGGCGTCGGGAGTATGGGCATAGTCCACGATCCCGATGATCCTCTCCTTTGGGGACATTATGTAGTCGAAGCGGCCTTCCGCCCCGGTGAGCGTACTGAGGCGGCGAAGCACCTCCGATCTGTCTTCACCGAGACAGATGGCGGAACCGTAAACCGCCAGTAGATTATAGGCGTTGAATTCGCCGATCAGCCGGAAATGCACTTCCTGGTCGTTGATGGTCATTACGAGACCGGTCAGGTTGTTCTCCAGGATCCTGCCCTTGAATTCCGCAAGCGTGCGCAGGCTATAGAAAAACTTCTTTGCATGGGTATTCTGCAGCATGACCCCGCCTCGTTTGTCGTCGGCGTTTGAGATCGCAAAGGCGTCGGAAGGCAGGGAGTCGAAGAAGGACTTTTTCACCCGGATGTATTCATCAAATGTTTTGTGGTAATCCAGATGATCATGAGTGATATTGCTGAAGATCCCGCCCGAGTAATGTAGTCCGGCGATGCGTTGCTGGTGGATCGCATGCGAACTGGTCTCCATAAAGGCGTAGGCGCAGCCGGCGTCGACCATTTCCTTCAACAGTGCATTCAGCTGCAGCGGGTCAGGGGTAGTATGGGTGGCCGGCAGGATGCGGTCGGCGACGTGATTTTGGACAGTACTCAGCAGACCGCATTTGTGACCCAAAGCGGTGAACAGTTTGTATAAAAGGGTGGCGATGGTGGTCTTGCCGTTGGTGCCGGTGACGCCGACCAGTTTCAATTTCCCGGACGGCTGGCCATAGAAGTTGTGCGCGATGATGCCTGCGGCGGCGGCGGTGTTCTCCACCTGGATGTAGGTTACATTGGGCTCCAGCGCGGCAGGCATGTCTTCGCACACGATAAGGGTAGTCCCGGCAGCGGTTACCTGCGGAATGAAACCGTGGCCGTCGATATGAGTACCCTTCATCGCGATGAACAGCGAACCGGGCCCGGCAAGCCGCGAATCGGTTTGCAAATTATCCACGGACCGGTCCAGTTCGCCATGGACCGATCGGATGCTCACCCTATATAATATTTCCTGCAGTTGTGCCATCCGGCTATCGTTAATCGAGTTGTATCAATATGGTTTCATTTCGTTTCCATGGCGCCCCCGGTTCGATACTTTGTGTCCGGACCTTTCCACTCCCTCGTACCGTCACTCGCATGTTCATGCTCTCCAGCACATACAGCGCATCCTTCAATCCCATTCCCTTTACGTCTGGCACGCCGCCCGTGGCGGCAAGCCCAGGCCTGCTGACTGTAATGGCCTGTGTGACCGCTGAGTCGCCCGGGATCGGCGCAGCGATGTCGGGATCGAGGCTCATCATTTTATCAGCCAGCTCCTTGAAGACGGGCCCGGCGACTTTGGCCCCGAGAAAGACTTTCGCAAAAGGGTGGTTCTTAATGACGACGATACAGGAATATTTTGGGTGATCGGCAGGGAAGTATCCGACAAAAGAGGATTGATACACATGGTCGGCATAGCCACGGGTGCCATTTGCGACGAGAGCAGTGCCGGTCTTCCCCGCAACCGGAAAGAAGGAGTGCTGGAACAGGCTGTGGGCTGTTCCTTCCGCGTCCTTACAGACGCCCTTCAGACATTCCTGAAGCTCGCGGAGCGTCGACTCGCCGCAAATATTTTCGATGAGGGCAGTCGGCTGATTTTCTTTTATGGTAACTCCGGACTCCTGGACGGCGCTGACCAGGTAGGGCTTCATCATCCGGCCGTCGTTGGCCACGGCATTGTACAGCGTAAGCGTTTGCAGAGGGGATATAAGAACTTCATAACCAAAGGCCATCCAGGGAAGAGTGGTTGCGCTCCAGGTGCGTGACCCGGGATGTTTGACAATCGGGGTGGCCTCACCGAGCAGGTCAATGCCGGTAGGCTGGTCGAGCCGCAACTTCCTGAGGTGAGCTACAAAGCCGGCGGGATTGCTGCCGTAGCGGCTGAGGGCTAGTTTTGCCATGCCGACATTTGAACTGATCTCGAAGGCTTCCTTGACGGTGAATTCCTTGTTGTCGTGCGGCTCCGCGTCGTAAACAGTGCGGCCAGCCACTTTCCACGAGCCGCCATCGAGCAGGACCTTGTCGCTGAGGGCGACCTTTTTATCTTCGAGCAGTGACAGCAGGGTGGCGAGTTTGAAGGTCGAGCCCGGCTCCGTCGCGCGTATAGCATAGTTGAGATCTTCCCAATAGGCGCCATCGGATTGGAGTCCGAGGTTGGCGATTGCCTTGATCTTGCCGGTGGCCACTTCCATCACGATACAGGTGCCATGTTCCGCCTGATTGGCGATCATCTCGCGAAGAAGGGCATTCTCGGCGATATCCTGGATATTGACATCAAGTGTAGTGATGATGTCCTTTCCGTTCTGGGATTCGATCTCATAGCCTTCGACCGGGACATAGGCGCCGCCGGCAATATAGCGGACGAGGCGGCGGCCGGTCTCGCCTTTCAGGAGGGTGTCGTAGGTGCGTTCGAGACCGACGTTTTGGGCATTCGCTCTTGCCAGGCCAAGGGTACGATTGGCCAGCAAGCCGAACGGATTCAATCTTTTGTTGACAACTTCAGCGATCCAACCGCTCTTGTTACGCCCTTCGCGAACCAGGGGGAACTGGCGAAGCTGCTGGTATTTTTGGAAGGGCACGTTGGCCGCGATCTCGTAATAGCGGTCTTCACGGCGATAGCCTTGCCACAGGATCTTCCGGTAGGCAGCGGCAGACTGGTCGCCGAAAAGCCGGGACAGGCAAATCGACAGGGAATCGATATTTTGGGTAAACCGACGGCCGTCTTTCTCGCGGAGCCCGTCGGCGCCAAAGTCGACATAGATATTGAAATAGGGAATGGAAGTGCTCAACATACTGCTGTCCTCGCTAAAGATGGTGCCCCGCTCAGCGTCCAGCTCGACGAATTTCTCATGGAGGCTGTCGCTAAGGCCCTTCCAATAGGCGCCCTGTACGCGTTGGATATAGAATACCCTGCCCAGCACGACCAGGGTCAGCAGGACAATGCCGATAAAGGCAAGATAGACTCTCCATAATATGTCGCGTTTCACTTCCATATTACCTCTGTGTGCTGTCGACGAGTACGAACGGCGGACGGGTCAGTTCTCCAAGGCCGAAAGGGGCGACAGCTTTGGCCAGTTCGCTCTCTTTACTGCGGAACATGACTTCGCTTTTTAACGTTTTATATTCGTATTGCAATTCTTTCAATTCCTTATTCGTTCGGCTGAGGTCGCGGGATATCTTGTCGGCGTAGTGGCCGTTATAGATATAGACGACGGCCAGCGCGGCGAGGAAAAGGAGGAACCCTACGTTACGTACAACCCAACGGTAGCCGAGCCGGGAAGGCTGCCAGCGGCTACGCGCTTTAGCGGGTCCGGCCGAATTATTGTCATTACTCTGTTTCATTCGATGGCAGGCGTTTGCCCGGATTATATTCGTTCAGCTACCCGGAGCTTGGCGCTGCGGGATCGCGGGTTGGTTTGCAATTCATTCTCACCGGGGGTGACCGGTTTCCTCGTGATCACTTTTAACAGGAGGGGCGTCGCACTTTGTCCGAAGGGATCGTGGGAGTCCTCGTCTTCGAAAGATCCTCTTTTGAAGAAGTTCTTGACGAGCCTGTCTTCCAGGGAATGAAAGGTAATAATGGCTATTCGGCCGCCGGCCGACAGGAGACCGGGTGATTGCAGCAACAATTCCTTCAAAGCACCCAACTCATCGTTCACTTCGATCCGAAGCGCCTGGAACACCTGAGCAAAGTATTTATTGGGGTTGCCCTTCACGATGGGAGCAAGCGCGGATCGAAAGTTAGAGATCGTTTTCAATGATACGGACCGGCGAACCTGGACAATCGTTCGAGCGAGCGTTTTGGCGTTGGTGACTTCGCCATATTGCTCGAACAGCTTGTGCAGCTCTTGTTCGGGCCAGTTGTTGACCACTTCGTAGGCGGTCAGGCTTTGCCGTTGGTCCATCCGCATATCGAGGTCGCCTTCGAAGCGATACGAAAAGCCCCGGGCTGCCTCATCGAACTGGTGACTGCTGACGCCAAGATCAGCGAGGATGCCGTCCACGGCAGTGACTTCATGCAGTCGAAGGAACCGACCCACATAGCGAAAGTTATGGGGCAGGAATTGGATGCGAGGGTCGTTGGGCAAATTGGTCCTCGCATCTTTATCCTGATCGAAGGCGAAGAGTCTGCCATCAGGCCCGAGCCGTTCCAGAATACCCCTTGAATGACCGCCACCCCCAAAGGTGCAGTCGACGTAACAACGTCCCGGTCGGATCCGGAGGTAGTCTAGCGTTTCCTCCAGCAGGACGGGGAGGTGATAGGCACCCTCCTCGTTATGTAGGGGGGGTGTCAAGGCAAGAGCCCTCCGGGGTTCATAACCTGCTTCGCAAGGCTGCTGAATGCTTCCGGTGAAAAAGATTCAAAGAACTGTTGGTACTTAGACTTATCCCAAATCTCTATTTTATCAACAGCGGCAGTAAGCACGATATCTTTATCGAGGCCGGCATGTTCTTTCAGGTTTTGGGGGATCAGGAGACGTCCGGCTGAGTCGAGCTCGACCATTGTTGCACCATTCAGGAAATATCTCCTGAATTGCCGAACTTCGGGATCAAAATCATTTAATTGGCTGATTTTGGCGAAAATCGGTTCCCAGCTTTTCATCGGGTAGAGGCTCAGGCACTTTTCAAATCCGCGATTGATGACAAACTGGGTGGGACCGTCCTCCGGCAGCTGTTTTTTAAAGCCGACGGGGAGCAGGAAGCGACTTTTGGCGTCCAGAGTAGCTTCGTATTCGCCCAGAAAACCAATCATTTATAAGGAGTTGAATCAATTATTTTTTAAACTAACACAAATTAACACTTTTTCCCACCAAGTGCATGGAAATTGGAAAATTTAATTTTTCCACAGCAGTGAATTGCCATAGACCCCTTACAGGGGCTGAAAAAGAAGTGAACTAAATGATTTTTAGGTCTTTTTCGACTGTGAATAAACTGTGGATTAGTGTTGATAAGATGGGGATAAGCCAGATCGAAAGTGAAGCATATGGCTACAGCAGGTTATTCGGGGACGCCTTTGTTAAAGAAGCTCGGAATAAAGGAAGACCATCGGGTCTGGTTGCTCCATATGCCCGGAGACTATTTCGATTGGCTGGACGCGGATATTTCCGCCCAGCTTTGCGGACCAAAACAGGTTCCGGACTGGGTACATCTCTTCGCGACGAACCGCGCCGTTTTTGAAAACGCGATGCGTTTGCTGGGACCGGTCTGGCGGAAGAACCCGCAGGTGGTGATCTGGGTTTCCTGGTATAAAAAGAGCTCGGGGATCGCGACCGATCTGACGGAAGATGTGATCCGCGGGTATGCCCTGGACAATGGACTGGTAGATATTAAAGTATGTGCGGTGAGCGAGCAGTGGAGTGGATTGAAATTGGTAGTGCCATTAAACAAACGATAATCTTAACTGTCTCACTGCCATGCTGCTTTTGAAAACGATCGTTTTGCTCGGTGCCCTGCAAGGGCTGATCGTCAGCTGGCTGCTTCGGGCTTCGGGTCGTCAGCGACCGGAGGAGCGGGTCTCCCGGCGGCTGCTGGCTGCGCTGATTTTTTGGATCGCGCTGGCTTGCCTTAGTCTTTATCTTGCCCACGAGCCATTCTGGACGGCCACTTTGCCGGGAAATATCCTGTCTGCGGTGATCCCACTGATCGTGGTCATGCCGGTCGGGCCGCTAATCTACTTCTATATCCGCAGCTGTGAGGAGCCGGATTTCCGGTTGACACGCCGGCGTCGGAGGCATTTTATCCCCGTGGTGATCGATCTCTTCCAGCACGTCTTCCTTCTACTATATCTCCTCGTGCTAATCGCAAGATGGATTCCCCCTAATATATATCCGGTCGGGACCTGGGAAGATTACTATGACCAATATGCCGATATTCCGCGGTGGATATCGCTGACGATCTACCTGGGCCTGGCGACCCGGTATTTAAAGGGGCGGCGGCGGGAGCTTACCTCGCCCGATGAAGAGGACCTGCGGCGGTTATCGTGGCTGAGGACCTTATTGCGGGTCTTTTGGACGTTCGATCTTATCTGGCTGGCTCATCTTATTCCCTATGAGCTGCCGAAGATCGGGGATGAATTGATTGACCGGTTCGATTGGTATCCCTTGTATATTCCTTTGGTCGGCATTATTTACTTCCTCGGCGCCAAAGGTTATTTTATCAGCACGAAGCACCGAAAGCACCCGGCACCGAATGTACCGGACAAAAAACCCGCGCCGGTGTCAATCCCGGAAGAAAAGCTGGGCCAGGTGATCCAGGCTCTCCGAAAATCGATGGAAGAAGACCGGATCTGGTTGGATACGGATCTTCACCTGGGAAAGCTGGCGCAGCATTGCGGGGTCGCGCCAAAGACGTTGTCCATCATATTGAATCAGCACCTGGGTACGAGCTTTACCGACTTTGTCAACCGCTATCGGATTGATGCAGTCAAGGAGCGGATCGTACGGCCGGAGAGCCGGCAGCTGACCATTGCCGGGCTGGCATATGAATGCGGGTTCAATTCTCTTCCGACTTTTCAGCGCGCTTTCAAAGCGATCACAGGGATGAGCCCAAAAGAATATATAGTCAATTCCGAATTTGAATAGGCCGCGCGGGTCGTTTGGGCGTGTTTTGTAACAAAAAGCACGACTATGAAACGAGCCATCG
The DNA here is from genome assembly GCA_035948015.1 of Puia sp. GTDB lineage: Bacteria > Bacteroidota > Bacteroidia > Chitinophagales > Chitinophagaceae > Puia. The sequence continues at coordinate 72,371 of DASZJO010000031.1, forward strand.
TATACCTATTATTATTGAGCGTCTTCCGGTCCGAGGGCCAGATTCCGCCTGCCGACAGCCTGCTGCTTGGCGAATACCACGTGGGACACGGACTGAATGTTTCGTTTGTGATCTATGGACAAAATAATCGTTTGATGCTGGAGATCGTCGGGCAGGCTTCGACGCCGCTTACCCAACTGTCGCCGCTGATGTTTCAGGCGGATCATGTCCGGCCGAAGGCGACAATAACCTTTTTGCGGGACAGTATGGGACAGATAACCCGATTACGCTGGGTGCAGATGTCGCGACCCTTTAGCTGGAAACGGATCGGTGGTGACCCGGGGAACTATTCCGGGGATTACCGGCTGGCAGAAAACCCTTACCGGATCCTGTATCTGACGGAGCGGGATGGACAACTGATGGGTCATATGGCGGAAGGACAGGACACTATCCTGTCGCCGGCAGGCAAGGACCACTTTCAGCTGAAATTGGAAGACGCTGCACATATTTTGATATTCAAACGAGATAAGCAAGGACTGATCCATGAGGTGATCATGGCCGGCGATGATGCTGTGGTTCTTGAAAGAAAATCCTCCAGACCGGCGCGGATCTCAAATCGGACCAATGGATTTACACGCGCCGATAGTTTGCAGGGGATGTTAACGCCACTACGGAGTTGCTATGATGTATTGTTTTATGACCTCGACATGACAATCCTGCCGGATACAAAAAGTATCCGCGGGAGCAATACGATCCGGTTCCTGGCGGTCAATGATTTCGACCGGTTGCAGGTCGACCTGCACGCCAATCTCGCGGTCGATAAGATCCTTTATCACGGGCAGCAGCTATCCTATACCCGCGACCTGAACGCGATATATGTTCAATTTCCCGCCGTCTTGCACACCGGCAGCATCGATTCCTTCCGGGTAATCTACAGCGGCACACCGCTGGAGCCTGAATTAACGACTCTGCGGGGAGGCATCTTCTGGCTGTTGGACAAGAATAAGAAGATGTGGATCGCGTCCGTGGTCCAGGGCGTTGGAGCAAATGTCTTTTGGCCATGTAAGGAGCATTTGTCCGACCGCCCGGATAGCATGAGGATCGCCGTGACGATCCCCACCGGGCAGGAAGAGATCTCCAATGGCCGGTTGCTGGAACGGACCGACCTTCCGGGCGGGCAAACCCGGTTCGTTTGGTATGTCGACTACCCCATCGTGACGTATGATGTGGCGATCAATATCGGCGATTACATTCATTTTACCGATGTGTATACAGGTGGCGGGGATAGTCTTCCGTTGAACTTCTATTCCCTTCGGTATAATTCGGGCTATGCGCATTGGCTGTTTGGGGATATTAAACGGATGCTGGCGCTATACGAAAAAGACTTTGGTCCCTACCCTTTCAGGCGAGACGGGTTCAATATTATGGAGTCGATCTATCCGATGGAACACCAGGGTGCGGTCAGCATGGGGATGATGGGTCACCCGGTTGGAGGCAGAACAGTCTTCGATACGGCGGGCGATCTGCGGTTAATGTGGCATGAGAGCTCGCATGAATGGTGGGGCAATAGCGTAGGCAATTATGACTTTGCGGATATGTGGCTCCATGAGGGGTTTGCAACCTATGCCGAATTTCTCAATGAGGAATCCTTATATGGCCGCGAATCAGCACTTCGTGAACTGACATCGGGCCACCCGGACAACAAAGAGCCGATCATCGGGATCTACAACGTCAACAACTTTCATATGGGTGATATGTACCTTAAGGGAGCATTGATCCTGGAAACGCTTCGCAATCTCACCGGCAATGACAGCTTGTGGTTTGGGATGCTCCGCGGAATACAGGCCCGCTTTCGCTATCAGCCGGTGACATCGCTGCAGATCGAAGGTTATTTCAGCCAGGCTACCGGTACGGACTATTCGTATTTCTTTGATCAATATCTGCGTCACGCGGCGATACCGGTGTTGGTGGTTCATGTCGAGCCGCATGGGTCCAATCTGGAAGTGAGATATAAATGGGAAGCGGATGCGGCGGGATTCCGGATGCCGATTAAAGTGACGTTGGCCAGGGACAGCCTGGGTTTTATCTACCCGACGACGGATTGGCAAACGATGACGTTGAAGGGAATGGCGGCCACGGATTTCCGGGTGGATACGGTGGAGTTTTATGCGGGGGTTAGGATCACGGACTATTCTTTATGCTTGTCCGAAAACCGGATGCTGAGCGGAATGGCGATCAGGGCTGCGCCCACGAAAAACGTCACCCAAAGCCAGGTCGTTTCGGCTTTGATCGCGCTATGAATAAAAAGGATCGTTCCGATAATGGCGTTGAAAAGACCCCAAATCACGTTGACTGGGGCCGAGGACAGACCCTTGCCGGGAGGTTTTGCGAAAGGCGTTGGGAATTTGTTGCCGGATAGACCCTGGACAAAATGTGGGATCGCGTTGGCGAGGAATACGCCGGCGAAGAAGGCGCAGAGATAGAATTGCCAGATCATGTGTATTCGTTTATATGAATATACATAGCATTTCTTACATTCGCGGCGAGTGGCGGCAGTTAGCCGCTTTGATCTATGGGTCCAAAGGAAATCTCCATTGCTGACTACACCTATTATTTACCGGAATCTTCCATTGCCTGGTATCCCTTAGCCGAGCGCGACGCCAGCCGGCTCCTGGTCTACCGGGGCGGCGACATCAGCGAAACAGTTTACCGCGATATTGCCGGTGAACTGCCTGCGGGAACCTTGCTGGTGTTCAACAATACGCGGGTGGTGGAGGCGCGGATCGTTTTTCAAAAGCCTTCCGGTGGCAAGGTGGAGATCTTTTGTCTGGAACCGCCGGCGGAATATGGCGGGATGGCGGCCGCGATGGCGCAGACGAATACTGTTCGGTGGAAATGCCTGATCGGCGGGGCGTCTAAGTGGAAGGCGGGCCAGGTGCTGGTGAAGCAGATGGGTGAGGTCGCATTAGAAGCCCGTTATCTGGAAAAGCAGGGCGATACTTTCCTGATCGAATTGACGTGGCGCCCGACGGGGCTGAGCTTCGCGGAACTGTTACACCGCGCGGGGCTGGTCCCGCTCCCACCCTATATCCATAGGACGCCGGATGCGTCTGACACCGAACGATATCAAACCGTTTATGCGCGATACGAAGGGTCGGTGGCGGCGCCGACCGCGGGGCTCCATTTTACGGACAGGGTGCTCCGGGCGTTGGACGAAAAGGGCGTCGGGCAATTGTTTGTTACGCTGCATGTAGGGGCAGGGACCTTTTTGCCGGTGAAAGCTGCCACGCTCGGAGCGCATGTAATGCACACAGAATTTATTTTGGTCACTCGGGAGGCGATCGGGGAGCTGCGGAATGCGCGGCTCACCGGTAAGCAAGTGATCGCTGTGGGGACGACATCCGCGAGGACGGTCGAAAGCCTGTATTGGCTGGGGGTGAAGACACTTTCAACGCCGGGGATCGGGTTATCCGAACTGGGGGTGAAGCAATGGGATGCGTATGAGACCGCCGTTGACGTTTCCCCGGAGACGGCGCTGACGGCCCTCACGGATTGGATGGATAGCCGCCGGCTGACGCAATTGGTCACTACTACACAATTGCTGATCACCCCCGGATATGTCTGGAGGGTAGTACAAGGGTTGATCACGAATTTTCATCAACCTGAAAGCACCTTATTATTGTTGGTGGCTTCGCTGATCGGAGAGGATTGGCGAAGGGTTTATGAATATGCGCTTGCGCGTGGGTTCCGATTCCTGAGCTATGGGGATGGGTGCCTGTTTTTTGCCAAAAAAGCTGACTGATCGGCCAAAAGGAGAATATTTTAGATGCGTAAAATGTGTTGATTTGCGCTTTATGAAGGTACATTCCCTGGCATTTACCATACTGGCAGCCTCCAGTCTTTTCTTCGGATGCAAGCCTGGCGGTTTGGAAAATGATGCCGTCATTCTAAAACAAACCAGCCACGGGGTCGAACTCGAAAACGGGCATGTCCGGCTCGTGCTGAACACAGACTCGCCGGTGGTTTCTCAAACCTATTTCGCGCGGGCCGATGGCGGCTGGAAGGAAGTAGCGGCTGCATTGCACGGCCCCGGAGAACAAGGCGGTAAAGTCATACCGCTATACAAAAAAGGATTGGGAGCGGCGGATCAATACCGGCTCATGGTCAATGAAGGATTCCGGTCCGTGAGAGTGGGGAAGCAAACCAGGGATACGATCGAGCTGAGCCTGACCGGCGAGATAAAAGGGAACGCAATCGAACAAACGATAGAGCTGGATCGCGGCAACGACTTCTTCCATATCGAGGTTGGCACGGAGCTCAGCAAGGAACCGATACTGGAGTATCTGTTATCCGCGCTTATTTTTACGCCTCCTGGCGACCCGGATTATCAGTTCGTTCCTTCCGTCAAACGCGCGGATGACGACCTGATAGGAGACAGGAAATTCTTTGCTCCGGCCGCCATCGTGGAGAAAGACGGGCTCATGCTGGCGCTGGTCCCCGATCTCGATCTGATCAATCGACACATCGTATACGCAAAGGGTGCACGGCCTCAAAAACATCCGCGGATCTTTGCAGTCCCACTGGATACCAATAAAATATCCTTTCCAACGGGGCTCGACTTCAATCTCCATCCCGGCGTCACGACCCAACCGCTGATCTCTTATGGCCTTATCGATTATTGGGTCGAGCAGCATCTCTACTGGCGTCACGACAATGGCAACCAGGCCCGGGTTTTGTCCGACAAACTGTTGCGGTATGGATTTGATCTGTTCCTGGATTCCGGCGTCCCTAAAACCCGGGGTTATCAGCGGATCGCTTCTTATTTATGGGAAAGATATGGTAGCCGATATTTTCAATTACCGAAGCCGCAGGTGATGCCTTTTTCCGGCTATGCGCAGGTATGCTACCCGGCCACCTTTGCGTATGAGGGATATGATGTCCTGAAAAATCCGGGTAACAGCTGGCCGGAGACCCGGCAGCGTCAGGGTCATCCCGAGCTGGCCACCTGGCAGCAATGGGAGGAAAAGGACGTGCCGATGGGTGGCCTTAGGCTAAGCGCACCGCAATGGTATCAGTTCCTCTATAATACGGCCTGGTGGAACAACGCCTGTGATGCCACGGGGATCTATTATTGGGGGAAAAGATCCGGCGACTCATCCCTGATAGACAAGGCCAGACGGATTGTTAATTTTACGCTCAGCGCGCCGCAGCAGGAGGGAATATTTCCATCCTTGTACGATATCAATAAGAAGACCTGGACACCCAGTATGTGGACGCCGCCGTTGCAAAATTATGACCCGAATAAAGCGGCCTCCTATTTTGACTGGGATCATGGGGTTTACCAAACGGCATCCGCAAGCGTCACCGCCGGTTACCTGTTGCTATACCGGAAGACCTGCGAAGACAATCCGCGCATTCTGCCTTATGTCCGGCGGTATGCCGACTTTCTGATCGCGCATTTGCAGCCAAACGGTTGTGTCCCGGCCTGGTTCTCGAAAAACCTGGAGCCCCTGCCCAGTTTGAAATGGAATGCTGACGGCGGTATACATATATGGGTACTGAGCGAGCTTTATAAGGCGACGCATGAAGCGAAATATCTTGAAGCAGCAAAAAAAATTGCCGGATCGATGATCGCTGAAGTCATGCCAAAGGAAAAATGGTACGACTTCGAGACGTTCTATTCCTGTGCCATCAAACCGGAGACCTTTTTCGATCCGTACACGGGTCAATACCCGGCCAATACCATGTCTGTATATTGGGCGATCGACGGCTTCGCATCCCTCTACGAAGCGGAGCAAAATAAGAACTGGCTGGACGCCGCGGAAGCCTGCGCCGATTACTCCATCTTTTATCAGGCCGTATGGGCTCCGCATTATATCATTACCGCCTATCCGTTCGGCGGCTTCTCGTCGCAAAACAGCGACGGCGAATGGCTGGATCAGCGCAGTAATCGGTTTGCGAGCGCCCTGGTAAGGGTCGGACTTTTATCCCGGCGGCAGGACCTGATCGAACGTGGAGTAGCTGCCACGAGAGCCTCGTTTACATTGGCCAATACGCCGCAATCGGTAAAGAATAATGTATACCCCTTTCCGAATTTCCCCATCGGGCTGGGTCCGGAAAATATCGATCACGAGGGATTCCCGCAAATGCCGTTGCGGTCGGGCCCGGGTTGGTGTGAAACCGGCGGGCTTTCGGCTGCCGCCCAGGTCATGGATCAGCTGGGAGGAGCTTATGTCGATCTTCCGCATCACATCGGCGTGGGCGTCGATGGCGTCACGGTCGTCAGCGATACGTTAAAAGACCACGCCATACATATTGAAATGAGGTCGTTGCTGGCGGGGTTGCCGGTGCCTTTCGATCAGCCATTTGTGGTTGACCTGCATATAAAAGGTCTCGCTGACCAGAGCTATATGCTGACCCTGAATGATGGGGCCGCGAAGCCTTTCTCCGGAAAGGAACTTGAAAATTTGCCGGTCAGCGTTTATCCGGACGGGAAGATGGCGATAGCGAAGTAGCCTCTATCAGTCGGGCTGACTGGCCCTCCAGATCCGTTATCATATAGACCCCCTCGTGTACACCCAGGTCTTTCCCCGTCCAATAGTCCTTCAGCCTGGAGGGTTGCTTCAGCTCGATGGTGATGGTGATCGGGAAGTCGCCCCAATTGAAACAATGATAAAATCGCCGGTTGCCGATATCAGTTATGCCGATATGCAAGCTGTCGTCGGTAAAAATGGCTCCCTTGCCCGTAGGGGGAATACTTTTTCGAAGAATGTTCCATTCCTTCTCTCCCAGATCGGAGGCCCGGTCGCCATCCATGACCAGTCCGCCTACGGCGTGGACTGCCGTGGCATGGAATATCCACCATCTGGGTTGCATATCCTTGCCGCCGGCCAGTAACAAACAGTCGGGGTCGCTGATCCATAACTTCCCGTTCTGCCATACGCGGTGAAAGTTCTCCCGGGCATTTCCCGAAAGCCATATCCACGCGCGGAAACAATCCATGCTTGTCCGCATGGCGGTAACAAGGCCCAACGACGGCCACATCGGCGCATTGCAGCCCAGGATCACTGCGTCGGGGCCCGCACCTTTGATGATCGCTTCCATCCCGCGGCGGTATGCTTCTATGGAGGTGGCTTGGGGATCGAAATGGATCCCGCCCAGCGCGCCCCAATAATTGGCGTCTAATTTAAAGTAAGTAATGCCCCATCGTTCGCGCATGGTCCGAAACAGCGTTTCGAGATATCGCTGGGCGGCAGGATTGGTCCCGTCGAGGGCATACCAGGGTCCGTTATGCCAGCCGCCAAATCCTTTGGTACCCGAATTGAGTGGCTTGCCATCCTCTCCTTTTATAAACCAGTCGGGGTGCTCACGAAAAATGCGGGAATTCGGTTCGGCGATGAATGGCGCTACCCATAAAGCGGGCAAAAACCCGTGCCGGGTAATGTCGGCGACTGTCGAGTCCATGCTGCCAAATTTAGGGTTATAGTCCAGCCAATCGCCTTCAAATGGTGAATAGCCTTCATCGATCTGCATATATTTTAATGAAGGCATAACCCTGGAAAAAATGCGAAGATTGCTATCTACTGTTTCCCTGGTGGAATTGATGCCGTAGAAATAATAGGAACACCAGCCGAAGGGGACCCGGCCGATTTTTTTGGTCGGGTGATTACTCTGGATATATCGTGCGAAACGATCCAGCAGGACGTTCCTGTCAGCGCCGCTCATGGCGGCGAATTCCTCCAGTTGCCAGTTTTCGCCTGGCGCCAATTCAAGACCCTCCGGATTGACCGAAATATGTAATTTATCCTTTGTGAACGAAAACCTTCCGGCAAACCGCCTGGAAGAAGTGAAGCCCAGCAAGGCATATCCGCTTTTCGCAGATCCGAGTATAAACAGGTTATAGACAGTCCGCTCGCCGTCGGGCTCGGGAATGCGGTACCACTCGCGGTCCGAGTATATGGTCATGTCGGTAGGCGACGCAAGCGTTCCGCCTGTCTGCGACACCATTTGAAAACCTTCCCCGTAGATGGGCGTGGCCGTATCCAGGCCAGTCCGCGCAATATCGAATAAAATAATGTTTTCCAGTTTGAGGGGCCTGGCGCTGATGTTTTGAATGGAAGAGGCGCATCGGTCACCGGTCCATTGTCTTCGAACCCGGATGATCGAATTTGTCAGGACAAGGCTGTCCTTATCGATGACCTTATAGGGCGCAGCCTTTATTTTTGCCAGAATGGCATCCGGGCCGGCCGGTAAGCCTTTTGCCCAGGCGTGACCTGCGGCGCTAAGGATCGACAGCAGGAAAATGAAATAGCGCTTTTTCATAGTTGTCACTGCGTTATTCGATGTGTCGGTCGCGGATATCCGGGTTGGAAAGCGGAAGCGTTGTATTCCGTAATGCGGCAGCCTGTCCGGGATTCTACGTCCAAAATTGTCTGGCGGACGAGCAGCTGAAGGATGGCGGGCGCTACCTGTATCCGTGCATTGACAATTATGACCACCCTATCGCACTGCATTCCCGCTGGATCGCCATCGTCCGGAACGGCTATCGCGGTAAAGCTGAGTTTTGTTTGTTCCTGACCGTCATCGAGGAGGAATTTTAGGTGACCGACAGGATAACCATTCTCCAGTATCCTATCATAGAGCTTCCGCATCAGATCATAGGCCGCGCCGATCGCGTTGCCATCCGGCGCAACGATACCTATTTCTTCATCGAGCCAGGCCAGTTCGGCTTCGCCGGCCCCATAGATATCATAGTCAATGTTCAAAGCCTGCCTTAAGGACGGGTCTTCGTACTCATCGCATGCGGCCAGCCACCGGCCGACGCTTTCTTCGGATAGGGAATTCTGAAATAAAATGGTCTTGTTCGGATATTCGCCGCCTATCCATTGAGTTGCCCTTTCCAGTTGGGAATCTGTCAGCAGGTCGATCTTATTCACCACGATAATGTCGGCTTCTCTAAGCTGGTTCTCATAGATATAATTGACATTGTTATAAAAGATGGATTTACCCTCCTCTAAAAATTTGATCAAAAGCCGGCTATCGGCAAACACTGACAGGACAACGTCAAACCGGCCGGAGTTCAGGGTCAGCAAAGGGTTGACCACCGTGGCCGCCAGGTCGACGCAGGACCCCGCGGGTTCTGCAAAGATGATATCCAATCCGCCCGTCTGGAGCAAAGATTCGATCCGGTCTTCCAGTTCGTCATAATGACAACAAAAACAGCCATCCGCCACTTCTTCAGTAGGGATATTATGCCCCTTCATAAATTCAGTATCCACCTGAAGCGCTCCCTGATCGTTGGTGATGACGCCGACTTTTTTGCTGTGGCCATGCAGATATCGGGCGGCTTGTTGTATCGCAGTAGTTTTACCGCTTCCTAAAAATCCTCCAACCAGAAATAACTTCATAATAAATCTGTTCAACTTAGCTGATCTTTACCGACAGCTCCTTACCGGCCAAAATGGACCCCGGCTCATGTAAAACTATTTCGCACCGGGCGCCTGTTTGTGACAAACTGCATGGAATGGTCTTACCATTAAGCATGACCACTGCTTTGCCCGCTTTATGATCTTTGTCCAGATCGACCGCGAACTTGTTTACCGTCAATTTACCCCACGCGACAGACAGGCTTGCTTTAAGGGAACTGGTGTCCCGCTGCTGGCTGTAGGTGCCCCACCCTTCGGCAACGGTAAAGGGCGCTTTAAAGTTTTCGGGTGTTATTTTAGGCGCGAAGCCAATATGACCTTTGGGACCGTGATAGGTAAAACCGCAGGCCATCAAAAATGTGCCGTAGCTGGCCATGGCCCGGCCGTAATGGTCGCTACACTCGATCTCATTGAACGGATTGCGTTTGAAGGCATGATAACGGTCATGGATCGACCTGGTAAGGACCAACGACTCTTCGACCATATCTTCCGCCATCATATGCGATGCGACCTGGTGTTCGAATCCGCTCATACATTCACTGAAATACCCTACCTGCCAGGCTTTGGCGTTCCCGTAGGGGTTGTCCTCATTGGAGGGATTGGTGTTCATGATCATCCCGCCTTCGCCGGCCAGCGCATAGAAGCGGCCGCCAGGATGTGCCTTTATATAAGGGCCGACATCCGGCATATAGTTATATTTCCAAAGGGCGTGGAGAGCACTCATGGTCTTTTCTTTACTTAAGATCCTTCCCAGATCGACCTGCCAGGCCCAACACTGCCCGTAGACCTGGTCGATATGACAAGTATTGAAAGATCCGATCTCCTTCTTGCCGACGGCGGGGTCCGGCCGGTGAATAAAATATTCGCCGTTAAAAAGATCCGCTTCCATGTTCCTGCTGCCCATTTCTACATACCGGCGGCAGTTTTCGGCAAATTCGGTATCGTTCATTTCTTCCGCCATGGCCTGACCGGCGCGTACTCCGGCGATGCACAGACCTACTATCCATGAGATCTCGCCATGCCATAGCGCATCCAGCGTATTTTCCATGGGGGTATCTTCCATGCCGTCGTGATTCTTATCCTGATCCATGACAAATTGGACCGCTTTTTTGATTTTGGGCCAATTCTTCTTTAAAAAGCTGTCATCCGGGCTCATCTGGTGCTCGCGGTAGATGCGCAATATCGTTCCCGCCTGCCCGTCGATCGAAGGCCCGGTCTTTTCTCCGCGGATGCGGATCATTCCGCTGGCTTCATCATAGCCGATGCCCAGATCGACCCTTTCGCGCGTATCCCTTTCCAGCTCGGGAAATATCCGGGATACAGCATGCGCATATTGATAAACGTGGGTACAGCTCCCGTGGCAGCAACCGACGCCTTCCCAGGCATAATACCTGCCGGATTGGAACCTATGCGTCGAGGTGGTCGCGATTGCGGAGATATTCGAAAACGTTCTCTCAAGGAACCACCAGGGCAGGGTGCTGTCGAACCAGGTCTGCCGCCAAAGCATGGTTTGATGTTTTAACGAATCATATTTTCCGGAAATATGGGCCGCCACTGCCTCCGCATTATCGAAGAGGGTGCTGTAATAATGAAAGTTGGCGTCCCCTACGGTCATTCCTTTCATGTTATCCTTGTCGGCGAAGGCAACGTTTCGCATGTGCCACGCAATAATGAAATCCGATTTCGCCGATCCTCCTGGTGACAGTTCGTGTCGGGTGACGATCGCCGCCAGAGGTGAATTAAGGTTTTCCTTTACCAGATCTTTGATCTTTTGGGCCGACTTATTTGCGCTGGTATGGACGTTATCGATGCATACCGGCTTATTCCCGACGGCCGCAAAATACAGGTTGCCGTGGTCAGGGGCTTTTGCCAATTCGTTGTTGGCGCTCATATAAGACAGGGAGACGCCTTTATAAGTGCCGGCGCCGGTCACCTTGTTGATCCGGGTAAATCCGGTGGTCGTTTTCTCCGTATTTACTAATACCTTATTCTCCAGCCAGCCGATGATCTCAACGGAAATAGGACTGCCGGGAGAGGTGTTCCTTAGCGAAATGGCCTGTATCGTGGCCGGCAAGCCGCTATCATGCGCATTTCCCGGGATGAAGGGGGAAAACGCCTCGAGCGAGACTTCCAACGGCAAGTCGTGTGCGGTATACCGGATAGTGGCTACCGGATAAGTGGCCTCGAAGGTCACTTCATCCCAATCGTCTTGTTGCAGGCGCTTTATTATGGTTTTGCCATTTTGCGTAATGGCAAGCGCAAAACCCTGCTGAAGTGGGCTTGTATCGGTCAGCGGTTCAAGGTATAAGGTGCCTTCGACGTTATTTATTTCCTTTAGATTGAAGCTTTCCAGCTTTATCGGCAGGATCTCGGTTACTACCCCGAGCTGATTTTGATTAAAGATGTCCCAGAGCCATAACCGCCCATCGCCGCCGGCATAGACGCAACCGGCGCAGATCCCGCCGACGGGCATGCCGATATAGCGAAGCTCATTCCTGGTCTTTGCATAGGTCGTTACCACTCCCCTGTCATATAAAGAGCTGATCCAGGTGGGATCCAGTTTCTTATCGGCAGGAAAATACGACCGAAAGAAGTCCTCTTTTGTAAACGGCCCGGCCATCATTGGGAGCCCGGGAACAAAAAACCCTGCCGAAGCGAGCAAGCCGGTCGATTTTAAAAATTTGCGTCTTTCCATAGTCTTCAAGATAATTAAAATCCATCTACCGGCCGCCTGCCGTATCAAATGTCAACGCGCCGATAGTAAACAGGCCGTCACTTTGTTCCGCGCTGCCGCAAACCGTGATGACTTCGCCTTCCCGGGCGTTCCTGATGTCAAAGAAATACCAATCGGGCACACGGTTGGAGCGGGCCAGCCTGATCCTGCCGCTATTTCCGGTCTTTGAATTTTTTACCCAAAGGTACTGGCCGACCTTGGTGAACACGTCCGCATTATCCACCATGATGCCGAGTCGAAAAGACGAAGGGGCGTTCTTCCCGATGGTAAAGCTGACGACGCCTCGTTCGGCAGTGTCTCCGTGAACCTCGATCAGGCCGGTCTGATACCTCCTATATTTACTCCAGGGATAGGAAAGGTAAGCACCGCTCTGGCGGACGACCCGTTCCGGCTTTAGCCCGATGATAAAAGAAGGCAGGTGGTTAGCAGTGTCAGTGGCCGCCCCGTACATGCCTGCGATCTTCTCACCAAACAGGCTGTACCCCGCCGTTCCCAGGATATTGTCACCATTCAAATCGTGCATTTTTTTCACCTGGCTGTCCCGCCAGGCCAGCAGGTCCAATTGGTCGCCCGCATAGCTGATGCCATCCGCTCCCTTACCGATCAGTTGGCTATTCCCGGCAGGATCGGGATAGGGATCGCCGGGTAATTGTTCAAGCCGGGTGCCCGCGAAGTCCGGCAGCATCCTGATGACGGCTGCAGTATCCGGCCGGATGTTGGCCGTGGCGCCGGCTGCCCCATACCAGAAGCAGGTAACCGAAAAAGAGACGCCGGCCTTAACGATCCATGCTTCCATATCGACCTTCAGGGAAGTCTCAAAAGGAATATTGTCCAGCAATCTGATCCTTTCCACGGTATTGTAACCCCTCCAATCACCCTTGCCCCGGGCGTCCCGGGAGGGCATCGATATAAATGGCGAGCTGAAATAGTTTGCCAACCCCCATGCGTACCCGTAATAGTCTTCCATACCAGTACCCAAATGAGAAGGAAAGGATTCGCCGTCGATATAGATCTTTTCATCGCCCTCCCCCCACCAGTTCTTTGGGTCAGAGTACACGGTCAGCACGTCACCGGCGTACTTGCCCTTTCCCACGATCCCGATATAGTTCCAGTCTTTAAAGGGCGGGGCAGTTAACGGCGCTTCTTCATGCCAGTCGGCATGAAAATACATAGAGCTTTCCTTCCAGATACAGGGTTCCGACTTTACCCTCAATTCGGCATGGACCGGCTGGTCGCCATAGTTTTTCAGGATGATCCTTGCCGAGCTTTTATAGGGCATTCTCCAGTCCGAGACCATCCATCCATCTGCCGTCACTTCACTATTCCAATTCCTGACAGGCCGGGCATAGACGCCGCCGCCAAAAAACTCGGCCACGGGGCTCCAGACTGTCTGGCTGCCGTCCGCCTGCACCTCCAAAACGGCGCCCCGGTTCATCTGCTTATTATTCTTTGAATCGATCTTCAGATAGATACCGTCTATGGCGTGGGCGCCGTCAGGCAGGTCTATCGACAACTCCTGGCCCCTGGCAAGGGTGGCCGATCTTTCCAAAGGGGCTGTTATGGTATTGGGCGTGAGTAAAGCCCGCGCTGCTGCGGCTACCGATCCCGTTCTATTCTTTTCATAATCGGCCCTGCTGAAGGAGACGACTTTGGTCCCCGGCGGGTATAACCGGTAGTCGATGCAATAATAAAAGACACTATCGTCCAGCGTTATCTTGCAGGATTTGGAAAAAGGGATGGGCAAATAGAAATCCTCGCCGACCTGCTTCTTAAAGCCCACCGGCATGGAATATTGAAACCGGACGTCCTTTTCATCGGATGAGACAAAGGCGAAGGGCCATTTGACAAAAGAACCGCCGTTGATCAATCGCAGATAATTCTCCTCGATCACGGGCCTGGGGTCATCGTCCAGATAGACCCGGACGATGCGATCACCCAGGAATTCATCCTGAGGCATCCACCATTTAGTGATCGCCCCCGGCCCCCTGGCATCCATGATCACATACTCGGTGCGGTTGCCGTTCTTTTCCTTCCGGATATAGTTATCGTAGTCTTTATTGCCGAACCAACTATTGCTATCGCCGCGGTTGAGTTCGGCACGGTCCCAGCTGCTGGACTGGATCAACCGGTAAGCCGGTCCCGAATGCGAGGGCAGGCTGTTACGATCAACCATTTCCTTTAACAAGCTATTCATCGTTACGGCACCGGTATCCGTCTGCCTGTTGTGGCGGGCGCCCATGATGACTTCTACTTGATGAACCTTGCCATCACTATAGGCCGGCAGGATGTTTCCCTTTATCTTTTTGCCGTCGACCCGGATGGAAGCAATACCCAAACTGACATGGCCGGGGTTGGTCACCGATATATCATATACGCTGCCGCGGAACGGTCTTTTCATTTTATAGCCGGGCCAACTCGCCGGAATTTCGGGCCGGATCAGCAGCCCATCGGGTACGGGGCGGACGCCGAGGATATAATCGACATAAGCGGTCCACATCCATGCCGAGCCTTCGCCCAGGTTCCATTGAAACTCACCCTGCCCTTTCAGCCGATGGTCGGGGCCGTCATAATTTTCGGGATAGACATAGGGCTCGCATTGGAAATGGTCCATATCCTTCTCCCTGCTCTTTATAGCGGCCTTATCATAGATCTCGCTGGCCAGGTCGGCTTGATCGTTGAGGCAGGCAGCGGCGATCGCCCAGCCGGCGGGCCGGAGATAGATACAGGCGTTCCGGAAGCCCGGGGCATAGATCGACTGCGTTCCGATATGATCGCTATAACGGGAATAGGAAGGCGAAAAGATCATCGGGCCATAGTCGCTCAGGAGGTATTTTTTCGTGGATTGAAGGACCTGGGTCGCCTGCTGCGGTGATGCAATGCCGCTGAGGATGGGCCAGGACTGGCCGTTCAGATAGATGGCGCGTTCCTGACCTTTGCTGGGGCCGATGGGGATGAAGGGATCGGCGGCGTCGGAGAAGGCGCGGATGTACCATTCGCCATCCCATGCGAGCTTATTGACGGCATCTTTCATCCTGTCGTACAGGCCCATCCATTTGACCCTATCCGCCTCGTGGCCGGTCTTTTGCGCGATTTCCCCAAAGCCTCTCAACAGGTAGCACATTTCAGCCGCCAGCATTTCGCTTTCGGCGTTTCCGTGCTGGCTGACCTTGGTGAACTCGTCCATCCAGTCGCCGACGTGGGCGGGGATTTTCGGCAGCCCCCGGTCGTCGATCCCCTGCACCGCGATGGTCAACCCCCGCTCGATATGCTGCCAAACCGTTTCTTCGTTTCCCTCCAGATAAGGCAGCTTTGTATCGAGCATCTTCCAATCGCCCGTCTCGAGGAGATAATAATAGATGCTCAATAGCTCATAGATATTGTGGTGATGGGGAACTTTGAATGCGCCCTTATGTGTCGTCGGCGGTCCGGTCAAACCCAGGTCGCTGTATAAGAGCGTATGCTGCCCGGGGCCAAAAATATCCGTTTGTGTCGTATCCCATACCTGCCGCTTCAATAAAGCGGTGACGCTGCTCTTCAGGATATCCATGTCAAAAGGCAAAAGGAAATCTTCGGGGGTTGTACTGATCGACTCCCCTTCGATGCCGTAGCTCCAGATCCCGAGCCCGTAGTCTCCCGTATTCAGGCTTTTCTTCCAGAACTGCCGCCAGAGGTACTTGGTCCAAATATTGATCATGCGATCGTTGTCCTTGTCGGGGGTCTCGACCGTTATCGAGCCATCAATGAACCGATCATAGAAACCCCGAAGGTCGGCAAGCGCCTTTTTTGCCATACGTGCATCCTTGTACTTTGCGATCGTTGCCGGGATCGCTTTTTCGTCGCGCGACATGCCCAGCACATAGACCAGGGATGTGCTATCGCCATTGCGGAGCCGGATGGTATTTTGCAGGACGCCCCAAGGGTACTGCGCCTCGCTCCAGAACCCGGTATTGGTTAGTTTTCCGTTCTCCACTGCTGCCGGATGATCGTAGTCCCTGCCTGTTCCCAGAAAATAATTTTTTATGGTTTCATAGGCCGCGACGGGCTCATTGACGGAAAAATAACCGGTATAAGGCCAGGGTATGCAGTTGGCCGTACTTCTCCAGTTCTCCTGCCGCGCCATGATAACATTGTCCTGCATAAATGCCTTTTTATACAGGTTGAACTGGCTGCCGCCCCGGCCGTCGCCTTTATAAATGATGGACTTGGTAGCGTCGCCGAGATTCCATTCGACCTGACCGAACAGATCGAGCGTTTTGTCCTGACCCGAATGATTGGCAATATCTATGATCATGACGAGAACGTTGTCCGTTCTTGGAACGAAATAGGTAGCCGTCGTTGCAATCCCACCAACGGTATTGGAGATCGCGTTATACCCCAGGCCGACCCGGCTTTCCCACTCTCCGCCTTGCGGAGAGGGAATATTGATCTGGAAATAGCTGCCATTACTCTTGTCCCTGACATAAAATCGGCCGGAGGTATTCTGGGGATTGGTCAGGCCGTTGCTAACGGGGTCCAATAAATAGCTTTCTATATAGCCGTTCTGGGTGATCCATGTGAAGAAAACGTCGTTACCGAGCCTATTCAGCCAGGGTGTGGGCAGATTTGAATTCCTGATGATGCATTCCTTATTATCGGGAGAAAATGAATACCATGGATTGGTCGGTTGCTGGCCGGATACAGCTTGTATCGACAGCAGCAGCAAAAGGAAAAACGGTTGGTGAGCTTTCATATCAACTTTACATATCCCGTTCAATAGCCCGGATTTTGAGTTAATTTAGGATTGGCCGCCAGGGTAGTTTGCGAAATAGGATCGAGAAGGTTATTCTGATTCAGCGTAACTGCCTGTGAAGCCAATTGCGCATCCATCACCTGGATAGCGACGCCGAACCGGAGCAGGTCATGCCATCGCTGGTTCTCAAAACCCAACTCCACTCTCCTCTCATGCAGCAATGTGTCCGCGAAGGTACTGGGGATGGTAGGGGAAAGCGGCGAAAGGTTTGCCCTTGCCCGAACCTGGTTGATTAGCGCATAAGCTGCCGGTGATTCGCCATCCGCCTCTGCCAGCAACAGCAGGACGTCGGCATATCGTAAAATGGGGAAGTTATGGCCCGAATTGGCAAAGGAGGTCATCGTCGGGTCATTGAATTTGATACAGTACCAATTCCCGTTCTGATCGGTGGTCAGAGAGACCGTTTTCCGCGGATCACCGGGTTCGAAGGTATTGACGAAGTCGGTGGTAGGGTGATTGTAGTAATATCCGCCACCCGGGAGCGGTGCGACGTTGGAGGCGAAATAGCTCTCCAGCGGCGATGCATCGGTGTTTTTAGTGAACTGCAATTCGAACACGCTTTCCACGCTATTCCGGTTATTGATATCGAAAACCGCGGCATACGTAGGCATCAGACTGTACAAGCCGGAACTGACAACGGCCGTCAGGGCTGTCTTGGCATCGGCGGCATCGCCTTCCTGCAGATATACTTTGCCGAGCATCCCGTTAGCAGAACCGCTGGTGGCTCTCCCGATTTCAGCAGAGGCGGTGTAGGTGGCGGGCAGATTCTGGGCGGCAAAACTCAGGTCGGCAACGATCAGCGCGTATACTTCCGTCACCGAATTCCTTGAGATGTCGACGGCTGAGGCAGAGAGGTCTGTCGGGGGAGTGGTCACGATAGGAACACCACCATAATTTTTCACCAGCTCAAAATAAGCCAGGGCCCTTAAGAACTTTGCTTCGGCAATATATTGGTTTTGCAGTGTCGCATCCATTGTCACCTTCGGGGCTTTCTGGATCACCACGTTGCAGGCATAGATACACCGGTAGCATTGATCCCACGCCCAGTACCACCATTCTGCGCCGGTATCGTTTGTAAACAGGTCGACGCGGTTATCGTCCTGGGTGTTGTCCGACCGTACCTCGTCCAGCTGGGCCAGTGCAGCCAGGTTGTCAATATACATTCCTTTTTGCATGGCATAGGCGGCCAGCACCGCATCGTTGATATCCGCCTGGGTTTTATAGAAATTGTTGACATTCGCATTGGAAAGGGGGGACAGATCCAGGAATTTTTTCGTGCACCCGGAAGCCAGCAACAGTATCGCAATTATTTGATAAAATTTGATGAATTTCATTTTACGAATTTTTTAAAGTCCTAAATTAATTCCGGCTGAAATCGTCCGGGGTAAGGGATAGGAGGCCCCGCCTTCGAGACCGTTTATCGTCACATTGGAGCCGCTGCCGAAGGAAGTTGCCTGGGGATTGTATTCTTCGCTCTTTTTCCAGGTGATCAAATTTTCGACGGTCACGAAAACCCGAAGACTTTTATAGAGATTATCCTTTTTGGGAAAGCTGTATCCCAATGCCAAATTTCTTATGCGGGTATAGTTGGTGGATTGTACAAGCCTGGTGTCCGGCTCGCCCTGGAACGCCGAACCCGGAGCGAGTACTCTGCCGTTGCCGGGCTGGGCGTCGGAAATATAGCGGCCATTGAATTGTTTCGAATACAGGGCGTTGGCGCCGCTTGCCCCGATGCCCTGATCAGTCAGGTCCATAATATGTCCCCCGGTTTGTCCATTGATCATGATCGTGAGATCGAGATTCTTATAGGAAAACGTATTAATGAGCCCCCAGATATAGGAAGGCTGGACCTGCCCGAGATCGACGGCGTCGATGCCATTGAAATTGCTGATCGTGCCATCGCCGTTTGCATCGAAGTATTTCGGATCGCCGGGATGTTCGCCTGGGAAAAGGGCGACCTTTCCGCCGGCAATATCAGCTGCGGTCAGGACACCGAGCATTTTCAGACCATAATTCGCCCCGACAGTCCCGCCGACCTTAGTGATATGGGTGCCATAGAAACCGGAGATCGGAGCATTTCCCGGCCCGAGCTGAAGCACTTTATTGACGTTATGCGAGATATTAAAGGTGGTTGTCCAATGCAGGATGTGGGTAAGGTTCTTAGTCGTGATCCCCAGCTCAAACCCTTTATTCTGCACCTCTCCTATATTCTCCAGGGTGCTTGAAAATCCGGTGGTGGTGGGAAGGTTGACCGTCAGCAACAGATCGGAACTATGCCGGTTGTAATAGTCGCCGGTTAACGAGATCCTGTCGTTGAACAAACCCAGATCAAGACCGAGGTCGACCTCAGATGATTTTTCCCATTTCAGGGCGGGGTTTGAAAGCGTGGTAGGGATGATGCCCGTTTGAACCGAGCCGGCCCCCGCGCCGAAGGTAGTAGGAACATTCGACAGCAGCCCGATGGCCGAATAGTCTCCAATTCCATTACTACCGGAAATCCCGTAGCTGCCCCTGACCTTCAAAAAGCTGATCTGCTTGCTGTGTTTCAGGAATTCTTCATTTGACAGGACCCAACCCACGGCCGCGGAGGGAAAATTGCCATACTGATTGTTGGCCCCGAATACGGAGCTGCCATCCCTTCTTACGGTCGCTGTCAGGAGATATTTGTCGCGGAATGCGTAGTTCAACCGCGCATAGTAAGAGATGAGGGACCACTGGGCTTCCGAAGAGGAGCCGGAGGTAAATCCGGCGGCATTCAGCGTTTGGACCTGGTCGTTCGGGAAGTTATTCCCGGTTACCGAGTTGGAATGATCGGTTTCCTTTTGCGCGCTGTACCCGGCAAGAACATTGACCTTGTGATCCTGGTGGAAGATCTTGTGGTAGTTCACGGTTGTTTCCGAAAGCCAGTTGATCGTGCTGGCAGTGGAGGAGGTGCCGCCTACATTGCTCGGCAAAGACCCGTTGAGCGGAATGGTGCTGGGGTAGTAGTAGTCATTCTGCGAGTAATATAAGGTTGCGCCGATGGTCGTCTTCACTTCGAGGTCTTTGGTGACGTTTACTTTCAGGTACGAGTTAACGAGATTGGAAAGATTGTAGGTATAGTCCTGCAATTGCTTGCCCAATTGAACCGGATTGAGGATCGAAGCGAATCCGGGCTGCGGATTGATCACTTGCCCATAAGACCCATCGGGGTTATTTACCGGAATATCGGAGGGCATTCCAAGGGCATCGCCGATCGTCGACGCATAGACATTCTGGCTCTGGTATTGAGCGATCCGCTGGCGGGAATAGGACGGCAGGATATTGATCCCGGCCTGGATGATATCTTTGTACAGATCTGCATCCACCTTGGCCTGGGCGGTATATTTTTGCAAGCCCGTTCCGACAACCACGCCCTGGTTCTGATAATAGCCGGCTGCAAACAGATATCTGACGCCATTCGATCCGCCCGTGACGTTGATGCTATAGTCCTGGATCAATGCGGGGTTGAAAATCGCGTTCTGCCAATTGGTGTTGACACCATTCCAGGTTTGGATATTTGCCGGAATCACCAATCCCGGCTGCCCGGCCGCAATCCTGACCGAGTTCGGATCGGAAGGCAAACGGCCCGGTCCTGAGTTGACCCATTGGTTATTGAGCGACTCCAGCTCAAATTCCACATAGTCCTTGCCACTCAGTACGTCATAGTAGTCTCTTTTTGCAACGTTGGCGGCACCGGTCAGGGTGTTGAAGCTAATGGTGGGCGCCCTGGTCTTGCCCGATTTAGTTGTGATGATGATTACTCCATTGCTGCCGCGGCTTCCGTAAATAGCCGTTGCGGATGCGTCCTTCAAGACGTCCAGGGACTGGATCGTCGAAGGGTCGATTGCATTGGCGAATGCCTGGCTGGTAGGAAAACCGTCCACCACGTATAACGGCTCCACGGCCGCTCCTATCGACCCGATACCCCTTATTTTTACGTCCGTTTCGCCGCCCGGTGTCGCATCGTTCAGCGTGATGTCCACGCCCGGGATCTGGCCGACCAGTCCTTCATTCAAGCTGCCGATGGGTCGGTTCTTCACCGCATCATCGGTCACGGACGCAATGGCGCCGGTCAGATCTTTCTTGGCCTGCGTTCCATAACCAACGACAACGACGCCACTCAATTGCTGCGAACCGGACGTCAATTGAACATTAATGACCGGACGGGCGCCGACCTTTACATCCTGGGTGGTAAATCCGACATGACTAAAGACCAGGGTAGCTCCCCGGGTGGCGCTTATCCTAAATTGGCCGCGACCGTCGGTTTGGGTGGTTACGTTGGTCCCTTTCACTTGAACGGTTACGCCAGGCAAAACGGAATCGGCGGAGGTTACTTCTCCGGTGACCATCGTTTGCGCAAATAAGCAGGGCGATAAAAAAAATAAGAAAACGAAAAAAAACATTTTTTGGAGAGGGGCCTCCCTGAACAGAGATGTTAAGGAATGAATTCCCCATTTTTTCAAGCAATCTTTCATACTACATGTTTTGGCTCGATGAACTAATAGATGCCTTTAACCAAAACAAATGTAGGTCGTTGCCGAGGCTGGCGCGGTCATCAAATTAGCATTTAGTTCAGTTATTTGAGCATTTTAAAGACGGCGGAATAACAGGACGGGATGCAGTCTTTCTGAGGTAATGAACAGAATTTGAGTAATTGGCCATTTATTAAGCGATTTTGGCATTTTACCAAATATCTTTTTACAAATAGGGATAAATACGATAACTTTTAATCCGAGACTCTGATTGCTAAAACAATTGCTATATGAAACCTCAACTTTTAAAAGTAGCCGCTGAGCCTTCTTCCTCATTCAGCGTAAGGCAGGACAGGGTTCCCTTTATCAATAACCGGTGGCACTATCATCCTGAAGTTGAATTGATCTATTTTAAGGAAGGGGAAGGGACACAATTCATTGGTGACAGCATCAGTACTTTTCGTTCTGGTGATGTTATTTTGGTAGGCGCGGATCTCCCGCATTACTGGAGCTTTGATGACCGATATTTTGATTCGGCGGTCAATCAGCCGAACGTCTTTGTTACTCATTTTTGCGATTATTTCTGGGGCAGGGAATTCCTGAGCATCCCCGAAAACCGGCCCCTGAAGGAAATCCTCGCAACTGCGAAGCGAGGCATCCGGGTAACGGGAAAGACCAGGGAATATGTAGGTCATCTTTTAGAGGAAATGTTAGATGCCATCGGCAGCCGAAAGGTAGTACTACTATTGGAGGCCCTGATCGCTATCGCCCATTCGGATGAGGTCTGTATACTTTCTTCGATAGGGTTTCAACCCAATATCCGCGATAGTGAAAATGACCGGATCAATTCGATCTACCAGTTCTCGCTGGCCAATTATAAAAGGAAGATACAAATGGAGGAGGTAGCGGCGATAGCCTGTATGAGCCCCAACTCCTTTTGCCGGTTCTTCAAATCGAAGACCCGAAAGACCTATTCACACTTTTTGATTGAAATCAAAGTGGGGATTGCATGTAAATTATTGCTTACAAATAAATTAAGCATAAAGGAAATTTGTTATGAAAGTGGCTTTCACAACTTCGCCAGTTTCCATAAATATTTCAAACTGATCACCCACAAGACTCCTTTGCTCTATCAGCGGGAGTTTATGTCGAAAAATACTGCCTAGTCAAGTGAGGAAAATCATGATAAGATAGGATATAAGATTGCCAATCCGTTAAAAAATACACGCCGGTGTTATAAATACATTAGCGGATCGAATAAAGGCAGGATTCTCTTTAAAAATATCAGGAAATGGAAAAGTCATCCTATCTGCAGATGGATGTCCGGGATAATGTTGTAGTTGCATTAAAGGATTTGAAAAAGGGAGCCGTCGCTCATGTCAATGGCGGCACCATCATTTTAGCGCAGGATATACCGGCAAAGCACAAGTTTTTCGCGTCAGACCTAAGATCAGGGGACGCCGTGATCATGTATGGCACGCTTGTCGGGCGGGCGCAGCAGGATATTATCTGCGGCGAATGGATGAATGTGTCCAATGTAAAGCATGCTGCCGAATCTTTCGAGTATAAAACCTATCAGTACCAATGGGAACCGCCCGATGTAAGCAGCTTCGCGGAACGGATGTTCAAGGGCTATCACCGCGAAGACGGAAGGGTCGGGACGGCCAATTACTGGCTTTTTATTCCCACGGTTTTTTGTGAGAACCGGAACATGGATGTCATCCGGGAGGTACTGGATGATGAATTGGGATATGCGGTGACTGATAAGTACAAACGATTTGCCAGTGACCTCGTGAAGGCGTACCGGGACGGTGTCGACCTGGATCATCCGGACCTCGCCGGAGCCCTGGCCCCGAACGGCCAAAGTAATCCCAGGCGCTTGTTCAGCAACGTGGACGGCATCAAATTCTTAAAACATCAGGGAGGGTGCGGGGGCACCCGCCAGGATGCGGAAACCTTGGGAGACCTGCTGGCGGCATATGCAGATCATCCGAACGTAGGGGGAATTACGCTCCTGAGTTTGGGATGCCAGCATTTACAGGTAGATCATTTTAAAAAGGCGCTTTTAAAACGAAACGCTTCTTTTCAAAAGCCGTTTTTGATCTTTGAGCAACAGAAGATCGGAGACGAAGAAACGCTGATCCGCCAGGCGATCCTGAAGACCTTTCAGGGGTTGACGGCCATCAATAAACTTCAGCGGCAGCCTGCGCCTATAAGTAAATTATGCATAGGGGTCAAATGCGGCGGAAGTGACGGGTTCAGTGGTATTTCGGCGAATCCCGCCGTAGGCTATGCAGCCGATTTGTTGGTGGCTTTGGGCGGCAAGGTGCTTTTGGCTGAATTCCCGGAGCTGTGCGGCGCGGAACAGGATATATTGAACCGATGTGTCGAGGAATCGACAGCCCACAAATTCATCCACCTGATGGAATCGTATAATGCGCTGGCTATCCAGGCAGGTTCAGGGTTTCACTTGAACCCGTCACCGGGAAATATTCGGGACGGGCTGATCACTGACGCAATGAAATCGGCCGGTGCGGTCAAGAAAGGGGGTACCTCTCCTGTCGTGGACGTACTTGA
Source organism: Puia sp. (assembly GCA_035948015.1). Lineage (GTDB taxonomy): Bacteria > Bacteroidota > Bacteroidia > Chitinophagales > Chitinophagaceae > Puia. The sequence goes on from DASZJO010000031.1 coordinate 96,368, forward strand.
CTACACGGAAAAGGCCACAAAGGACGGGCTCTCCCTGGTCTGCACACCGGGAAATGATGTAGAATCCACTACGGGTAAAGTGGCCTCTGGGGCTACACTGATCTTATTTACGACGGGGCTTGGAACGCCCACTGGTAATCCGATCTGTCCTACCATTAAAATATCCTCCAATAGTCGGGTGGCGGAGCGGATGAGGGATATCATCGACATCGATGCCGGAGCAGTGATAACCGGCGAGACATCCATTCAGCAAATGGGTTCGATCATCCTGGATTTTTGTATTAAAGTAGCCAGCGGGGAAGCCCTCACAAAAACGGTGCTGCTTCGCCAGGACGACTTCATACCCTGGAAAAAAGGTGTCTCACTATAAAAAATCAACTATGGGTATGCATTTACGGCTTTGCTGCTCTTGCGTTCTGTTCCTGGGATTTTCAGCCTGTCACGAGCAGGAAAAAAAGGACCAGCCGTCCCCTGCCGCCACAACTGCGGGCATTTCACCCGATTATGCCGCAGATCGCTCCTTTCTGCAAAAGTTCACGCCGGTTATCGAACTGCATGACAACAATGGCGGGTCCAGGGTCCTGATCGCTCCCCAATATGAGGGCAGGGTGATGACGAGCTCCTGCAATGGCGACACCGGCCACAGTTATGGCTGGATCAATTATAACCTGATTGCATCCGGAAAGCACCTGGAGCATATCAATCCGTATGGAGGCGAAGAAAGGATCTGGCTGGCCCCGGAAGGGGGTCAGTTCTCTTTTTTCTTTAAAAAGAATGTCCCTTATGATTTCGACCATTGGTTCACTCCTGCTGTTTTTGACACGGTTGCATTCGATATTGCCGGTAAGACGGACAGCAGCGTATCGTTTAAGAAAGAGATGGCGCTGACCAACCGGTCGGGGACGTTGTTTGACATGCAGATCGATCGGAATATCCGGCTGCTGGATCGCCCCGCGATAGAACAGGCCCTGGGGTTGGTCCTGGATAGCGGGATCCGGACCGTTGCGTATGAAAGCGAAAATACGTTGGTCAACACCGGAAAAACTTCCTGGCAGCGCAAAACGGGCGCGCCGGCAATATGGCTATTGGGTATGATGAAACCGTCGCCTCAAACCGTCATCGTTTTACCGGTTAAAAAGAATGCGGGCGATACGACGGCGCTTGTGCATGACCGCTATTTTGGGGTGATCCCGCAGGATCGATGGAAGCTGATCGATGATCATGCCTACCTGCGGGCGGATGGAAAGTTCAGAGGCAAGGTCGGTATCCCACCGGGTCACCGCATGAAATATATCGGGAGCTATGACGCAGCCAATCACGTGCTGACCATCCTGGAGGCGGTCTGGCCGGCCGGTGCAAAGGACTTCGTGAATTCGGCCTGGGAGGAGCAAACGCAACCTTTTTCCGGGGATGCCTTTAACGCGTATAATGACGGACCGTTAAAAGATGGTTCGCAGATGGGTCCCTTCTACGAGCTGGAATCGTTGTCTTCCGCAGCTTTTCTCGCGCCGGGGCAAAAATTGACGCATACACAGATCACCTGCCATTTGCAGGGAGATGAAACCGAATTGGACAAGATCTCCAGACAGGTATTGGGTGTACCGCTAGCCGCAATCAAAAATGCGTTTCCGGGCTAACCAGATATACTAATACGCTCCGGGCGCCGTGCGCGCCGGTGACGAGTGATTGCTCTATATCCGCTGTCCGGGAGGGGCCTGCGATAAAGACCCCATAGCCCTCCTGGCGCCTTGTCGATAGCGCTCCATAGGCTTCGTGCATATTGGCTACCACCTTCTGCCGATCCACAACGATCACCAGATGCTGACAAATAAATGGCAGCAGCCTGTTAATCATATCGGATTCCGACAACCATATAGCGCCGTTTTCAGCCACGCCGATCGTGCCCCGGACATACACTTTCTCCACCCGCTCCAGGAACTGGGCAGTACTTTCCGCATTGACTTCTTCGTCCACCGTTCCGATGGCAGGAATGGTATTGACGATACAGCCGCCGTCCAGTCTTGCCTGCCGCAGGTCTTCTTTAATGAGCTCGAGGCCGGTCGTGTTCGTTGCAATCGCCCCGATGCTGGCGAGCACCCGGATGAATTCCGCGCCGAGCAGATCCACATCGCTTTCCGCGGCAAATCCGATGTAAGGAAGGGGCGCCAGGGCCGGTTTGCCCGCTGCGATAGACGCTAATATTTTATCTCTTGCGTTCATATCGGTTGTTGCGCCACCAGCTGTGGAAGCTTCGCCCGGGTGGCTGCGGCATCTCCCGTTGCCGGTACCATGGGTTCCATAATTTATTGGCAATAAGGAACGGCAGGAACCGCATCGTGATCCGGCCCAGTTTTCCGGCAAAGCGATAGAGGCGGGGAGCGGAAAAAATAAAAGCCATTCCTTTCATGGCTCGCTTTTTATTTGCGGGGAGGATCCCTTCGGTGGCCAGTATCTGCCGCCACTTCCACAATTGCGCATGAATGTCGATCTTTACCGGGCAGACGTTACTGCAGGAGCCGCAAAGCGTGGAGGCAAAAGGCAGGTCGGCATTTTTTCGCATCTCCATGTTGGGGTTCAGGATAGCACCGATGGGACCGGCAACCGTGCTGTGGTAACTATGGCCGCCGCTTCTTCTATACACAGGACAGGTATTTAAACAGGCCGCGCAGCGGATGCATTTCAGGGCATTCCTGAAATCGGGCTTTGCCAGATGCCGGGACCGGCCGTTGTCGACGATGACGATATGTATTTGCCGCCCGGCACGGGGTTTAAGAAAATGGCTTGAATAGGTGGTTATAGGCTGCCCGGTCGCGCTTCTTGCCAGCAGCCGCAGGAAAACGCCGAGATGCTCAGTCTTTGGGATGATCTTCTCTATCCCCATACAGGCGATATGGAGGGGGGCAGTATGCGCGCCCATATCCGCATTTCCTTCATTGGTGCAGACAACAAAGGCGCCGGTCCCGGCAACCGCGAAATTGATGCCGGTGATTGCCAGATCCGATTGAACAAATTTGTTTCGCAGGGTCTTTCTTGCGGCAGCTGTCAGATAAGACGGGTCATTATTTCCCTTTTGGGTATCGAGGTGTTTATGAAAAGTAGCACTTACGTCTTCGCGCTTCAAATGAATAGCAGGCAGGACAATATGGCTTGGAGGCTCCTGCCGCAGCTGAACGATATATTCACCGAGGTCGGTGTCGGTGACCGCGATCCCTTTTTCTGCGAGGAATTCATTCAAGTGGCATTCCTCCGTGAGCATCGACTTGCTTTTGACGATCCGGCTGATATGGTTGCTGCGGATGAGGCGTAAGATGATCTCGTTATGTTCGCGGGCATCTGCCGCCCAGTGAACGACCATGCCATTGTCCTGCGCGTTCTTTTCAAATTGGATCAATAGCCGGTCCAGATCGGATAAGGTATGTTCCTTTATCTGCGAGGCCAACTCGCGCAGCTGTTCCCATTCCGGGACGGATGCAGCGGCTACATCTCTTTTCTTCCGGACTTGCCAAAGGGTGGCATCATGCCAGTCGACCCGGAGTTCGTCTTTGTTGAAGGCTGCGGCCAGGGATGCATGGTCGGTCATGACGGGGCGTTTAAGATTTCAACAATATGCTTTATGCCGATCCTGCTACGGTTCCGTCTTAAGATCCCCTCCAGGTGCATCAGGCAACTGGTATCGGTACCGGTGATATATTCTACTTCACTCAATTCATGTTCCTTTATCCTGTCTTTTCCCATCTTCACGGAAACGGCCTCTTCAAAAACACAAAATGTTCCGCCGAATCCGCAACATTCGTCGATTCGCGCGGGTTTTATCAGTTCCAGGCCCCCTATCATCTTGAGCAGCTGTTCGGGTTTCGAAAATGGGGCACCGACCAGTTCAGACATGGATGAGGTATGCAGGCCGCGCTGGCCATGGCAGGAGACATGAAGGCCGACCTTATGGGCAAACACGGCATCCAGCCGACCTGTTTTTAGGACATCCACCAGGAATTCCGTCAGCTCAAAAATATGCTCGCGGATATAGGTCGATTCGCTTTTCCGGTCGTCATCCAGGTGTTCCCGGATATGGAGGACACAGCTGCCGGATGGTGCGACGATATAGTCGCAGCCAGTGAAATTTCTTACGAAATTCCGGTTGCAGCCGGTTGACAGGTTGGCGTATCCGCTATTGGCCATCGGCTGGCCGCAACAGGTTTGTTGCAGCGGATAGCTAACCTCACAACCCAGCTTTTCCAGCAATTCCAACGAGGCTATTGCCACCTGCGGGTAGAATTGATCGATATAACAGGGGATGAACAGGCCTATTTTCACTACACCAGTATTTTATCGGATTCCGGCATTTTTGCTTTCAATTTTTGTTCGATGGCATGAACGGCCCTGATCGTCTTGATAACCGAGTCGGGCGTAACGGAGATCGAGTCGATGCCTTGCTCGACGAGGAACTGTGCAAAGTCCGGGTAATCCGACGGGCCCTGACCACAAATTCCCACTTTCGTTCCGGTCCGCTTTGCTGTCTGCATCAGCATCCGGAGCATCCGCTTTACGGACTCGTCCCGTTCGTCATACAGGTGAGCCACCAGCGATGAATCGCGGTCCAGGCCCAGCGTAAGCTGGGTAAGATCGTTGGAGCCGATCGAAAACCCGGTAATATGCGCAGCAAGTTCTTCTGCCATTAGAATATTGGCAGGGATCTCCGCCATGAGGTATAGTTCCAGGCCGTCGATTCCCTTCTTCAATCCATATTCGGCCATGATCGCGGTTACCTTTGCCAATTCTGACACCGTTCTGCAGAAGGGGATCATCACAGCAACATTGGTCAGGCCCATGACCGATCGGACGCGCCGGATAGCCTGGCATTCCAACCCGAAAGCCGGCTTGTAGTCATTGGAATAATATCGCGATGCGCCCCGCCAGCCGATCATCGGGTTTTCCTCCACCGGTTCGAAATGTTCACCACCCGCGAGGTTACGATATTCATTGCTTTTGAAATCGGAGCATCGGACGATCACCGGATTCGGGTAAAAGGCAGCGGCGATCTTTGCGATGCCGAAAGATAGCTTCTGAATAAAGAACTGCTCCTCATTGTCAAATCCCCGGATAGCCATGCTGATCTTCGCCGACAGGGCTTTATCGTTGAGGTTTTTATGGGTGAGGAGCGCCATCGGATGAATGCCGATATAGTTATTGATGATAAATTCCTCTCTTGCCAGCCCAACTCCTTTATTGGGTATATTCGAGAACCGGAAGGCCATGGCTGGAGACGCCACATTCAACAAGAGCCGGGTCTCGATCTCCGGTAGCTCTTCCTTATCCATTTCGGTTATGTCAAACCCGAGCGCTCCTTCATACACTATGCCCGTATCTCCTTCGGCGCAGCTGACCGTGACCTGCATCCCATCCGTCAGTATCGTGGTTGCATTTCCACAGCCCACGATCGCCGGCACGCCCATTTCCCGCGCAACGATGGCAGCATGGCAGGTCCGGCCGCCTTTATTGGTGACAATGGCTGCGGCTTTCTTCATGATCGGCTCCCAGTCGGGGTCCGTCATATCCGTTACGAGGATATCGCCGGCGTTGAACTCGTTTCCTTCGGACAAGCGTTTATCCAGGGAGTACATCGTCTTTATCCTGCCTGTCGCGATCTTGTCACCAACGGCGATCCCTTTTAAAACAGGGTTCGCGTGATGCGGGCGCATGCTATATTCGGTCAACCGGCGGTGATCCTTGCGCGAATGGATCGTCTCAGGTCTGGCCTGAACGATGAAGAGCTGATTGGAAAGGCCGTCCAGGGCCCATTCCACATCCATCGGACACCAGTGACCCTTCAGCTTCGTATAATAAGCCTCTATGATGCACACCCATCGGGCCAGCTGAAGGATCGTGTCGTCGTTAAGGCAAAACCGGTGTTGTGCGGCCTTATCGGTGGGAATGACCCTTACCCTTTCGTCCGGATCATCGCCGTAGATCATTACCTGGTCCTTAACGCCCAATTTCTTTTCGATTATCGGGGTGAACGCTTCTTCCAGCATAGGCTTGAACACAATGAATTCATCCGGCGAAACGCTTCCCTGCACAATCAGTTCACCGAGCCCGTACGAGCCGTTGATGACTACCACATCCCTGAACCCGGATTCGGTATCCAGCGAAAAAGCCACACCCGAGCTACCGAGGTCGGAGCGTACCATTTTCTGGACGCAAACGGACAACCCCACGGCAAAATGGTCAAAGCCGAAATTCTGCCGGTAGCTAATGGCGCGGTCCGTGAACAAGGAGGCAAAGCAATTTCGTACGGAATCCATAATAGCCGCCGGGCCGCGGACATTCAGATAGGTTTCCTGCTGACCGGCAAAGCTGGCATCGGGCAGGTCTTCCGCGGTGGCCGAGGACCTGACGGCCACGTCGGTCGTTTCCTGTCCGTGTTGAGCCGAGAGTGTGTAGTAGGCTTCGATGATCCCGGCGCTAAGGTCGGAGGGGAATTTAGCGTTCCGGATTATCCCGCGGATCTGAAGCCCGGCCCGGCGCAGGGATTCGATGTTGTCGTAGTCGATCGCCGTTACCAATGCCACGATCTTTTTATCCAGGTCATTGCAAGCGATGAAATGCCGGTACGCTTCCGCGGTGATGATAAAGCCGTCCGGGATAGCAATGCCGAGACCGGTCAGGTGCCGGATCATTTCTCCCAATGAGGCATTCTTTCCGCCAACCAGTGCAATGTCATCGATACCTGCCTGATCGAGTCCTAATATAAATTTGTTAGCCATGCGCAAAAATAGAATGAACGACCGTGACTATTTTCCATCCGGTTGTCAACTACTTGTACTATCTTAACCTATATTTATCAGGTTGTGTATAAAGTACACCATTCTACTATCAAAACCCGGCAGTCATGAAGCCTCACTTGTTAAAGATCCATTTGAAACCGGACCATTCCTTTAATATAAGGTATGACGTCGTACCGCATTTCTACAATAAATGGCATTACCATCCGGAGGTCGAGCTGGTGCAGATCATCAAGGGATCGGGGCGGCAGTTCATCGGCGACAACATCCACCATTTTAAGCCGGACGATATGATCCTGCTGGGTTCGAACCTTCCCCACTTATGGCGTAGCGATGAGAAATTTTTAAAGCCCCATTCAAAATTAAAGGTGGAAGCCATCGTGATCCATTTCATGCCGGATTGTTTTGGCGAGGCTTTTTTAAAGTTGCCGGAAAACAAGGCTTTGCTGCAACTGATGGACAAGGCCCAAATGGGAGTACGGGTGAAGAATCAAACCAGGCGATTTGTCAGTGACCTGATGCAAAAATTGCTGATCGCGAAGAACAGTGAGCGGATCATCCTGCTGCTGCAAATCCTGCAGGCTATCGCTCATTCACGGCAAACAAAGACCGTCTGCAGCCCGGGGCTTCAGTTTCTTTATAATCCGACCGAAACAGAGCGGATGAACGCCATCTATCAATATATTATGACCCATTTTTCCGGGGAGATCACCTTAGTGCAGATCGCGAAGGTGGCGCATATTAGTCCGCATTCCTTTTGCCGTTATTTTAAATCAAGGATTAAAAAGACCTTCTCGAGATTTTTGTTGGAGGTCCGGATCGGGCATGCCTGTAAGCTTCTGGCTGAAACCCATAAAAGCGTGGCTGAGATCTGTTATGAATGCGGGTTCAATAATTTCTCCAATTTCAACCGCCACTTTAAGTCCCAAACCGGCAAAACACCCCGAATGCACCGGAAATATTACCAGGAAATTCGGCTTACCGCCCATTGGAAGCCTGGGCTTTAAGTGGAAATTCGAGCGTGAAAGACGTTCCTTTACCAACCGTGCTGTCAACTTTGATCTTTCCCTGGTGCGCTTCGACGATGGTCTTCACATAACTAAGCCCAAGACCGAATCCTTTGACATTATGCAGGTTTCCGGTGTGGGCGCGATAGAATTTCTCAAAGATGCGGCGTTGCGTTTCCTTGGTCATGCCGATCCCATTATCCTCGATCCGGATGACAAGGTTCCGGGCAGTGTTTTGGGTGCTGATGCGGATCAGCAGATTATCCTTTGAATATTTGATGGCGTTGTCGATCAGGTTGGTAATGACATTCATGAAATGGACCTCATCCGCTTCGATAAGGTCAGTCTTCGCGTTGAGCTGCAATTCGGAACTGCCGCCTTTTCCTTCGAGCTGAAGGCGGACATTTTCCAGGGCCTCCTCGATAATGAGGTGAGCATGCAGTGATTTAAGATTGAGCTGCTGCTCCTGGCGGTCAAGGAGGGATGCCTGCAGGATGGTCTCTACCTGCTTGTTCATTCGCTTGTTCTCTTCCTTGATGATACCCGTGAAATAGCCGGATTTTTCCCGGTCCTGGACTACTTTCTCATTGCGGAGTGCGTCGACGGCGAGCGAAATGGTAGCAAGGGGGGTCTTGAATTCATGGGTCATGTTGTTGATAAAATCATTCTTGATCTCACTGAGCTTTTTCTGCCGGAGGAGCGCACTCACTGTTACGTAGAATGCGGCGATGATCATCAGGGTGAAGAAAATAGCACTGGCGATCATGACCCTCATTTCCCCCTGGACGAGCCCTTTGAAATCATGAACGACCACGATAATCCCTTCGTCCGGCAGGACGCTGTTGCCGTCTGCACTCTCGGGCGCCTGCAGCTGTTCAATGAAAACCATGTTATTGATAGAGTCGCTGAGCTCGGAGAGGAAGTTACTGGATCGCAGCTCCGGAATTTGAAAGCTTGCGTTCGAAGTGGAACCGATATTGGAAAAGACGGAGAACTCGAAATGGGCTTTCTCGAGCCCCTGGTTATTGAACGCCTTTCTAAGCCGGTTATTGATCTCCTGTGGGGTGAAGGTTTGAGTGACCGGTGGAATGCGCATCATCTCCATAAGAAAGGGGTCAGCCGGTCTTAATACGCCACCCGGTTTGAGGGGAAAAGACTTGAAGCTGGGTCCGACCATACGCTGGGCCGTGAGACCTGCAGCCACGGAACGTACTGCATCCACCATATGGTGATGGAGCTCTTCCTGCTTATTTTCGTTCATGGTCACGATCCAATTAATCTGGATGTAAATGATCCCGACTAAGGAAAACGTAATCAGTAGAAAAATGACAGGAAAAATTTTTTTCAAACCCATATGATTGGTCCAACCGCAAAAATAGATAAAGGATAATGGGGATAATAGCCTATTTCACAATAGGGTCAGGTATTTAACGAAGGTTTCACAAAGATGGAGGATTTCCCCTGAAAAAACCCTATATTTAATAAGACGGTTTTGTTATACCGCAGGATTATTTAATTTAGAGATCATGGAGAACCCTGCACCAGGCATATTGTTGATTGCTGATCCCTTCCTGAAAGATCCCAATTTCATGAGATCGGTCGTATTTCTGTGTGAACATCAGGATGAAGGCAGCTTTGGGTTTGTGCTGAACAAAAACTACGAATATACCCTGGATGAGCTGGTCAGTGGTCTGGAT